>JAHEDQ010000244.1 GCA_024641125.1 Candidatus Competibacteraceae bacterium | reverse complement strand
CCGATCACCGGCCGGCCATCGAACACATGTGATGGGTGCCCCTGGTTGCGCAACCAGCTTCGGTGCAGGAAAGCGTCCTTGTCGTTGCCTTCGAACCAGGCTCGGCTGCGGCGCTTGGGTTTGTCACTCATGCTGTTTTCCGTTTCCTGAAAGGCGTCTCTGACTTAGTCTCATCGAAGCGGATCGGAGGGTGAAATGCACAGATTCAGGGTGCACATCCCGGGTAACGGTGGTTCTATCGCCAAACTTTGCGACCACCAAGCTGTGTATTAGAGAGCCAGGACGCAGGTTCATGAGTAGATCAGGGACTCCTTGGTGCGCGGCCGGCAGGCGCCGCGCGATGGGTCCATTTACGCGGCGACATGCCCGCCCAGATCGTCCTGAATGAACGCCTCGATGATGCCCTTGAAACCGTCATCGGCCTTGAAGCCCATACCGGCGGCGCGGTGTACGGAGAAACGGCTCGGCCAGCCGTAGACAATGCGCTCGATAAACGGGTCCGGTTCAAACCGCACCCGGCTCGCCACCTGCGCCCCACCCACCTCAGCCAGCGCCGCCACCATGTCACCCACCGTGACGGTCATCCCCGGCAACGCCACGGTGCGGTTCATGCCCCAGGCCTCAGCCGGTAGTGTGGCCGCATGGAGGAAACAGTCGACCACCGCCCGGGGAGACAGTACCCAGACGCCGGTCTCGGCCCTGACCGGGCAAATCGCCTCCTCGCCCTGCAAGGGTTCGCGGATGATGCCGCTGGCAAAGGAGGATGCCGCCGCATTGGGTTTGCCGGCACGTACGACGATGGTGGGCAGACGCAGCGAGCGCCCGTCGACAAACCCCTTGCGGGAATAGTCGCTGATCAAATACTCGCTGCCGACCTTCTGCGAGCCGTATGACGTTTGCGGCGTCGCAGGCGTCGCGTCTTCGATCACATCCGGCATGTCTCCGCCATAGGCCGCCACCGAACTGGAAAACACCAAACGCGCCGGGCTGGGCAGGGCCCGGCAGGCCTCCAGCAGACGCCGTGTGCCGTCCAGGTTGATGCGCATGCCCAGATCGAATTCCTGCTCTGCCTGGCCGCTGACGATGGCCGCCAGGTGAAACACCGCACCGGTGTCTTCGGTCACAAGATCGGCGGCGGCGCCTTCCAGGCTGAAGTCCCCGTAAGCGGTCTCGATGCGCGGGTCCGCGGGCAGGGGCGCGGGCGGCTCAGCCACATCCGACACACACAGTTGGGTGATCTCCTGCTCACGCCCCAGGGCATCCGGCAGACGGCCCCGCTGCAACAGCGCCTTGACCAATCGCCGGCCGATAAAGCCGGTTCCACCTGTCACCAGTACCCGCATGTTGGCTCCCTGTTCAGAGTGCGTCCGCCGCAACAACGCGATGGGTCTGCACCCCGAGACCGGCCACACCCAGGCGCACGGTCTGCCCGGCCTTGAGATAGACCGGTGGCTTCTGCCCCAGCCCGACACCGGGCGGCGTCCCGGTGGACACGACATCGCCCGGCTGGAGGCTCATGAAGCGGCTGACATAGCTCAGCAGATGGGGAATCCCAAAAATCATAGTGCGCGTGTTGCCGTCCTGATAACGCCGGGTGTCCACCTCGCACCATATATCCAGCGCGTTCGGGTCGGGAATCTCATCCACCGTCACCAACCACGGTCCCAGCGGTCCGAAGCTGTCCGCGCTCTTGCCCTTGACCCACTGGCCGGTGCCCTCCAACTGCATGGCCCGCTCGGAGACGTCGTTGCAGACACAATAGCCCGCCACAAAGTCCCGCCAGTCTTCCGAATCCACCCGGCGCGCCTCGCGACCGATGACAAAGGCCAGTTCCGCCTCCCAGTCGGTCTTTTCGGCGCCCGGGGGCAACACAATGGGGTCGTCGGGGCCGCAGATTGAGCTGGTCGCCTTCATGAAAAGGGTCGGTTCATCGGGCACGGCCATGCCGGTTTCCGCCGCGTGATCCGAGTAGTTGAGACCGATGCAGACCAGCTTGCCAACCCGCCCGACACAGGGTCCCAGTCGGGTGGTGGCGTCCACCCGGGGCAGCGCGTTGGTATCCAGGTTCTCGAGCTGCGCCAGACTGTCAGCGGACAGACTTTCACCGGCAATGTCCGGCATCACCCCGGACAAATCGCGAATACATCCCGCCGCATCCATAAGGCCCGGTTTTTCAGAACCCATATCGCCGAATCGTAGCAATTTCATACCAAACCCATGCGCTCCCGCTGTGCAGTCGGACGGACCTGCCCGATGCGCAGTTTACGCCGAAACCGAAGTGGCCACCGGTTCCTCGGCAAAATGCAGGGTCAGATTCCGCAGCACCAGATCGCCCATGGCCTGCCGTGTCTCCACGGTGGCGCTGCCGATGTGCGGCTGAAGGATGACGTTCTCCATGGAGAGCAGCGCTGCCGGCACCCTGGGCTCGTCGGCAAAAACGTCCAGCGCCGCCCCGCCCAGGCGTCCGTCGCTCAGCGCCTGCACCAACTCAGACTCATCGACAATCGAACCCCGGGCTACGTTGATCAAGGTGCCCTGAGGACCCAGCGCATCCATGACCGCACGATTGACCATACCCCGGGTTTCCGGGGTCGCCGGGCAAATCACAATCAGATACTCACAGTCCCCCGCCATGGCGATCAGATCCGGGTAGTACCGGTAGGGCTGATCGGTCTGCTCGTGGCGACCATGGTAAGCGAGATCACAGCCAAACGCCTGCAGCTTGGTGGCGATATCCTTGCCGATATGTCCCAGACCGAGCATGCCCACCGGTTTGCCGCGGATGGACCGGGCCACGGGCATGTCCGCCTCTGGCCAGTGTCCCGCGCGCACATGGGGATCCGCGCGCACCATTTCACGGGACGCCGCCAGCAGGAGCCCGACCGCCAGGTTGACCACATCGTCGTTCAGCACCTCCGGGGTGTTGGTCACCACCACACCCCGGGCCACGGCGTGGGGCACGTCCACGGCATCATAGCCAACGCCATAGGAGGCGATGATTTCCAGTTTGGGCAACGCATCCATCAAGTCGGCGCCGGCCCCGGCGTGTCCGTTGGTGACGATCCCCCGCACCGATCCACCGATCTCGGTCAGAAAACCCGCCTTGTCGGCAGCTTCGTACAAGCGGTGCAGGGTGTAACGCTGTTCCAGGACGGTCATAACCGTCGGCATCATGGGTGCGACCAGCACGATTTCGGGTTTTTTCATAGAATCCTCAATTCAGGCCGCTGTCAGCGCCGCTAATCCTGTCTATCAGCAAAAATCTTGGGCACGGCCTTACTTCCTTGTAAAGGCGAGGAGACAGGCGATGTTGGGCGACCTGGTCTGCGTGGTGGACGTGGAGCACGGGACAGTACGGCAGAGCATCCACACCCCGTCCGATCCCGATCCAACCTCCCGCATTCGACTCAAGTGCGATTAGCCGCTCGCGAATCCTGGGACCCTCACAAGCGGGTCAGCCGATGGGTCTCCAGCAACGCAACCAGCATCCGCCCGCTGCGCTCGCGATGGGCCCAGTGCACGCGTCTGGCTGTATCGGCATCGCCCTTGGCGATGGCTTCCACCACCGCCCGGTGGTCGTCGTTTGACGCCTCGGGCTTAGGACGCAATCGCAGGGTCAGCATACGCACCCGATGCGCCTGGTCGATAAATGTGCCCACCAGACCCTCAAGGCGGACGTTGCCGCTGTAGGCCAGCAACAGACGGTGAAAACGCTCGTCGGCCCGGGCCCAGGCCTCCAGATCGCCCGATGCCAGGGCCACGTCCATGTCGCTGACCGCCTCGCGCAGGGCACCGATCTGTTGCTCGGTCAGTCTTTGTTCGGCAGCGAGACCGGCGGCCGCGGATTCCAGCGCGGTGAGAATTTCGTAGATCTCACGCATGTCTTCCACCGAGACGGGCTTCACCTGCATACCGTGACGCGGCCGAACCTCCACCAAGCCCTCGTTTGCCAATCGGATCAAAGCCTCGCGGGTGGGTGTCCGGCTCATGCCCAGCATGGCTGCCACTTCCTGCTCCATGTGCTGCTCGCCCACAGTCATCTGGCCATCGAGGATTCTGCGTTTCAGTTCGCGATAGGCCCGATCGGAATAGGACTCCCGGCCGCGACCCGTTTTGCCCTTGGCTTCCACGCTCATGATCCGTTTTCTCCCAAGGCCGCCACGCTGACCCGGTCGGTCAGATCGATCCGACAACCTTGCTCAGCCGAATGATAGACAGCCTCCTCGATGCGCAGATTGGTCAGGTAGGCCCGGGCGCTGTTCATGGCCGGGCTGCCGTCAATCAGGTGGCGCACGATGTGGAGACTGGTGAGATAGACGCAATCGCCGCCAAAATCATTGTTTTGCCAGTCAAATGGCACCGCAACGCTGGATTGCGATCCATGGCCACGAAACGCGATATTGGCGTTGCCGTCGAGGGTGAGGGTTCCGGCGGATCCTTCGATGCGCAACTCTCCCATGGTCAATCGTGGATTGTCCGCCACGTGGTCAACCAGACGATTGCCGTCGAATACACCGCGCACGCCATGATCGAATTCGAACAGAATCAAGCCCGCATCCTCACCGGCAATAACCGGGTTGAGGCGGGATAACTGGGCATACACCGCACGCATTTCACCGAACAGGTAGCGGAAGGTATCCACCAGATGGATGGCGGTTTCATGCACCAGAAAACGGGGCATTTGCTGGAAATAGGGCTGGCGCTGAAGGTAGGCGTCAGGCCCCTGCCCGTCGCCGGGCCGCAGCCAGAACGAGACCTGATAGGGCTGGCCTACGGCGCCGGCGTCCAGCATGGATTTGATCTTCGGATACCAGGGCTGGAAGCGGAAATTTTCGTGCACATAGACCCGCCCCCGGCAGGACTCGATCTCCTCCACCAGCGCTTCGGCCTCGACCAGCGAAGGGGTAAAGGGCTTCTGGCAAATCACCGCGCAGTTACGTTCCAGCGCGGCCCGCACGCTGGCCACGTGGGTCACCGGTGGGGTAATCACGTCCACCAGATCGACCTGGGTGTGATCCAGCATCTGCCCAAGGTCCTGGAACACCCGGGGAATTCCATGGCGGGCGGCCATGGTTTCGCCGGCTTCGCGACCCCGGTTGCACAGGGCCACCAGCTCCACCAGACCGGCATCGTGCATGCGGGCCCAGGCATTGTAGTGGAATTGGCTGAAATAGCCGGTTCCGACGGCGGCGACCCGCAGCGGTGCATTCATCAAGCCGCCCTCCGCGGTCCCGGGAAATCCCAGTGAGACGGTGGATGCCCCGACACCGGCGCTCGAAATCGAGCCACCGCATCGCCCAGCAGACAACCCAACAGTGCGGTGCGAAGATCGGCCCCGGCGAACGCCAGGCTGGAGATCATGGGCAACCGGGCGCTGTTCACGTTGTCCAGATGTGGACGACCCATGGTACCGCCCTGGAACGCCGCCTCCACCCAGTCCAGATGGTTTGGATCCACATCCTCCAGAATGTGTGTCTGAGTGCCGTCCGCCGCAACGTGAATCACCCGGTTGCTGACGATGCTGGTGACCCAGATGCCGTTCTGTTGATCGAATGTCAGCCCGTCGGGAAAAGTGCCGGGGCCGAACTCGGCCGCGGTCGAGCGGTTGCTGAGAACACCATCCGTGTCGATAGCAAAGGCGGTCAATCGGCGGGAAAAGGTTTCGTTCACCAGCAGGCGGCGGCCCGAAGGATCCACCAGGCATTCGTTGGTATACCCCAGACCGTCAGCCACGATGCGCGCCCCCCGTTCGTCCACCAGGACGACAAATCCGTCGGCCACGTCCCGCCGGTAAGCCCGTGCCCGGGGCATCAGACGGGTGCTGACCGTAATCCAGATCCGACCCAGGACGTCTCGGTGAACGTAGTTGGTCGGCGGCAGGCTCTCGCCCTCGATTTCGGTCAGAAAGGGCGTGAGCTTTCCGGCCTGATCGAGACGAAACACACCGCCCTCGGCATCACCCAGATGTGCGATCAGGAAGGAACCGTCCGGTTGCAGGCAAATCCCGTTGGGTTTTAGCTCGAACGCCGCGTTGTCATCGCGCAATAGCCACTGCCGCCCGTCCGGCTCGATCACCGCCACGCCGCCACGCCAGTCCGCCGTATAAATGCGGCCATTTGCGGTGGCCAGGATGCATTCCGGCCGAACCAGCCCCTTGCCTATGAATTCAATATCCGCCAACTTAACCGGACTCATCGCGTTCTCGCACATCAAAAGGTTTGGACTGGCCGCGCAGGCAGGTAGATAAACCTCAGCAAGCCTTATGATCTATGCGTGAACGGATTTCTTGGGACTGAACTGAACAGCTTCAGCGTTGCAAATCCTGGCAATAGAACGACTATTACCCGCGATCTGCGCCTTGAAGCTGCACATTTCACCCGCCAATCTGCTTTGCCCGGAATAAATCATAGGTTCCCTAGTGTGCTGTCCCG
>JAHEDQ010000243.1 GCA_024641125.1 Candidatus Competibacteraceae bacterium | reverse complement strand
ATGCGCGTGCCCGCGACGCCATGTTCGAGAATACCGATACGGCCTGGGCTCCCTGGTTTGTCGCAAATACCGACGACAAGAAGCGCGGTCGGCTCAACATCATTTCCCACTTGCTGTCTCAGGTGCCGTATACACCGCTGGAGGTTCGGGATGTCAAGTTGCCGCGCCGGCAACCGGCCAAGGGGTACGTTGAGCCCGATCTTTCTATGCGCCGCGTGCCGGAGAAATTCTAATCAGATCCGAATCTTACTAGTAGTCGAGCATCACGGAGAACTGCCGTAGCAAACCGTCGTCCTCCCGGGCGCGGTCGTCCACCTCCAGCGTCCACTGGCCGTCCATGGGGTGGGCCGTCAGCTCCGCCAAGGCAGGTGCGTTGACATCGTCGTAAGTGGTTTTGATGTTGCCGGTTCCCTGTCCGGTCCGGTCGTGCAACAGGACCGGACCGGCCCCCGATTCCGGCGGCGGCACAATGCGCACGACCAGGTCACTCACGTAGCTGTGTTCTATGTCCACCGCAATTCGCACCGCCCTGGGGATGCGGGTCTCGCCCACGACGATGGACAGGCTGGTCTGACCGAAATCCCGGATCGGTAGCGTCTGTATGGCTGTATGCACGGCCGTATAGCGGGCGGTCGCGGGTTGGGCCAGACTCACGGCCCGTTTGGCGTTGAGCCGGCCATAGCCATAGAGCGGACTGTGCCCGGTTTCATCGTATTGCCCGTCGTCGGGATCGATCTTGTCGGCGCATCGCTTCAGTATGTCCTTGACCTGATCCCAGCGCAGAGCCGGATTGCGGGCCAGTACCAGGGCCGCCACGCCCGCCGCCCCGGGACAGGCGCTGGAGGTGCCGCCGAAGCTGTTGGTGTAGTGGCCGGCCGGGTCGCCGGCGTCGGCGCTGCCGGTGTTGTAGCCGTCGGCGCCGGTCCGGTCCGTTGTCCAGATTCCCGGTGTCCGGGCATCCGCCACGTCGTTACTCGGAAATGCGCACCAAACGGCCTGACCGAAATCGCTGTAGCCGCTGCGGGTGCCCCGGTCGTTGCTGGCCGCCACCGCGATAACCTTGTCGTAGCTGGCATAGCCATCGTTGTCGGCACTTTCGTTGCCATTCCCGGCGGCCCAGGTGATGACGCATCCGAGCCCGTTGCGTCCGTTCTCAATCGCCCAATCGATGGCCAGCCGGGTCGAGTCGGGCAGTGCAACCCGCTGCTGGTGGGCCGGATCGTCCGGGTCCCACCACTTGCCGTCAACCGGTCCCCAACTGCAGGAGATCACATCGGCTCCGTTCTGGGCGGCCCAAATGAATGCGTCGGCCTCTGCCTGTGAGCCCAAGCCGGACTGGAGGCGTATCGGCATCAGTTGTGCGCCGGGGGCCACCCCGCTGGCGCCATGGAACCCGTCCGCGCAGGCCACGCCTGCGCAGGCCGTTCCATGGTTGTCGAACGATCCCGGGCTCGGATCATCCGTTCCCCGGGTCACGTCCCGCGGCGCCACGATTTTGTCGCTGCTGCGGAACTCCTCATGCTGCACGTCCATTCCATCGTCGATCACCGCGATCCGGATTCCGTCACCCCGGCTTGTGGCCCAGGCTGCCTCCACCGCGGCATGCTGGTTGATGCTTTGATTGTCGATACGCATGGCCTTCAGGTGCCACTGGCCCGGGAATGCACCCCGAAAGCTGGCCTCGCGCACCAGCTCGGGATGGCAGAGTTGGACCTCGGGGGACTCGAGCACGGTCATGGCGAGTTCGAATACGGTCTGCCCGATGCCGCTGCGGGCTCCAACGAAAAACGCGTTGCTGGCGTAGGTCAGTGGACGTTTTACGGTCAGCTTGTGTTTTCGCAAGATCCGTTTCAGGTCCGTGGTGGAGACGGTGTCGGCAAATTTCACGAACAGATTTTCCGTGTAGAGCACCGGTTTCGCCGACTTGGGATCGATCAGCACCCGTCCGGCAAAGCGCAGGGCATCCTCACTGCTCAGTCTGGTCCGTGCCTTGTTTCGATCCATCCCTGGCCCACATCTGAGGACCTCCACCCCGGCGGCCGGGAATGCGGCAATCGGCTCAAGGCTCTGTATCAATCGGCTTGCATCGGCCGATAAGGGCAGCCGCGCGAGAGGCACCCTCCGCGCCGAACGCACCGCCAGGATGTCCCGTGACTGTTTGAGTTTGCGCTTTTTCCCCCGTTTGCCGCCGTATCGATAGCTGAGCATCGCTCTCTCCACTGGTCGTTCGCTGCTAAACCGGGAATGCCGTCTGCCCCCGGAACGGATACTGGTCAGTCCACTCCGTCAGGATAGTCCACGAAACCGCCTGCTGGAGAGCGGTCGCGTGACCCACTAGTACTCCGTCCACCTGATAATGACGGATGCAGAGCGATTCAGATGATTCAAGCCAAGGCGCAGTCCACAGGCAATGGCCATCGCCCTTGTCAAGGACGGCAACGCCGGATTGGATCATCTGAGTCCCTCCCTTCGGGCGAGCCGGGAAGCGCCCGTCCGCGGTGTTGCGCCTCTGGGCAAGGGCGACGGCCATTGCCTTCGAGACGTTCCTAGCGGCCAAGCGCTTCCCAACTCGCTGCATCCATCATTATCAGGTGGACGGAGTACTAGGTCAGCGTGCTTGCGGACGCCTCGGCCAGCAGCCAATCGCGGAACGCCACCACCCTCGGTCGCGCGCGATTGGTGGTGGGATACACAATCCAGTAGGCCCCGCGTCCCGGCAGTCGGTACTCGAAAGGTGCCACCAGCCGGCCGGAAATCAAGTCACCTTCCACCAATGGAGAACGACCCAGGGCGACACCCGCGCCCTGTGCCGCTGCCTGGAGCGCCATGGCCGATTGATCGAATGCGTAGCCCCGGGGCTGAGGCAGTTCGTCCAGCCCGGCCTGCTCGAGCCAAAGTGGCCAGTCTTCGGCGTAGTGCGGGTAACCCGTTACGTGTATCAGGGAGGTGTTGCCCAATTCCGCCAGGCTTCGCAGCGGCGGGTCGGTTGGGAGAATCGTTGGACTGCAAACAGGAAAGACATGCTCGTTCAACAGCAGGACCGCATCCAGGCCGGTCCAGTCTCCGAAGCCGTAGCGAATCTCCAGATCGATGTCGTCGCGCGAGAAATCGGCGGCCTGCCCCAGGGCGGTCAGACGCAGGTCGATGTTGGGATAAAGCGCGTGAAAGCGATCGATCCTGGGCGCCAGCCACAGTATGGATAACGAGGAGGGGACACGCACGGTGAGGACGCCCTGACGTTCCCGATCGTAGACGTCGCGGGCTGCGGCCTGCATCAGGTCGAAGGCGGTCGTGAGTTTTGGCAACAGCGTTTGACCGGCCTCGGTGAGTGTCAGGCCGCGGGGGCTGCGGCGAAACAGCCCCAGGCCAAGATGATGCTCCAGCAGCTTGACTTGTTGGCTGACCGCCGCTTGGGTGACGTGCAGTTCCCGGGCCGCGCCGGTGAAACTGCGATGGCGTGCGGCCGCCTCAAACGCCTTGAGGCCGTTTAGCGGCGGCAGTTTGCGGCTCATAGGATCAGTCCAAGTGTTGGGCTCGTGCAAGGAATTCTGACCTGCAAAGTCATCGGGAACAAATGCTTACGGCCATTCCGGTGGCCCGCAGTATAAGAATAACTTGGAGCATGTCCCAGCATTTCCATGTTGCCTGTTGTCCTCGCTGCCTGCCATGATCCAGCGAATCATGCCGCGCAGGCGCTGCGTAACGGCGATTGGGCAACCGGCGCGGCGACGACCAATCGGCAAACATTGGGAGACGATGCGTGAGTGATCCGCAAACCACGGTTGAGGTCAACGGCCGACGCTATGCCTGGCCCCATCGGCCGGTGGTGGTGGTGTGTATAGACGGCAGCGAGCCGGGCTACGAGGGCAGCGACGGTGGCGGATATATCGACCGCGCCATGGCCGCGGGCTGCATGCCATTTTTGAGCCGGGCGGTGGAAAGCGGGACCTTTCGCACCGCGGAGTGCGTGATACCGAGCTTCACCAACCCCAACAATCTGTCCATCGTGACCGGGCAGCCGCCCTCGTCGCACGGGATCTGCGGCAACTATTTCTATGACCCCGAGACGCGCTCCGAGGTCATGATGAACGACCCGGCGTTGTTGCGCACCGGCACGCTGTTCGAGGCCTTTCAACGGGCCGGTGCCCGGGTCGCCGTGATTACCGCCAAGGACAAGCTGCGACGTCTGCTGGGCCATGGCCTTCGCTTCGGCGACCATGGCGCCATTTGCTTTTCGGCGGAGCAAGCCGATCAGGTCACGCTGGAAGAGAACGGCATCGACGATGTGCTCGACATGGTGGGGATGCCGGTGCCGTCGGTCTACAGCGCGGACCTGTCCGAGTTCGTATTTGCTGCCGGGGTCAAGCTGATGGAGCGGGTACACCCGGACTTGACCTATCTCTCCACCACCGACTACATCCAGCACAAACACGCGCCGGGTACGCCCGAGGCCAACGCGTTCTACGCCATGATGGATCGTTACTGGTCGCAGCTTGATGCCCTTGGTGCGACCCTGGCGCTGACCGCAGACCATGGAATGAAGGCCAAGCACAACGCCTCGGGTAGTCCCAACGTGATCTACCTGCAGCCCTTGCTGGACGAGTGGCTGGGGGCGGGCAAGGCCCGGGTGATACTGCCCATTACCGACCCCTATGTGGTGCACCATGGCGCTTTGGGCGGCTACGCTACGGTCTATCTGCCGGGGGACGCCGATGTGGAACAAGTGATCGAGCGTCTGCAGTCGTTGCCCGGTGTTGAATGCGTTCTCAGCCGGGAGCAGGCCTGCGCACGCTTCGAGTTGCCCGTCGATCGGGTCGGCGACATCGTAGTGGTGTCGGTCCATGACCACACTCTGGGCAGCAGTCCGGAGCGGCACGATCTTTCCGGGCTGGACGTTCCGTTGCGCTCCCATGGCGGCTTATCCGAACAGCGGGTGCCGTTCATTCTCAATCGACCCACGCCGGAACCAAGCGGCGCTGCGCCCCTGCGTAACTTTGACATATTCAGCGTCGCCCTCAATCAAACCCATTAATCCGTCCGGAGGCAGATTCATGGCCATGGCCGAAGCAAGCCCAAAATCGGTGTTGCACGAAACCCTGCGCATTGCCGGCGAACGGGTGGACCGGGAGGAACGGATCGAGGTGTTCAATCCGTATACCGAGGAAGTGGCGGGTACCGTACCCCGCGGTCGGGCGGCGGACGTGCGCCGCGCCTTCGAAATCGCCGCGGCCTACCAACCCGCGCTGACCCGTTATCAGCGCCAGCAGATCCTGCTGCGCACCGCCGACATTCTTACCCAGCGACGGGAGGCCATCTCGGATCTGATCACCGCCGAGCTGGGCATCTGTAAAAAAGATTCCCTGTACGAGGTGGGGCGCGCCTTCGACGTATTCAGTCTCGCTGGCCAGCTCTGCATTCTGGACGACGGGGAGGTGTTTTCCTGCGATCTGACGCCCCACGGAAAGCAGCGCAAAATCTTTACCCAGCGGGAGCCGCTGAACGCCATATCGGCCATCACTCCGTTCAACCACCCCCTGAACATGGTGGCGCACAAGATCGCGCCGGCGGTGGCCACCAACAACTGCATGGTGGTCAAACCCACCGAATTGACCCCGTTGACCGCCCTGGCACTGGCGGACGTGCTGTATGAGGCCGGCTTGCCGCCGGAGATGCTGTCCGTCATCACCGGGCTGCCGGAGGACATCGGCAGCGAGATGATCACCAACGAGCACATCGACCTGATCACTTTCACCGGTGGCGTGCCGGTGGGCAAGCACATCGCCGAAACCGCGGGATACCGGCGAACGGTGCTGGAGCTTGGCGGCAATTCCTCGCTGATCGTGATGGAGGATGCCGATCTGGAAAAAGCCGCTGAGCTGGCGGTGGCCGGGGCGACCAAGAATTCGGGCCAGCGCTGCACTGCGGTCAAACGGGTGCTGTGTGTCGATTCGGTGGCGGATGCGTTCCTGCCGATGGTGGTGGAGCGGGCGTCCAAGCTACGGTACGGCGATCCAATGGACCCTGAAACCGACGTGGGTACGGTGGTCAACGCCGAGGCCGCGAGTCTATTCCAGTCGCGGGTGAACGATGCCGTCGCCCGGGGGGCGGAACTGCTGTACGGCAACGACCGGCAGGGCGCGCTGTACTCGCCCACGGTGCTGGATCGGGTACCGGTGGATTGCGATCTGGTCAGGGAGGAGACCTTCGGGCCGCCGATTCCCGTGATCCGGGTGCGGGACATCGATCACGCGCTGCAGGTGGACAACGGCACGCGATTCGGCTTGTCCACCGGCGTCTGCACCAATCGCTGGGATTACATTATTCGGTTTATCAATGAGATCAAGACCGGCACCGTGAACGTTTGGGAAGTGCCGGGCTACCGCATCGAGATGTCGCCCTTCGGCGGCATCAAGGACTCCGGTCTGGGCTACAAAGAGGGCGTGCTG
>JAHEDQ010000242.1 GCA_024641125.1 Candidatus Competibacteraceae bacterium | reverse complement strand
CGCGCCAGGGCACAGGACAAAACCACGGAAAGCGAACAGGGCAGGCCATAACACACCGCAGTTGCCGTGAGACCCAGCCAGGGTCCCACAATGGCACTGTCCCAGACGGGTAAGAGCAACAGGGCCACGGTGAACAACGGCGCCAACAGTGCCGACTGCAGGAACACGAGCGGGCGAACCGCAATCAGCGTCAGTGCCTCCGCAAACCAGCTCCAGCCCCACCTTGGATCTACCTGTCTTGGCCCAAAATTCCGCATCCGCCTGATCCGCCTCCGCCGAAGAACTGATCCGTGGAGCCCGGAGACTCGGACCGGCAGCAGCCGATGTCAACCGCCGCGGTGCTTGTGGCCGGCCACGCCTGGCCCGATAATCACGGCCTGGTTCGCATCAGGCGCCCCCTATGCCCTCTCAACTCCCGTTGGCCCTGAGCGTTGTCGTGGTGATCTCGGTAGCCCTGGTCGCGCTGTGGGCGGGTCGGAGATTGGCCGTGGCCAGCCTGGGTCGGCGCTTGCGTGCAATCATTAAGCAAATGTCGTTGCAAAGGACGGCCATCGACGGGGAATCCGTTCCTCGGGGCGGGGCGGACCGACAGCTGGATTGGTTGTCCGAACAATTGCTGGACGAGCGATCGGATCAGAGCGGGCTGGAACTCCAACTCAACGAGACTGAGAATCGCCTGGCCCAGATGCGGCTGCGGCTGGAACGGGAATCCAACCGCAGCCGTACGCTCTTGGATGCGCTGTCCGAGGCGGTGCTGGAAGTGGACGTAAGAGGCCGTTGCACATTCTGCAACGCAGCCTGCGTGCATACCCTGGGGTTCAGCGATCAGGCACAACTGGTAGGGCTGGACTTGGCCGGGCTTTTCGTTCCGCCCGAAAGCGGCGCAGGCGGCGTCCGATCGGATCGGAATGCGCTGCTGTTGGCTCTGGAAACGGGGGATATGCAGCGCATCCGGGAGACCCCGCTGAGGCGCGCCGACGGCACCAAAATTCCGGTTGAGTGCCTGATTCAACCGCTATTGGAACACGGACAGGTACTCGGTGCGCTGCTCACATTCAGCGATGTCAGCGAGCGAAAGCACGCCGAAGAGGCCTTGTTCCGCGAACGCGAACACGCCCAGGTCACCTTGGAGTCCATCGGCGACGGCGTGGTCACCGCGGACGCGCTCGGTCGAGTGCGCTATCTGAACCCGGTGGCTGAAAGCGTTCTCGGATGGAAGAACCGGGAGGCAATCGGCAAGCCGCTGTTTTCGGTGTTCCGCCTGGCCAACGAGAGCATGGATCAGGCCACCGCTGAGCGGCCGGTGGAGCGTCTCCAGGAGGAACTGCAGGCTGCGGAACACGAAGCGCTGCTGGTCCGACGCGATCAGCGGGAGATCTTCGTGGAGCAGAATGCGTCCCCAATTCGCGACCGCAACGGTCGAGTGATCGGTGCGATCGTCGTTTTCCGGGACGTGACCGAGGCGCGTCGCATGGCCCACCAGCTGGAGTACCAGGCCAAGCATGACGCCCTAACCGGACTCATCAACCGACTCGAGTTCGAACACCGTCTGGAACAGGTCCTGGCCGAAGCACCCAAGGCGGACGAAGTAGCCGAACACGCTCTGTGCTATCTGGATCTGGATCAGTTCAAGGTGGTCAACGACACCTGCGGACACGTGGCCGGCGACGAGCTGCTGCGCCAGCTGTCCAATCTGCTTCGATCCAACGTTCGTCATGCCGACGCCCTGGCACGGCTTGGAGGGGATGAGTTCGGCATCCTGCTGGAAAGCTGTCCCCTGGACCAGGCGCTTCGCATCGCCAACCAGTTGCGCCAAAGCGTGCAGGATTTTCGCTTCGCATGGGAAGACAAGACGTTCACCCTGGGCATCAGTATCGGCGTGGTCATGATCAACGCCGGCGACGACAAAGCCTACGTGCTCAGTGCCGCCGACACCGCGTGTTACATGGCAAAGGAGAGCGGGCGCAATCGGGTCAAGGTCTATCACCCCGATGATACCGAACTGCAGCAGCGCCACGGCGAAATGCACTGGGTTACGCGGATCAGCCGGGCACTGGAGGAGAACCGCTTCCGACTGTTCTATCAACCCATCGTGGCCACCGCCAGCAGCGGCTATAGCGATGACAGCCGCCACTATGAGCTGTTGCTGCGAATGGTGGATGAAGCCGGCAATCTGGCGCCGCCGGGTGCCTTTTTGCCCGCTGCCGAGCGCTACAACATGATCCAGAACATCGACCGCTGGGTGGTACGAACCGCGTTCGAGTGGCTGGCGACCCGGCTCGGGTCAAGCGCACCCATTACCATCGAGCTGAACCTCAGCGGACCCACGGTCTCGGACGACACCTTCCTCGACTTCGTCCTGGGATTGCTGGAGGTCACCGAGGTGGACCCGGAATGGGTCTGCTTCGAGATTACCGAAACAGCCGCCATCTCCAAGCTGACCAACGCCACCCGCCTCATTCAATCGTTGAAAGACATCGGTTTTCGCTTTGCGTTGGACGATTTCGGCAGCGGCCTGTCGTCGTTCGGCTACCTGAAAAACCTGCCGGTCGACTATCTGAAGATCGACGGATCGTTCATCAAGGATATTCTGGTCGATCCCATAGACCGGGCGTTGGTAAAATCCATCAATGACATCGGCCATGTCATGGGCAAGAAAACCATCGCCGAGTATGTGGAAAACGACGCGATTCTTCAGGTGTTGGACGAGATTGGTATCGACTATGCCCAAGGCTACGGTATCGCCCGTCCGCGCCCGCTGGAGCTACTGAAGACCCACGGCTAGCGGCGTCCAGGCCATTCGCGACGTGAACGCCGGTTGAAGCGAAGTGCCGGCGGGGCTTGATGAAGCAGGGAGACTTTGCCCCGCCGGCACGACGCCGCAAAACGGCCGTTGTGTGGCAGCTCTAACAGTGTCCAAGCTGGACCGGAGTCATGACAACCGCGTCTGGCTGAAAGACTATGGCGAAATGTCGCATCTCTGGTGGAGCGGTCCTGAGAAGTGCCGGGGCTAAGGAGCCTCTGATCTATTCGTGACCCTGCATCTTGTTACTGAAATGAACAGCTTCACGCTCCAATCTGCTTCGTCCAAAATAAAGTTGAGGCTCCTTAAGGAATCGCATACCTGGACACAATGTTTTGACCTGCCCAGCCTCAACCGCACTTTGAGTCGCCGCAGTTCAGACAGACCATGCAACCGTCCATCTGTATTACCGCCTTGGTGGAACATTTGGCGCACAAATCGGCACTTTCCGGGAAATGGCCTTCCTCGGCCACCTCACCGGCCGCCTTCTGGAATTCCTCGAACTCAGCACGCTTTTCTGCGATGAGCTTGCGCTGATGCTCATCCAAGCCCTTGGGCTTGAGCAGGCCGATGCGAACCAGGTGCTCCTCGATCACATCTCCTATCTCGGCCACCAGCGAGGGCATGTACTTGCCGCCTTTCTTGAAATACCCACCCCGTGGATCGAACACCGAATGGAGTTCTTCCACCAGAAAGGTCACGTCGCCACCCTTGCGGAACACCGCGGAAACAATCCGGGTCAGTGCGACAATCCACTGGAAGTGGTCCATGTTCTTGGAATTGATAAACACCTCGAACGGGCGTCGCAATTCGTGCTCGGTACCCGGATTGAGCACGATGTCGTTGATGGTGATGTATAACGCGTGCTCCGAGGCCGGCGTCTTTATCTTGTAGGTGGAGCCCTGAAGCATGCCCGGTCGCTCGACCTTCTCATGCATCTGGATGACGTCGGCACAGGCTTCCAGCGGCTCGTCGGCGGACTTGTCATCGCTGGCGGAAGCCACCGTGTATCCGACGATTTTCTGGTCAATCTTGATGCTCATTGTAGCGTCTCCGCGGGCGGCTATACCGCCGCGCTATAGTCTGAAGTCCGGGTCAGCAATCTGACAGCGTAGTGGCCATGATGCGACGCTGGGTCAGAACTTACCGTAGTAGCCTTCCTTGAGCGCATCATAGAGATTGGCGGCGGAGTGGATCTCGCCGTCGTACTCGATCTCATCGTTACCCTTGGCCCGGATCACAGTCCCATCCTCCAGGGTAAAATTATAGACGGTCTTCTCCAGGTCCTGTTCCTTCACCAGCACGCCTTGGAACGCTTCCGGATTGAACCGGAAAGTCGTGCAGCCCTTCAGACCCTGCTCATAGGCATAGCGATAGATATCCTTGAACTCCTCGTAGGGATAATCGGTCGGCACATTCGCGGTTTTGGAAATGGATGAATCAATCCATTTCTGGGCCGCCGCCTGGATATCCACATGCGCCTTGGGCGTAATGTCCTCGGCGGTGATGAAGTAGTCCGGCAGTTGCTGTTCAGGATTGTCTGCATAAGGCACCGCCTCGGCGTTCACCAACTCCCGGTAGGCCAGCAACTCAAAGGAGTAGACATCGATCTTCTCCTTAGTCTTGCGACCTTCCCGAATCACGTTGCGCGAGTAGTGATGCGCGAAACTGGGCTCGATGCCATTGCTGGCGTTGTTCGCCAGGGACAGTGATATGGTTCCGGTGGGTGCGATCGAGGTGTGATGGGTAAAGCGGGCTCCCACTTCGGCCAGCTCATCGACCAGTTGCGGCGCCACCTCAGCCACCTGCTGCATATAGCGACTGTAGCGCGCATGGAGTACGCGCCCGGACACCTGATCTCCAGTCTTATATCCGTCCCGGATCATTTCCGGGCGCCGACGCAGCATCTCACCGGTCACCTCGAAGGTTTCGCTCATGATGGGTGCAGGGCCTTTCTCACGGGCCAGGTCCAGAGCGGTCTGCCAGCCCTGCAAAGCCATTTCCCGGGAAACCTGTTCGGTAAAGACCAGGGATTCCCCGGCCCCGTACTTCATACCCAGCATGGTCAGCGTGGACCCCAGCCCCAGGTACCCCATGCCATGGCGTCGTTTGCTGAAGATCTCGTGACGCTGCTGTTCAAGGGGCAATCCGTTGATTTCCACAACATTATCAAGCATGCGGGTGAACACGGCCACGACCTCACGATAGCGCTCCCAATCGAACCGGGCCGTGTCGGTAAACGGCTCGAGCACAAATTTGGTCAAATTGACCGAACCCAGCAAGCAGGAACCGTAGGGCGGCAACGGCTGCTCACCACACGGATTGGTCGCCCGGATGTTCTCGCAAAACCAGTTGTTGTTCATCTCATTGACGCGGTCGATGAGGATGAATCCGGGCTCCGCATAGTCGTAGGTTGACGACATAATCAGGTCCCACAGACGGCGGGCCCGTATCGTCTTGTAGATGCGGCAGGCAACCTGACCCTCCTGATTGACCACCAGACCATGGTGGGTCGGCCAATCCCGCCACAGCACCTGGGTGTCATCCGTGAGATCGATCTCGCCCTCGTCTCTTTGCTGCGCGGTAATTGGGAAGGCCAGGCTCCAATCCTGATCGTTCTTTACCGCCTCCATGAATTCCCGGGTGATCAGCAACGACAAATTGAACTGTCTCAACCTTCCATCCTCGCGCTTGGCGCGGACGAACTCGACCACATCCGGATGACCTACGTCGAAAGTGCCCATTTGCGCACCCCGTCGTCCACCAGCGGATGAAACCGTAAAACACATCCGATCGTAGATATCCATAAAAGACAGCGGGCCCGACGTGTAGGCGCCCGCGCCGGAGACATAGGCGCCTCGGGGCCTCAGGGTCGAAAAATCGTAGCCGATACCGCAACCCGCTTTCAGCGTCAGACCGGCCTCGTGCACCTTGGACAGAATGTCATTCATGGAGTCCAGAATGGTGCCGGACACGGTGCAGTTGATGGTGGACGTGGCGGGCTTGTGTGCCCAGGCCCCGGCATTGGACGTAATACGTCCGGCGGGGATGGCGCCATTTTTCAGAGCCCAGACAAATCGCTCGTTCCACTGTTCCCGCAGCGCCTCGGTGTCCTCCACTTCGGCCAGTGCTTTGGCCACCCGTTGGTAAGTGGCATCAACGGTTTCATCAACCACCGTTCCATCTCTGGATTTGAGACGGTACTTCTTGTCCCAGATGTCGACCGAAGCCGACTGCATCGGAATGCTGCGGACCGAGTTGCCGGCGGCATCGACGGCCTTGAGATGGTTTGTTTTGGACGGCACGAATACTTTCCCTCGCGAGTATGCAATTAATTGAGAAATCCATCCCTGGTCGCGTTGGAGTGGACGCGATAGAGGTCGGGCTGGCCGGTTCTGATTGGCCAAGGCTTTCGTCAAAGTCTGGATAAGATCACTATAGGAAGTAGTTTAAAGTCAGGTCAAGCACAATATGATGTGGTTGGAAGCAATTTGGCCGACGCAAACAGTGCACAAACTGTGGATAACCGGAATCCGCTCTCAGCGCGCTTGATCAGGCCCATAACGGGCAGGTCGCCAAAATGAAAAATGGCATCGCAATGAGGGGCAACAACGGGAAGCGTAGCGAAGCAAACGGGAGGCTCGGGGCA
>JAHEDQ010000241.1 GCA_024641125.1 Candidatus Competibacteraceae bacterium | reverse complement strand
CTTACCGGCCGATCCGAGCGCGCGCCCAGGATCCTGGTGGTCGGCGAGGACGCGAGCCGTATGAAGCGGATATGCAGCGCGCTGGAGCAGGCGCAGATGCAGCCCGTTGCGCTGGAACACCCCCCGTATCTGCTGAGCACGGTTCAGCACACAACGCCCGACATTGTGGTACTGGACCTCACGATGACCAACCCCAAGGCCAACCAGGCCATCAAAGTGTTGCGCCAGCATCAAACCGAGCTCTCTCAAATCCCGATCCTATGTGTCGGGCCTGACACCGACCGGGCGGCCCGACTGGCCGCCCTGAACTCGGGCGCCGACATGGTGTTGGATGACGAGCGTGAGCTCGAGGCACTGCTGGTCACCATCCGCAACCGGGCGCAACGGGCGCGTGTGCGCAGGGCTAACGAGGCGGCCACCTCCGCCACCGCCGGGGTTGAGCACCTGGGCAATCGCCAACGCTTTCTTGCAAATGTGGAGCACGCGATTCAGGGCGTTGGCATAAGGAGTTCGGCGCTTGCCGTACTGCTGATTTCGGTGGACAACTATCGGGCACTGCGCGAGCAGGCCGGGATGTATGGCTGTGACCGAATCATGATGCAGCTTTCCCGACGCATCGGCGGAATCCTGAGGGAGCCCGACAAGCTGCTTCGCCACAGCGATTCCAGCTTCGCGGTGCTGGCCTGTGAGCTTCAGGGCGACGAACTGGAGGGCTTTGCCGCGACGCTATCGCAAGCGGTTGAACGACAGCCCTTCCAGGTGGCCTCAGAACCTCAGAAAGTCTCCGTCAGCCTGGGCGTGGTGGTGACCACCCATGCCCAGAGCAGTCCGCTTGCGCTGGTCGAGAACGCGGATCTGGCAGCCCGCATCGCCCGAGACAAACTTGCCCGCATCCACGTCCACAACGCAGTGAGCGACCGTGCAGCCGAGGAAGAGCGGGACCAGTCGATGGCGCGCCAGGTGAGGGACGCGCTGGACAAGTACCGTCACCGTCTTCTGTTCCAGCCCATCGTCAGCCTCGCCAACGACGAGCACGAGCGCTATGAGACCTTCCTGCGCATGCAGGACGCTGCGGGTAAAGACATCTACCCGGACACCATTTTTGAGGTCGCCAACCAGAATGGCTTTGCCCCACGCATCGACCGGGTCGTAGTGGGAGAAGCGCTTAAGATGATGCATGAACGCAAAGCAAGCGGCCATGTTACTCAGCTGATGGTCAGCATTTGCGCCGCCACTATGGGCAACCCCGGATTTCCGAAATGGCTGGCGGAACAGGTCGCTCGCTATCAACTGGATGCGGGTCAGCTGGTGCTCAAGGTGAGCGAAGCGGCGGTGCTGGGTGATGTGCCCAAAGCGATCCAGTTTGCCGAGTCGATGAGAGCCAGTGGCTGCCAGACAGGCATCCGCCTGACGCGACTCAACCGCGAGCGTCTGGAACTGCTCAGCCGCCTGGCGCCCCAGTTCATTCAGTTGGATCATCACCTGATTCCCGGGCTCGCCAACAGCCTGGAGAGCGGCACCGTCTTCCACGCCGTAGTGGAATCCGCCACCAGCCACGGGATCAAGGTGATCATCAGCCACGTGGAAGATCCAAAGACGTTGTCCGGTCTGTGGCGGCGGGGCGTGAACTTTGCACAGGGCAACTTCCTGCAGGAAGCATTCCCCGAGATGTCCTACAATTTCGACAGTATCTGATCAAGGTCATAACTACGCTGAGCGCAGGCATTCCGGGTTGACCCGCTGCCGATGAATGCGCTTCGCGCCGGATCATGAACCGCCTGCAACCGCCTCCCCGACGGCGGGGCGGCAATGCGTTTCCCGCGTCAGCGCCATCAGCAACGTCGCCAGCGCCACCCAGAGCAACATGACCAGAAAGGCGGCCTGATAAGCCGCCGAATCGTAAACCCGAACCCCGTCCTCGAGTTGGCCGGACCAGTTGGCATCGAGAATGAGACCCACCACCGGCTGAAGAATGGTGGCGCCCAGCATGACTCCGGCGTTACAAAACCCGGTGGCGGTGCCCGCCAGGTCCGGCGCCACCGACTCCTTGATGTAGGCGAAGCCGATTACCATGGCACCGCTGAAAAAGCCGATCACGACCAGGTCCACCACCAAAATCGACAGCGGCAAACCGGGGCTCAGGACCAGCACGCCCCAGCCCAGGGTGACGACCCCGGATCCGATCAAATAGGGTCTGCGGCGACGGCGGCTTCGGTCGGACAGCATGCCGAACACCGGCCCCCCGAAGGCCCACGCCACCAGCATCAATGAGCACAAAGCCGCGGCCGACTTCTGCTCCATCCCGTACAGGGTGACCAGATAGGGCACGCCCCACAGTCCGGCAAAAGTGGTAATCGCACCGGCAATGCCCCCCGGGACGATAAACAGCAGCCAGGGGTTGCGCAGACGCAAAATCTCGACGAGACCCGACAGGATTCCCCGCCTCGGCCTCTGGGTCGCAAGGTCCACCACCGGAGCGTAACTTCGGTAACCCAACTGGCTCGGATCGTCCCGCACCCACAACCAGATGCCGATGCCGACCAGCACCGTCAGCCCTCCGGACGCCGCCATAACCGCCCGCCAGCCGAACATATCGATACCCAGACGCAGGGGCACACCGGCCAGAATCGCTCCAACGACTCCGAGAAACAAAGCCATGCCCACGGCCAGGGCGTACTGTCGGGGCGCAAACCAATGGGCGGCCAATTTAAGCAGTCCGACAAACGCAACCGCAACCGCCCCTCCGATAATCAACCGCGCCAGGCTGGCCAGACCATAGTCATCGACACCGCAGAACATAAAGGTGCCGGCTCCGGCCAGCAGCGCCGCCACGGACAACAGGCGTCGGGGACCAAAGCGGTCCACCAGGATTCCGGTCGGAATCTGCATCGCGGCGTAACTGTAGAAATAGAGCGCCGACAGGTTCCCCAAGGCAGCCCCACTCAAGCCAAAATCCTGCACCAGCTCCTGGGTCATGACGGCCGGCGCGACACGTTGGTAAAAGCCCATGACATAGAGCACGGCCGCCAGACCCCAGATGCGCCATGCCAGGCGCTGTGGTGGGGAGAGCATAGACATGGTCACAGATGCGACGACTCCGATCGGGTGTCGATGGGCGCGGCATTGTAGATCATTGCCCTTGATTCAAACCAATGAACGACCGTCGACATTGTTTACACTGTCGCGATAAATTCAGGCGCAGTTTTATTTAATTCATTGATTTTATTGATTATTTATACATGGCCCATGGGTTGCAAAATACCTGTCATTGAGTCCGGATCGTAGCTTACCCATCTCAGACAGCGGACGGGCGGGTGTGCAGGACCCAGGCGTTCCGTGAACCGGACCAGAATGGGCGTGGTGGTGAAATGAAACAGATGGCTGACCCCAGGCCGGTCAGACGCGCCGAACCCGGGCACCTGCACGGTGGCGCCGTCCAAGGCCAGAATGGTTCGAGCCCAGTCATCTTCCAGCCGCGAGGCATGGACACTGAACCAAAGGGCATACAGATCGGCGTGCGGTCTGACGTAGTCCAGGTGCCAGCGAGGCCGGCGGGCGATACGTGCATGGTGAGCGATGCGAGAGCGCAACCCACCGGCCCCCAGCGCGCTGCCCACATAGATGTAGGTACCGGCCGAAAGGGTATGCCGGCCCAGGGCGCCGATCTCGAGTTCACGGGCGGCGGGCAGGCGAAGCAACAGGGCGTAGGTTCCAGGTTCGCGGGGTAACCCGGTCAAAATCGATTGCAGCAGCGGCGAAAAAGACATGAGGATGCGCGGCCAAAATCAACAAGCGTTGGAACAGGCACTATACTCAGGGGCAAAAAGAGGGATCTGACCATGACGGCAAAGGTGCTATTCGACTTCGAGGCTTGGGCCCGTCTCGCAAGACGCGATCCGGAGAAATTCGAAGTCCAGCGCACACGGATGATTGAACGCATTATAGAATCTGCCGATGACGATCAGCGACGCCGTCTGCGTGGCCTCCAGTTTCGGATTGACATGGAACGCCGCCGCGCCCGCAATCCCATGGACGCCTGTATTCGACTCAACCGGATGATGAGTCAGTATTTCGAAGAACGGTTCCATGCTGCCCTTCTGGAACCGCTCAAACCGGCAGGCCCGAGAGGGGCTGGGAAGGCCGACAACGTGGTCGCATTTCGACCCCGCAAGACGGTTTCAGAGCTGGAATAGCGGCTTCCAGCGCATTCCTGCGTGCTCGCCCTCGCCCCGGTCAAGTCGGACCCCGGTGGATACGGCTGACTTTGTCGGCCTGGGGCAGACGATAAAACCTGCGCAGTTCTGACTGCATATCGTGGGTGGCATCCCCTGCGTAACGCTGGGCCAGATGCCGACAATACTGGCTTGCGTACTGGTTGGCATAGCGATAGCGATCCAGGGCCTCGTCGGACAAAGCAGGATCGTAGGACACATTCTGAAACAGGGCTCGAGCCAGCTGCTCGGTGGGCACCCCGGCCCCTTGGCGTTTCATGAGAAGCGCGCAGGCCGCGTACTTGTCCACTTCGGCCTGCAATTCCAACTCGAACAGAGTGATGGGTTTGCCCTGACCGGCGTTCCACGCCACGTACAGAAAGTGGCTCACCCCTTCCAGAGCCAACAGAAAAGCCTGCAAATTGGCCAGGTCCAGGGTGTGCAGTGGATTGCGCCCATTCAGACAATTCAACACGCTGTCCGCCAGGTACAGCGACATCTCGAGGCCGTCCTCGGTTTCCCGCACCAGCAGTTTTTCGTCACTGACGCGGGCCTCCTGTCCGGTATCGAGCTGCTCTGCCAGAACCGGATCGGAGATCAGGAAGTCGGCCACGTCATAGCCCGCGGATACGCCGTAAAGGCGCTCGAGCTCGAACTGGAGACCGGTAACCGGAACACTCACCGCGCTAGGGCCTGTTAACACTATTTGGACGCCCAGCGTTGGCCCAGGAATCAGGCCAGGCAAGGCGCGCAGAGCGCAGTCTGGTTATTCCAAATAAGCGATGTGCAACACTGCATGGCCTGATTTGAGGGCCAACCCGCGGGGACCGGCCCCATTTTCCACAGGCCTGCGTTGCCGTTTCGCTCATGTACGGCAGGTACACAGCGCTGACCGCGCCTGGTCCTGCGAAAAATGGGGCTCTGTCGATGGGTATCCGCATAATGTCAACAGGCCCTAGTGCCGCGAATGGGACACATTGGCTACCGCTGGTATCAGGCCCAGTTGCCTGAGCTGCCGCTCGGCCCGGCGGCTGCCGGTGCGGACCCAGACCTCGTACAGACGCAGCATGTCCAACTCGCGATCCGGGCAACTGCGTTCGGTGATTTCCCCGAGTACATCCACGAAATCCTGGAACTTGCCGGCAAGTTCCTCGAACACACGGCTGAGGCAAGGTCCCTGCGCGGTGCCGCGCACGGTATCGGACAAGCAGCCATAGGCATTGCCGCCCATCGCCACGTAGTAGTCCACATCGACCCGACGCCGGTTGAGGCTGTCGGAAAACACGCCGGCTATGAACAATGCCACGTCGCCCAGGCGTCTCAGCAATTGATTGCGGTGGTGTTCGGAAGGCGCTTCAAGCGCTGCGGCGTAGACTCCGGCAAGGGGACGAAGAGTGGGCCCGGATTCATCGTGCTCGAAGAAGAATTCGGATCGGGAGAATCGGGTCAGGAGTTCGCTCAGGTAACCCACCGTCGGGTCGGTTGCCTCGACCCCCTGGTTGGCCATGGCGGACACCACCGACCCTTGAAAGTAATCCCGCAAATCAGTACTCGGGATCACGGAACGCTCAGACGCCTCAGTTCTACCCATGGTCACACACCTCCCGGTCGCTTGACCTGCACAAGGCAACGGTCGCGAGCATGGGTGCACCGTTTCGGGCCGGGCACACTAGCCCGCGATTCTCACGGTGAAAAATCAGACAAATATCACACCAAACCCCTTTTTAATTATGTTTCTCATGTGGTTATCCATTCATCCCGAAACCAGACTGTCAAACAAAACGAACTGCGCGGGTGCGTCTGTGGGGCAAAGCGCGCCATTTTGAGCCGTTCCCGAGGTCACCCAATAGCAATGTCCAACAGCTCGGACGGGGCCCGGCTGCGGGCTTCCCCATCGGGCAGCTGCATGACGGTCAGGACCGCTTCCGCCACCCCGGCAATCAAACCAAACACCGCCCCGGTATCGATGCAATAGACATTGTCGACCACGCGGACGCCCCGCCACTGAGGCGTATGACCGCAATACACCCGGTATACGCCCGCCACCCCTTCGCCATGTCGACCGAGGGCGCGCCCACGCCCCCAGAGCGCTGTTTCCCGCGCCCCGTGGCCAGCGGCTGCTGCTCCGGCGACGAACTCCGGCCAGGTCTGGTTTGCGGGCACATCCCCGTGAACGATGCCAACCGGCCCCAAATGGGTCTGCACCTGTCGAGCGTAGGGCAATTCAGCAACCGCGCGGCGCATGGCCTGCTGCTCATGGATGGGGCGTTCGAAAAACCAGTCGCCGCCGTTGGCTCGCCAGACCGCATGCTGTTCCG
>JAHEDQ010000240.1 GCA_024641125.1 Candidatus Competibacteraceae bacterium | reverse complement strand
TGCCACGGTACGTTCCAACGTGACGGTGGGCCTGCCGTTTGACATCGCCCTGTACAGGGCAGGATCCCTCACCAAACCAGCCGTTCACCGGGTCGCGGCGGACGATGCGGACTATATCGCGCTGAGGGAGGCTTACCAGAGCGGCCTCAGGGCCTTGTTCGATCAGCTCCCCGATCTGAATTGGCGTAACCAAGTCCCAACGGATCCGCCGGGTTGATGCCCTCCATAAACGGATGCCGACGCGCCTGGTGGGTGATCTGGTAAACCTGTCCGATCCAGTTCCCAACGACCGCTTCGCCGGTATCGTGCCAGGTATTGTTGAGACTCTCGCAGAGCAGGGCTTCGGGCAGCTCCGGCGGTTTTGCGTCTGTGCTGAGGGCATGCCGGACCCGGTCCTGGTACTCGTTCAGCACGGCCTGGTCCCGGATTCGGAAATAGTTGGCCGGGAACGGCGGGAAGTTCTGGCTCTGGCCCTGGATGAAACGCGCGACCTCCCGTTTGTATTCCTTCAGCAGACTGATGGTGTCGTACTCGGGATGGCCCTGAAAGAATACGATGCGGAATCCGTCCTCGCTTACCGCCAGGTGAACACCCGCCTCTTCGCCCTCGGCCAGCACCCGCAACCCGGCCCCTTCGAACTGGTCCCGGTTGATTTCATTGAACCGTGAATGAGGCACGTCGAATCGGGTATTCACATCGTGCACCAGGGGATGGGCGGGTTCCACCACACGATGGTCGAACACCCCCCAGCATTTGTGGTCCAGGCGGCGACGTTGCACCCCATGACGGAACTGGAGCACCGCATGGGTGGCCAGGCATGAGCACAGGGTGGAGGTGACGTTCTGCTCTGCCCAGTCGATGACTTCGATCAGCGGTCCCCAGAAAGGCTCGGCGGCCAGGTCGGGTTGGGTCACGTTGGCGCCAGTGATGATCAACGCATCCAGACCTTCCTCGCGGATGCGTTCAAACGGCTCGTAGAAGGTTGAGATGTAGGCTTCGGCCGCCGAATGCCGAGCCAGCGTCGGTACCGTGAACGGGTGCATGTGAAACTGCGCGATCGGATTGCTTTCACCCACCAGCCGAAAAAACTGGCGCTCGGTGGCGGACAGGGCCGCATCCGGCATCATGTTCAGCAGGCCGATGTGCAGTTCCCGGATGTCCTGATGACGAGCCCGTTCCCGATCCAGCACGGTTTGCCCCTGTTCCCGGAGACGCTCGAAGGTGGGCAGTCGTGAATTGGCGACCAGGGGCATGGGGTGGTTTTCCGGATAGACGCGGGATCAGGGTTGGCGGGCAACCACAGTCTCAACGAGTTCGATAAAGCTCTGCTCACCCGTGACGCCGGCGAGATCGTCGGTGCTCACAGTATAGCCATAGTCGCCGGCGATCGCCTGATAGCGCGGGGCACGCGCTTCAAACAGAAAAGGAAACACCCAGCGCACGAAGGCATCCGGCTCGACCATGGCCACATAGTCCAGCGCCTGTTCTTCCATGTACCGCGGCAGGTACTCGTCCAGAAACGCGGTTCGGTAGTACAGGGGTTTGGGGTCGGATTCGGCCCGTCGAATCAACTCGGCCTCGTTCTGCTCGCTTGCCTTGATGTAGAGGATCAGGGTGTGCTCGGCCAGCCGTTCCATTACAGACGGGTCATCCAGTTCACAGGCGCTGCCGCTGGCGTCGTTGACGAAGTGATCATAGCCGTAGATGTCATGGGCCCGGTGTATGAACTCGGGTACGTCCTGCATCGCCGCTATCTCCGCGGCATGGTGCAGGCGTTGGCGGCGTTTGAACTCGGGCAGGGTCAAACCGCCCAGTTCCGGGTTGCCCAGCTTACCCAGAAAGGCGGACAGGGGTTTCAGGTGATCTACCGAGATGTTGTTGCGGATATAAATAGAGTCCGAACGCAGCAGATCCCGCAGGAAAGGCACCTTCATGGTCTGACGCTTGATGTCGTCCAGGATCGGCTCGTCCAGATATCGGGTGCCGATGCGATAGTCGACCGAGTAATGAAACCAGTTGGCGGAACGCAGAATGTTGGCCAGCCGGGTCTTGCCCACTCCGGACATGCCCAGCACGGTGATGCGCTTGTTGGGCCAGTGTCTGAATTGATCTGCTGTGAGTCTCACGCTGCGATTCCGAGTCTCTGTCCGGCGCGCGCATACGCCATGCCGCGGGCGGGCGGATGATACACCGGCGCGCGGCGACGGCGCCACGGCCGGTTCAGTCGGTGTGGGCGGCAGGAGGCGCTATGGTCTGTCGGTAGCCGTGCCAGGTACCGTAGCCGATGATCGGCAACGCCAGCGCCAGGCCAAGCAGCCCGGTGGCCAGACCCAGGCCGATGCACAGGACGATCAGGAACGCCCACAATGCCATGGCGGCTCTGTTTTTCAGTACGGCGTTGATGCTGGTCAGTACCGCGGTGATCACGTCCACGTCCCGGTCCATGATCATGGGCAGGGAAAAAGCGCTGACGGTAAACGTCAGCGCGGCGAACACCGCACCGACAGCGCTGCCGATGGCGAGAAACGATGCGATTTCGGCCAGACCCGTGTCCGGACCCATGGGGAAAAACACATGCACCATGGAAGCGGCGCGCGCCCATAGCAGAAGCACGATGAACAGCACCAGCGCGAACATGGCGATATTGGGGATGGTCCTGCGACTTTCCGCCAGGCAATGGCCGAGGGTCGGGCGCTTGTTGTCTCCGAGCTGACAGCTCACCGCATACAGTCCCACCGCGATTGCCGGGCCCACCAGCACGAATCCCGTGATCAGGCTGAACAGCAGCACATAGCTCTCGGCGCTGATCGACAGATAGATGATCAGGTAGCCGAACAACACGAAGATGCCGCCGTAGGCAAGACTCAGTCCCGGGGCATGACGAAAGTCCTGCCAACCCAGGCGCAACCACTCCAGCGGATCCGTCAGCGCCAACGGACGCGAAGGATAAAACATGGGCGGCGGAGTTTCACCGGCCGGTGTATCCGCCTGGGTCGGGGTCTTCACCATGGTTCAGCCTCCTGCGATGGTTCCACTGCCCTCAGTCACGCCGTATTGGCTCGGGAGCCTCTGATCCATTCGTGAACGTGCATCTTGGCACTGAAATACACAGCTTCATCGTTGCAGATCTTGGCAATAGAACACCTATTACCCGCGATCTGCGCCTTGAATCTGCGCATTCCACCCTCCAATCTGCTTCGTCCAGAATAAATCTGAGACGCTCTGGCGAGCGAAAACTGATGCGAGTCCGAGCAAATACTCCCATTTTCCGTGGGTGATTGCATGTCCGACGACCAGGGGTCAACCACGCCTGACATTTCCGTCCGCCCAATCAGTCCATTCCGGCGCCCGTCTGCTCGGTGAACAAACGTTTCATAAAGGCCGCGGTGTGGCTTTGCCCGCCGTCGGCGACCAGCTCGGCCGGTGGCGCCGATGCCACTACCCGGCCACCGTTCTCGCCGCCCTCCGGCCCCATGTCGACCACGTGATCGGCCTCGGCAATCAGGTCGATGTTGTGTTCTATCACCAGCACGGTGTTGCCCTGGTCCACCAACCGGTGAAGCACCCGGATCAGATTCTCCACATCCGCCATATGCAGCCCCACGGTGGGTTCGTCCAGGACATAGAGGGTGTGCAGGATCGGTTTGCCACCGTTGCGCCCTGCCATCCGGGCTGGCGCTTTCGCCAGCTCGGTCACCAGCTTCAATCGCTGCGCCTCGCCACCGGACAGGGTGGGGCTTTGCTGACCCAGAGTCAGGTAGCCCAGGCCAACGGCCTGCATCAGCTCCAAGGCAGTGTGAATCCGGGGATGCGCTGCGAAGAATGCCGCAGCCTGATCAACGCTCATGGAGAGGACTTCGGAAACAGTTTTGCCCCGATAGCGCACGGCCAGGGTTTCCGGGTTGAAACGTCGCCCGCCGCAGTGCTCGCAGGGCACTTTGACATCCGGCAGAAAACTCATTTCGATCCGCGAGTAGCCCTGACCGTCACAGCTTGCGCAACGGCCACCTGCCACATTGAACGAGAAACGGGCTGGCCCGTATCCGCGAATCTGTGCTTCGGTGGTGTCGGCGAACCTTTTTCGTATGGCATCCCAGATGCCCGCGTAGGTGGCCGGACACGACCGCGGAGTCTTGCCGATAGGGGTCTGGTCGACTTCCAACACCCGGTCGACGGCCTGCCAGTTTCGGATTGCCTTGCAACCCCACAGTCTTTTGCGGGCGGGTGTTCGGGGTTTGGCCAGGAGCTGTTTTAGATTCCGGTACAGAACATGGCGCACCAGGGTGCTCTTGCCGCTTCCGCTGACACCGGTGACACAGACCAGACATCCAAGCGGGAACAGCACATCCACTTGTTTGAGGTTGTTCAGGTCAGCCCCCTCGATTCGTATGGGTTTGTGATTTTTGGGTCGCGACGGGTGCTCGATCAAGGGATGGGGCAGGGGCTTGGCCAGATACCGTCCAGTCACCGATTCCGGCACGGCGATGAGGTCGTCTACGCTGCCCTGTGCCACCAGCCGGCCACCGCCGATGCCCGCGCCGGGGCCGATGTCGATCAAATGCTGTGCCCGGCGGATGGTCTCCTCGTCATGCTCCACCACCACCACCGTGTTGCCCTTGGCCTGGAGCCGTTCAAGCGTGTCCAATAACAGTGCATTGTCCCTCGGGTGCAGGCCGATGGTGGGTTCGTCCAGCACGTAACAGACGCCCTGCAGGGTCGAGCCGAGTTGCGCCGCCAGTCGTATGCGTTGGGCCTCGCCACCGGACAGGGTGGGGGCGGAGCGGCCCAAATTCAGATAACCCAAACCCACCTGGTCCAGAAAGCTCAGTCGGGCGCCCAATTCCGCCACGGCGTCCCGGGCAATGGACTGAGCCCGCGGTTCCAGCGCCAGATCCGACATCAAGCCCGCCGCCTCCTTGACGGTGAGGTCTGTGTAGGCGTCGATTGAGCGATCCAGAAACCGCACGGCCAGGGCCTCCGCACGCAACCGGCGGCCGTCGCAAGCCGGACACGGATCGGGTGTTTCCGCCGCCCGCCAGTGTCGCTCTTCGCCGCTTTGCTCCGCGTCGAACCCGTCCAGCATCAGCCCGGTTCCAAAACACTCGGGGCACCAGCCGTGCTTCGAGTTGAAGGAGAAAAGCCGGGGGTCGAGCTCTGGAAAACCCCGCTCACACAGCGGGCAGGCCCGATGGGTGGAGAACAGCCTGAGGTCGGATCCGTCGCCGGCGCAGGCGCTGACTTTCACCACCCCCTTGCCTTCGCTCAGAGCCTGCAGCAGCAGTTCGGACAAGGGTTGTGTTGCCTTGGCATGGGTGGCACAGGGCCCAAGCGGCAGGTCGATATCGTGCTCGCGGAACCGGTCCAGGCGCGGCCATTCCTGGGTTGCCAGATCGTGACCGTCGACCCGGAGCCTGGGGTAGCCCCTGCCAGCCGCCCAGGCGGCAAGGTCCTTGTACAGGCCCTTGCGCGACACCACCAGGGGCGCCAGCAGGTCCACTTGCTGGTCTGGATAGGCGCTCTGGATCGCGGACACAATCGCCGCGGGCGCCAGGGGCTGAATCGGGATCGCACAGTCCGGGCAATGCTGAACGCCGAGTTTGACGAACAGCAGACGCAGGAAGTGGTAGACCTCGGTCAGAGTCGCAACCGTGCTTTTGTGCCCGCCGCGGCTGGTTCGCTGTTCGATCGCCACGGTGGGGGGCACGCCGCGCACCGAGTCCACATCGGGCCTGGAAGCGGGCTGGACAAATTGGCGCGTGTACGCATTGAGGGACTCCAGATAGCGGCGCTGGCCCTCTGAGAACAGGACGTCGAAGGCCAGCGTGCTCTTGCCGCTGCCGCTGACACCCGTAATAACCGTGAATGTGTCGCGGGGCAGGGTCAGGTCCAGATTCCGGAGATTGTGCTCGCGGGCGTGGTGGATGCGGATCAAGCCGTCATCCGCCGGCGCCGAGTGGTCAGTTGCTTGTCCATTCGCCGCGGGCAGGTTGTTCCCGCGCCGGGCCTGGTCGCGGCGCAGCGCCTGCCCGGTGTGACTCTGCGCTTGTTTGGCCAGGGTCCCAGGCGTACCCTCGAACAGCACCTGCCCGCCCTCTTCACCGCCCTCCGGACCCAAATCGATCACCCAGTCCGCGACCCGGATAACGTCCAGATTGTGTTCGATGACCACCAGCGTGTGTCCCCCTTCCAGCAGACGCTGAAAGGCGCCGAGCAGGGTGTTGATGTCCTCGAAATGCAGACCGGTGGTGGGTTCGTCGAACAGAAACAACGTGGGTTGACCCGCGCCACCCCGTTTGGCCAGATGGCCGGCCAGCTTGAGACGTTGGGCCTCGCCACCGCTGAGGGTGGGGACCGGTTGACCCAGTCTGAGATAATCCAGGCCGACGGCGCACAGGGGCTCCAGAGCCCGGTGTACATCCCGGCGCGCGTGGAAAAAGTCAATGGCTTCGGCCACGGTGAGGTCCAGCACCTCGGCGATGCTCAGGGTGGCGCTGTCCGCCGAGTCGCCCGGCAACTTGACCTGGAGCACCT
>JAHEDQ010000239.1 GCA_024641125.1 Candidatus Competibacteraceae bacterium | reverse complement strand
CCGGACTCTATCCGGTCTTCCCGGCAATTTGCCGGAGGTCACCGGTGCCGAGGGCCCAAGAATTCTGGGCGCAATCTATCCTGCCTGATTGGCCCCGCTCGATTGGCCCCGCTCGATTGGCAGTAACCAAAAGGGGGCGGCAGCCCCCTTTCTGTTCAGAACGGATGCTTTGAAGTTCAGACCGAAAACGAAGATCCGCACCCGCAGGTGGTGGTTGCATTCGGGTTTCGAATGACGAACTGGGCGCCTTCCAGACCTTCGCTGTAGTCGATCTCCGCGCCGACCAGGTACTGATAGCTTAGCGGGTCGATCAGCAGTGTCACGCCGCCGTTCTCAACGGTGGAATCCCCGTCGTTGACGTTCTCGTCGAATGTAAATCCGTACTGGAAGCCAGAGCAACCGCCGCCCGACACAAAAACGCGCAGCATCAAGCCCGGGTTGTTCTCCTCTTCGATCAGTTCCTTCACCTTATGTGCCGCCGAATCCGTGAAGATCAGCGGAGACGGCATTTCCGGCATGGCCACTTCGGACATCTGCATGCACTCCAAAAAATTTCTCAGGTATGTGATCGAAGTATGTGGTTCTTGAGTAAAACAGTCAACAATGCGTGGGCTGCCACGGATGTTGGCAACGCCGCTCTCAGGGCAGTAACGCCAACAGCTCCAAGCCCTCGGATTCGGCGAATCCGAACATGATATTCATGTTCTGAACGGCCTGCCCGGCAGCGCCTTTAACCAGATTGTCGATGACAGAAAGCACTACGGCAGTGTCCCCGTTCTCGGGCCGATGTATCGCGATTCGGCAGCAATTGGCACCGCGTACGCTGCGGGTTTCAGGATGCTGCCCCGGCGGCAGCACATCGACAAAAGGCTCGGTCTGATAACGGTCTTCGTACAGGCTCTGCAGATCGTGCTCCTTGGCCAGGCCGTGGACATACAGGGTTGCGTGTATGCCGCGAATCATGGGTACCAGATGGGGCACGAAAGTCAATCCTACAGGTGCTCCGGCAGCCCGCGCCAGACCCTGACGGATCTCGGGCAGATGGCGGTGGCCGGCCACCGCATATGCTTTGAAGCTCTCCCCCGCCTCGGCCATCAGATTGGCCACGCTGGCGCCTCGACCTGCTCCGCTGACACCGGATTTTGCGTCGGCCACCACCCGACTGTGATCACCCAAGCCGGCCTCAATGATGGGCAACAAACCAAGCTGCACCGCCGTTGGATAACACCCTGGGTTAGCCACCAGTCGAGCCCCTCGAATGGCATCCCGGTTGACCTCCGGCAGACCGTAAACCGCCTGGGGCACCAGATCCGGGCTTGCGTGAACCATGCCGTACCACTTTTCCCAGGTCGGAACATCGGCCAACCGGAAGTCGGCGGCAAGATCGATTACCCGTGCTCCGCCGTTCAACAGCTCCGGCGCCCGCTTCATCGCGGTACCGTTGGGGGTGGCAAAGAACACCAGATCACAGACACCCAGATCAGACTCGTCGGGCGTTGTGAACCGCAGGGACGTCTCACCGCGCAGGTTGGGGAAAAGGTCCGCAACGGCGACGCCCGCCTGCGTCCGCGATGTGATCGCCTGCAAACGCACACCGGGATGTCTGACCAGCAGGCGCAGCAGTTCCACGCCGGTGTACCCGGTGCCGCCGACAATACCCACGCTGATCATTGTCTAACCCCCAAAACGGAACTTGACCGCAAATCATAATCCGCAGCGCGGCGCTGCACCATGCCCGACCGCTCTGGCATACTACCGAGCATGCGGTTACACACTCGATTGCAGGCGTGGCTGGAGGCGATTCTACAAAGCTGGACCGCGCGGCTGTCGGGCCCGGATGCGCTCCTGATCCCCGCCCTGCTGGGTATCCTTGCCGGTATGATGTCCGGCCTTGTCATGGTCGTTTTCCGGCTGCTGATTGAGCAGGGTCCGGTGCGCCTGCTGGACTTTCCGAATGCCGAAGCGTATGAGAGCCTAAGTCCTGCCGCCCACTTCCTGTTTCCAGCCATCGGTGGCCTACTGGTGGGCCTGCTGTTCCAGTATCTGCAGCCGGCGACACGGCAAATCGGCGTAGTTCATGTGCTGGAGCGGCTGACCTACCATGACGGCCAGTTTCCCATCCGAAATGCCATTGCCCAGTTCTTTGGCGCCAGTATCAGCCTCATGTCGGGCCATTCCGGCGGGCGTGAGGGGCCCGCCATCCACATCGGGGCGGCCAGCGCCAGCTGGATTGGAGAGCATTTCGGACTGCCCAATAACAGCCTGAGGATACTCGCTGGATGCGGTGCCGCTGGCGCAATCGCTGCGTCGTTTAACACCCCTTTGGCCGGCGTGGTCTTTGCGCTCGAGGTGCTGCTGACCGACCTCACCCTGGGCAGCGTCGCACCAATCATTCTGGCCTCGGTAAGCGCAACGGCAGTCAGTCGGCTGGTGTTCGGCAACCAGTCGATTTTCGACGTCACCCTGGCCTCGGCCGGCGAGCCCTACCAGTTGCTGTACGCAGTGCCAATCGGTATCGCCATTGGTTTGCTGGCGTCCACGCTGGTCTTCGGACTCGGCTTTTTCTCTTCTCAGCTACGGGCCTGGCCGGTATCGCTGCGCCTGACCGTAGCGGGAAGCCTGACCGGATTGCTGGCGGTTTCGGCACCGGAAATCATGGGCATCGGTTACGATACGGTCCACGCCGTCATAGCCGGGAAGGTGATCGCGTCTGGCCTGCTGCTGGTGCTGTTGGCCAAGATACTGGCCACCGCGGCGGGCCTGGGTCTGGGGTTACCGGGCGGCGTGATCGGGCCAACCCTGTTTATCGGCGCCATCGCCGGATCGTTGGCCAGTACAGTGACACCGACAGCGTCACCCCTCTACCCGCTGCTGGGGATGGTGGCCATGATGGGGGCGACGCTGCACGCCCCGTTGGCGGCGCTGACGGCTCTACTGGAGCTGACCTCCAACCCAAACGTGATTTTTCCTGGCATGCTGGCGGTGGTATCGGCCTACTTGACCAGCAAAGGATTGATGCGCAGCGAGTCTGTGTTCGATGCCTTGGCCCATGCACGGGGTATCGATGTCCACAGCGACCCCCTGTCCAGATCGCTTCGGCGTCTGGCGGTTCCCAGGGCGATGAGCACGAGCTTCGTCAGTGCGCCCCGGCGCGCCACGCGCGAGGGCTTGGCGACTCTGCTTACAGAAAAGCCGCAGTGGATCGTGGTAGAGGACGAAGACAAATCGGCCAGACTGCTGCCGGCCGCGGAGTTGGCCCATCTGCTCGAGGTCAACCAGGAACCGGAGATGGACCTGATCGAACTGCCGCTGGTCCGCCATCGTATGGAAGCGATTCCGGTGCGCTCAACGCTGGCGGAAGCGCTGCGGCGCATGGACGAATCGGGAATAGAGGCGCTGTACGTGGTCGCGTCGGCCACCAACGACAATATACTTGGCATAGTCACCCGGGGCGATGTGGCTCGCTGCTACAGGATTTAGCTGACTGATTTCGATGCCGGACAGATCGCGTCCAAGGCCCTCCAAGGCCATAAACAATCTCCTTCAACTCACAACCCGGAGCATCCAAAGTGTGGCTTAAAGCGTGGCATCTCATCTTCATGGTGACCTGGTTCGCCGGCCTGTTCTATCTGCCCCGCCTGTTTGTGTATCACGCCATGGCGGACGACGAGGTGAGCAACGAGCGCTTCAAGGTAATGGAACGCAAATTGTTTTACGGCATCATGACGCCCGGCGGTCTGGCGACCTGGGTGTTCGGCATTTGGATGCTGCTGGACTACGCCTGGGCCGCCTACGGGCAGATGGGCTGGCTGCACGCCAAGCTTGCGCTTTTACTGCTCATGAGCGTGTACCACGGCTGGTGCTGGAAACTGCTGCAGGACTTCAAGAACGACGTGAACCGCCGCTCGCATGTCTGGTTCAGATGGTTTAATGAAGTGCCCGTGGTGTTTCTGGTCGGTATCGTCCTGCTGGCCACGCTGAAGCCGTTCTAGTGTAGTGTCTCCCAAATAACTTGACGGTTGAGGTTAGGCATCGTGGTTACTGACATGGCGCGGTGAGGAGGAATAGCCAGCGCTATTGCGACGATCCGCAACGCCGTCAGGGACCGCGAGGGCCAGCGCAGGTGTTAAGTTATTTGGGAGACACTACACTAGCCACTCTAGGGAGGGTCTGAGAGGGTGCCCAGATATACGCGGGTCTTGTACTCGAACGTCACGCCTCCGTCCAACTGATGCTGTTGGAACAAGGCCCGGAGCGCCTCTATCATCGGTGCATGGCTCGGATCCCCACTCTGAGGTGCGTAGGAGGAAGACATCAGACGCCCCTTGAGACCCTCGAATTCGAGGACCTGGCGATAGGACAGCGTTTCCAGTCGATAGGGCTGATCTCGAAACAATTGCGCGATGCGCGGAGGCTGATCGTGTTCACGGTCCACCAGCTTGGCGTCCGTCGCGTACTCCAGTAACAGCGCGTGGTAGTCCCGACCGAACCGGCTGCAGCGGCGATCACGTTCATTCCAGATCAATGCCGCCCAGCCCGGCGGCCGCAGGATCCGACGCCACTCAGTCCCCACCGCGATCGGATCGAACCAATGGAAAGCCTGGGCGGCGGTCACCAAATCGATACTGCGGTCCGCCAGGGTTGTCATTTCGGCGCTTCCATCCACAGAGCGAAACCGAGGATTCAAAGACAGGTCCCGTTCGGCCCGCGTGCGCATAGCGGCATTGGGTTCAACGGCTGACACCAACCAGCCAGCGGCCAAAAGGCAGCGGCTGAACACACCGGTTCCAGCTCCCACGTCCGCCACTGTGGCCCCCGGCGCCAATCCGCAGCGGGATTGCAGAAGATCTGCTATGGCCCGAGGATATCCCGGTCGATAGCGGGCGTAGTCATCGACCCGACTGCTGAAACGTTGCTTGGAATCCATAATGTCTCAACCCGGGGCCCGGGTGCCGCATGATTGTGAAAAGCCCCGGCGAGTCAGCTACTATCTGGGCCACGTGGGTGCAAGAGGAGCCGGACATGAGCCGCGTACTCGCCTACCTGGGGCCCAGCATAGCGCTCAGCCGGCTGGTGCTGGAACCCACCCACAACCTGATGACACAGGCGCGCTCACCCCGCGAGATGCACCACGCCGATCTGAACTCCGACGGCTTTGGTTTTGGATGGTATGCCGCTGACGACAGTGCGGCGGTGTATCGACGCCGATCCCCTATCTGGCACGATCACAACCTGGCCGATATCGCCCGAAGCCTGGAAAGCGATTTATGGCTGGCCGCGGTGCTCCACGATGAAGGAACCGCGGGAGATTTGCCGCGCGGCATGCAACCCCTGCGGGAGGACGCACTGTTGTTCGTGCACGACGGCCGTATTCCCGGATTTCATCAAGCGCTGCGGGACGCGGTGCTTGATTTCATCGATCCCGAAATCGCATATGGGTTGGCCGCCAACGCCCCTTCGGATCTGCTGTTTGGCGTTTTGCGCCACCTGCTGGCAAACGATTGCGAAGCGGGCGTGAAAACCGCCATCGGGCAGCTCTATGCGCTGCTGGATGAGTGGCTGCCCGCCGGCTCGGCGCAGGCCAACATCCTGGTGAGTGACGGTGAGAGGCTGTTCGTCGGCCGACACGCGGTCCGGTCGGACTGTCCAACGCTGTATTACACGACGGACGACGACGCCTTCCCGGATGCGCAGGTGGTTGCCTCCGAACCTCTGACGGAAAGCGAGTTCTGGCATGTGGTGCCGGAAGACGCGGTATTGATACTCGACCCGATGCAGCCGCCCGAATTGATCGCTTTGGAGACGATGCCTGACCGCTGACGCGGTTGCGAACAACCCTGTGCTGCGGCATGCTCCGCCGCCCACACAATCGGCGCACAGACGTATGGACCCGAAAGACCTCAAACATACGGTGGCCACCGCCTTGGCGGAAGACCTGGGCAGCGGCGATCTGACGGCAAAGCTCATCACGGACGACGCTTGGGCTGAAGCCACCGTCATCAGCCGCGAGGCCGCCATTCTGTGCGGAACCCGCTGGTTCGACGAAACCTTTGCCCAGATCGACCCGAGTGTGACCGTCACCTGGGCAGCGGCAGACGGTGACCCAGTGGCTGTTGATCAAACGCTGTGCAAGCTGACCGGCCCGGCACGCGCGCTGCTCACGGGTGAACGCACCGCGCTCAATTTTCTGCAAACGCTGTCGGGCACGGCAACGGTCACCCGTCGCTATGTGGATCGAATCGACGGCACCGGTGCGCAGATGCTGGACACCCGCAAGACCATCCCCGGTTTGCGTCAGGCACAGAAATATGCCGTCGTCTGCGGCGGCGGTAAAAATCACCGCATGGGTCTGTACGATGCCATTCTGATCAAGGAAAACCACATCATGGCGGCCGGCACAATCCGTCAGGCGGTTGCCAAGGCGCGATCCATAGACCCGGCGGTGCCGGTGGAAGTGGAGGTGGAAAACCAGGCTGAACTTGCAGAGGCGCTGGCGGCAGGGGCCGATATCGTGCTGTTGGACAACTTCGACA
>JAHEDQ010000238.1 GCA_024641125.1 Candidatus Competibacteraceae bacterium | reverse complement strand
GCCAAGTACGCGGACCATGGCGGCATCCCGGTGATCGATCTGGCGCCATTGCGGGCGAATACGGACCCCTACGGAGTTGCCCGCGCGCTTCATAGGGCCAGTCGAGAGGTCGGGTTCATCTATGTATCCAACCACGGGTTGCCACAGGAAACGCTCGATCGGGCCCGGCGGGTGGCGCTGGAGTTCTTTCGCATGCCGGTGCCGGCCAAGTCCAAGGTGCGAATCTCGCCTCAGCACCGCGGCTGGTTGCCTCCAGGAACTGCCCGAATGCAGGACGGTGTCGAGGCCGATCTCAAGGAGAGTTACCTCTGGGGGCACGAGGACGACGCGAGACAGCCCCGAGATCATTCCCTGCGCGGGCCCAACCGTTGGCCGTCCGAAATGCCGGCGCTGCGGGACGCGGCCATGGCGTTTTTCGACCATGCCCACAGGCTGGCTCGTGATCTGATGCGGGGGTTCGCATTGGGGCTGGATAAGCCTCCCGATTTCTTTCTGCGCAGCAGCGACCGACCACTCAGTCGCGGCTCGTTCGTATTCTATCCGCCGCAGCCGCCGGGTTTGGGCAGCGATCACTTCGGTGTTGGCCCGCATACGGATTTCGGTCTCCTGACGGTACTTTGCCAGGATCATTTAGGTGGGCTTGAGGTGCAGACGCCCAATGGGCAATGGGTTGCCGCAAAACCCATAGCAGGGACCCTGGTGGTCAACGTCGGCGATTTGCTGGCGCGCTGGACCGACGACGAATATCGCTCCACGCCCCATCGTGTTTTAAATGCCTCAGGCCGTGAACGACTGTCATTGGTACTGGCCTTCGATCCCGACCCCCAGACGATGGTGGATCCGGCGGCCGTGTTCGGACCGGCTCGTCCTGTTCGTTATGCCCCGATTACTTGCGGGGAGTATTTGGAGCGGCGTTTCGCCAAGGCTTTTGACTATCGAAACGCCCCAGCCGGTCAGCACAGCACCGATGCGAGCGCCGCGGGCCCGGATTGAACCCGCATGGGCCACTCGTGATATCAGCCAGGGACCTGACAAGGTCGTCCGATGCGTCTACAGAAATAGCCCGTAATCCGCCGCCACGGCTTCAGTCGCCAGATGCAGAGGTTCGGAGCGGTGTTTGGGGCTGGGTTGGGCGAGGCCGGAGTCGGATTCGATGGACCGTGCGGGAATCGGGCGTGGTGCGCCCCCGCTGAACCAGGCCGAACGCCTCAGCGCAAAGCGCATCGATGCCGGTCGGGCAGATCGGTCCACGTTGTTCTGTCGATCCCAGCGTTAGCGTGATGTCGTCTGAGCGCGCAAAAAATATCGGTCCAGGCGGACAAGGACGCTGTCACTCTTACAGTTCCGCCGCACGTTGGGCCCAGGCGCGTATGGCGGGGCGATAGGTCTCAAGTTCGGCCGCCACGAACGGGTTGTCCCGGACCGCGCCATAGTAGTTGCTGATGGCTCCGGGCCAGATCAAGTTCAGCGCCATGACATCGTCAAGCACCCTCAGTACGGTCAGCGTGATCGGAAACCCACAGTCCGCCAGAGTCAATCCATGGCCGTGCATAAGGGGGCCATGGCGGGGCAGTTGACCGAATTGATCCAGTCTTAGCACCACCGCATCCCTGCTCAGCGCAACCCGCTCCGGGTCGCGCCCGCTTGGATCCACCTGGTCGAACAGGGTGCGGACCGCCGGTTCCAAACGGGTATCGTGGAAGCGCGAGCAGGACCTGATCCGGGCGCGGTCTTGAATGCCGGCCGGTAGCATGGCCGGCTGGGGAAAACGCTCTTCGAGATACTCGCTGATGGCTTCGGAATCGGACAGCAGCATTCCCTCATGCTCAAGCGCGGGCAGGTTGCCGCCGGGAACTTGCGCGGCGTACTCGGCGCTGCCGTACCCCCCGACCGGCAACACTTCCCGCCACACCAGACTCTTCGCCCGCAGGCAAAGGCGCGTCTTGGCGCAATACAGGCTGGCCGGAACGGCATACAGCGTCAGCATTTCGGCGCCCCCTTAGCCGCGGTGCAGATCATTCGGTGGCCTCAGGTCACGGGCTGAAACCCACCCCATTCAGTTGGACAACTTCCACTTTGTGCCCAGTGCGTCAAAGAAGCCCCGTTCCTGTTGCAGCTTGATCCAGGTGTTGACGTAGTTGATCCAAACCTGATCCGTTTGCGGCAACAGCATGGCGATGGGTGTGCGTGCCTTGGGTGTGGCCACCGGCACCACCATCATCTCCGGATACTGCTCCACCAGCTTGTACGCCTCGACGTTGGAGGTGATGTGAACATCGGCGCGCCCGGAAAGTACCTCCTGGAAATCTCGAGCCGGCGCCTCGACGATCTGATGCTTGGCATTGGGGAAAAAATCCTTGACCTGTTGCTCCTGCGTTGTGCCCAAGGTTGCGGCAACCGTGACATCCGGTTTGTCGATGTCGCCCCAGTCCTGGAATCGAGCCGCGTTCTTGCTGAGGGTCAGCGGCACGGTCGCAAGCGAAAAGTAACTGTCGGAGTAGCCCGCGGCTTTGGCCCGAGCGGGTGAAACCGAAGCCGAGCCGGTAAGATGGTATTTCCCGGCCACCACGCCATTGACCAACGTTTTCCAGTCCGTGGGAACGAACTCGACCTCTACACCCAGATCCTCGGCCATCTGGGTCATGACGTCGATGTCGTAACCGGTATAGGTATTGGTTGCCGGATCCTTCATGGTCATGGGATTCCAATCCCCGGTGGTGCCCACCTTGAGGACGCCTGAACTCAATATGTCCTGAAGCGCGCCATCGGCCATGGCCGGGTGTGCCCCAACCAGCAATCCGAGCATCGCTATGGTTTGCATCACTTTCTTCATGCGGTCTGTCTCCAGCTGTTTACGTTTATCGGGATGAATCGTCCTATCAGTTTAGCCGCTCGCCGCAGTAGTCCACCCGAAAGTTCCGGTTCCTTGCCGCAGCAATGCATTTCGCCTCTTCCGTGGTGTCAAAGGTTGTCCTTTCTGACCCCGTTGGCATCTTGATATGGTGATGGGCCATGGCGGATGGACCGCAGCCGCTGCTGGGTCCGAGGCAACGGGAGACAGTTCATGGATTCGCCGGGTAATGCGATCATCACCCTCGATGGAGTGGGTAAGTTCTTTGGCGACTTCAGAGCTTTGAACGAGGTGACGCTGAGCGTGGATTTTGGAGAGCGCGTGGTGGTTTGCGGGCCTTCCGGTTCGGGTAAATCGACTTTGATTCGCTGTATCAACCGCCTGGAGCGGCATGACTCGGGCCGGATCATGGTGGATGGCGTGGAGATGACTGATGACCCCAGATCCATTGACACCATTCGCCGCGAGGTGGGCATGGTGTTCCAACAGTTTAACCTGTTTCCTCATCTGACCGTGCTGCAGAACCTTACCCTGGGCCCATTGCGGGTACGTAAGTTGTCAAAGTCTGAATCGGAAAGCCGGGCCATGCACTATCTCGAGCGCGTTCAGATCCCCGAGCAGGCCGGCAAGTATCCGGCGCAATTGTCCGGTGGTCAGCAGCAGCGGGTCGCCATCGCCCGGGCGTTGTGCATGGAGCCCAGGATCATGCTGTTCGACGAGCCGACTTCGGCGCTGGATCCGGAGATGATCGCCGAAGTCCTCGAGGTGATGGTACAACTGGCCGAAAGCGGGATGACCATGATGTGTGTAACCCACGAGATGGGTTTCGCGCGGCGGGTGGCGGATCAAATGGTCTTCATGGACCGGGGGGAGATTGTTGAAAAGGCGCCACCGGAGCGTTTTTTCAATGATCCGCACAGCGAACGGTGCAAGCGCTTTTTGCAACAGATACTGGCTCATTGAGAAGGCCGCCGTGAACACCAAGCTTCAAATCGGACTACTCGCGGGCGCCGGCCTGTCCTTAGCCGGATGCTCTGCCAATTGGGGTTGGTATGTGGTGTCGCCCCTGACCCCCAAGGGGCAATCTAACCTGCAGTTCCTGCTTGCGGGCCTGCAACAGACTATTGCGCTTTCCCTCACCGCAATCCTGATTTCCGTGGTCGTCGGTCTGCTGGTGGCGTTACCAGGGCTGTCCGAACGGCGCGGATTGCGGGCTTTTAATCGCATCTATGTGGAACTGGTCAGGGCGGTGCCGATTCTGGTGTTGATTCTTTGGGTCTACTACGGCTTGCCGCAGGTCGCCAATGTCTCGATTAATGTGTTCTGGGCGGGTGTGATTGCGCTTGCCCTTTCGGACAGTGCCTTTCAGGCGGAGATTTTCCGGGCCGGAATTCAGTCCATCCCACGGGGTCAGCACGAGGCGGCCAAATCCATTTCCTTGGGCTATTTGGACACCATGCGTTTCGTTATTCTGCCCCAGGCAATCCGTCGTATTCTGCCTGCCCTGGGCAACCAGTTTGTTTACATGCTGAAAATGTCATCTCTGGTCTCGGTCATCGGCATGCAGGAGTTGACGCGTCGCGCCAACGAGCTCGTTGTAACTGAGTATCGGCCATTGGAGATCTACACCATCCTGGTCTTGGAGTATTTGGTTTTGATCCTGATTGTCTCGGCGGGCGTACGTTGGTTGGAGAGCAGGCTGCAGACGGATAAAAGGGGTTGATTAGACCCCGATGTCCGTGCGGGCGTGGGCGTAGGCTTCCGACAGGGCGGGATATGCCGCCGAAAGGCGACTGAAACGGTCATGCTGGGTGAACTGGAACGCACCATCCCGCCACAAAGCTTTTCCATCGACTTCAACAGTGGCGTCGAACACCGACCAGCAGATCTCCCCGGGCGCCTCATCCCCACAGGTATGAAAATGCAGATAGCGGGGTGCGCCGAAAGCGATTCCACCCCATCGCATCAGGTCCGCCTCTGGCGATCCGCGGTAGAACGTTCCCGGATTCAGGCCAACATGCCAGGAGTGTACGCGGTCACGATTCAGTCCATACCGTTTCGCCACCTGTTCATAGTGGGCCTTGATGGCGTTCACGTCCGTAGATTTGCCTTCAAAGCCAACGATACGGCCCTGCTCGACCCGAGCGAATACCACCGAAGACAAGTTGAGGGCGTAGGGTCGGTAGAGACGTGAACCGGTTCCAATCAACCAGCGTGACAGGGCGACGCGGCCGTCCATGCTGCTGGCCGATACCGGCCGAAAGGTCATTATAGGAAAGCGTTTCATCGACCCCGCATCCGGGGATCTCTGCCAATCGGTAGCAACTGACTGCCCGCTCACATCGGTGCCCAGAGGACAGCGAATGCGCCAGCGTTGACTCGATCCGAGAATCGATTCCAGTTCATCGGCCAATTGGACCATCGCCTGGTAGGGCAGGGTGGCAAACGGGGAAGCGAGTAGATCCCCATCAAGGGTGTAGCACATGGTCTTGCAACCATCGCCCGGCAGCGCATCGAAACGCAACTGGTCTCCGAGACGGGCCAAAAACACCGTGTGGTCGGCGTTAGAGATGGCTTTCAGAAAATGGGAGGGGAGATCGGTCGGAGCTTCTACAACCGGTGCAGGTATGCATCGCACTCGTGCTCCGCGCGCGCGCGCCGCGTCAGCCACGGTGGCCGCAACGTCCCTGTCGTAGTAGGTCTCGTGAGTTGATTCAATCACCAGGACCAAACGATTGTCGGATCTCAGCCCGACGCAATCATCAAACAGGTTGGATAGGCCCGAGTGCCGACCTGTCAGTTCGGCATCGGGCATTGCGATTTCCTGTCGGTCTGTGAATGTAGAGCCGTAAGGGGTGGAGCACGGACACCCTGGTGGGTGTCGCTTGACAACCGTTTTGCTCGGACGAACCCGCGAACATCTGAGAGCGTCATCCCACGACTTTATCCTTACAAAATGGATTCGTGGTTGGGCGCGGTGAGGCCCATCTGGTACCGGGAGGGGGACTTGAACCCCCAAGAGGTTGCCCTCGGCGGATTTTGAGTCCGATCAGGGACTTAAAGCCACATCAACTACCAACAGCAGACAATAGTCAAATCCTCGCCGATTGGTAATTGTACCCTAATTGTTGGTTGCTGGAAGTTGTGACTTGTTGGCGGCACTGGCCCGCCAGTGGACCATGAACCAAACGATGGCCCGCGCTGTGCTTTTGATCCCTCAGGACCAACTGCACACGGAAGCGCAAGCTATGCTCATCCTCACCCGTTGCCCGGCCAAATCTATCCTGATCGACATCCCTTAAGACCTTGATCGAATCCGCCCTCGTGGCGGGTTCTTCGTCTCAGGCGATCTCCTTCCGCAGCACCGGCATTTTCATTTCCGCCGCCACTCCCAAGGCGGCACCAGCTACTCCACAAGTTCGGATCGCAAAATATTCAGGTCGCTGGGTGCGTCAACGCCGAATTGGCCACCGACTGACCGGTGTCATTGCAGAAAATCCCGACTGCGATCACGGTGGAGGTGTCCAAAATGCTAGGGAGATAGGATCATGGCACACCACGATTTTCGATTCTGGCGTTGGTCACACTTTTGGACTCTGGTGGGCATCATGGTTGGTGCAGCGCTGCTTTTGGTGCCGCTGTCCGCTGCTGCGAACGGTGCCGGGGTAGGTAAAGGCGCTCGACTCCAAGAGATCTTCGTCGCTAACCTAATTGAGCTTGGTGACATTCAACCAACTTGGGAAACAAAAGTATTTATCAAGCGCGGACATC
>JAHEDQ010000237.1 GCA_024641125.1 Candidatus Competibacteraceae bacterium | reverse complement strand
GGGGTCACCCGATCGAATGATCGGACTCGTTCCAGGAGTCCGCGCGCTAGAAAAGGACCGGTCTGCGGACCGTCGTTTCGGCCCGATTCCGCGATCCGCCTCGTCACATGGCGACGGCTATGGTTCCTGGCCGATCCTGCAATCGTTCTCGAACCGGACAGTGCCTCGCCCCATTCATTTGTAAAGCCCACACTCCTAGGAATGCCTTTATCCGTTCGCGCAAACCAGGTGTCGCGAGCGGATTTAGGCTGTGGCCTAAGGTACAGCGCCCCTTGAAGCGGGGTCAAACGTCTGATCGCCAGCGCCTCTGGCCCGCGTTAGAATGTGGCGCCAGTTTTAACCCCACTCAGCCCAGGGAGTACCGGGTACCGGTATGAGCAACCTTTACGATGCCTCCGCCATCGAGGTCCTAAGCGGTCTGGATCCGGTGCGCCGCCGACCCGGTATGTACACCGACACCAGTCGTCCCAATCATCTGGTTCAGGAGGTGGTTGACAACAGCGTAGACGAGGCGCTGGCCGGGCAGGCGTCGCACATCGAGGTGATCCTGTTTCGGGACGGCACTGTTGGCGTAAGCGATGATGGACGGGGCATGCCGGTGGATGTGCATCCCGAGGAAGGGCTGCCCGGGGTGGAACTGATCCTGACCCGCCTGCACGCGGGCGGTAAGTTTTCCCAGCGCAACTACCAGTTTTCCGGTGGTTTGCACGGTGTCGGCGTGTCGGTGGTGAACGCTCTGTCCAGTCGCCTGGACGTCTGGGTCAAACGCGACGGGCGGGAATACCACATGGCGTTTGAAAACGGCGACAAGATTTCCGACTTGACCGTGGTGGGGGAGGTGGGGCGCCGCAATACCGGCACCCGGGTGCGGTTCAGGCCGGATCCACAGTACTTCGATTCGCCCAAAGTATCCCTTCCGCGGTTACGGCATCTGCTGCGCGCAAAGGCGGTGCTGTGTCCGGGTCTGCGCGTGGTGTTGACCGACGAAGCGGCGGGCCAAACAGATGAATGGCAGTACGCTGGGGGCTTGGCCGATTACCTGAGCGAAGCACTTGACGGACTGGATATTTTGCCGGAACAACCGTTTGTCGGTTCCCTGGCTGGAGAGCGGGAAGCGGTGGACTGGGCCTTGGTCTGGCTTGCGGAGGGCGGCGAGCCGGTCACCGAAAGCTATGTCAATCTGATTCCCACGGCCCAGGGGGGCACCCATGTCAACGGCTTGCGATCGGGTCTGACCGAAGCGGTTCGCGAGTTCTGCGAGTTTCGCAATCTGGTGCCCCGCGGTGTGCGGATCACGCCGGAAGACGTATGGGAGCGGGTCAGCTATGTGTTGTCGGTCAAGATGGGAGATCCCCAGTTCTCGGGTCAGACCAAGGAGCGGCTGTCGTCCAGGGAGTCCGCCGTCTTCGTCTCCGGCGTGGTCAAGGACGTGTTTGGGCTGTGGCTGAATCAACATCCCGGTGCCGGCGAGCGTATCGCCAACCTGGCGATTCAGGCGGCCCAGCGCCGGCAGCGGGCCGGCCGGAAAGTGGTGCGAAAAAAGGTTACCAGCGGGCCGGCCTTGCCCGGGAAATTGGCGGATTGCGTTACCCACGATCTGGCACGCTCGGAGCTGTTCCTGGTGGAAGGCGATTCTGCTGGCGGATCCGCTAAGCAGGCTCGCAGCCGCGAGTTTCAGGCAGTGATGCCCTTGCGGGGTAAGATTCTCAATACCTGGGAAGTGGATTCGGCCGAGGTGATGGCCTCGCAGGAGATTCACGATATCGCGGTGGCGGTAGGCGTGGATCCGGGATCCGACGACCTCAGCAACCTGCGCTACGGCAAGGTCTGCATTCTCGCCGACGCCGATTCCGATGGCCTGCACATCGCCACCCTCCTGTGTGGGCTGTTTCTGCGCCACTTCCGACCGTTGGTGGAGGATGGCCGCATCTGTGTGGCCATGCCCCCGCTGTATCGGATTGACGTGGGCAAGGAGATCTTCTACGCCCTGGACGAAGCCGAAAAGCAGGGTGTTTTGGACCGAATCGAGGCGGAAAAGAAAAAGGGCAAACTGGCGGTGACCCGGTTCAAGGGTCTGGGCGAGATGAATCCGCTGCAATTGCGGGAAACCACCATGGAACCCGATACCCGCCGATTGGTGCAGCTGACCGTGGAGGCGCCGGACTTGAGCGGCCGATTGCTGGATATGTTGCTGGCCAAGAAACGTGCCTCCGATCGACGCGCCTGGTTGGAGCAAAAGGGCGATCTGGCCGAAGTCTAGGGCCCGGTGCAGAACCGGTGATCGGTTTGATCCCCTGGGCCGCGGTTGTGCTGGCGGCGTGGTCGGGCTCGGGCTACAGTTGATCGGAACCGGCCTGGTGCCGGTCCGCCATCAAACAACCATCGAGAGGCCTGATCCATGTCCCCATTGCGCGTCCTGCCGGCGCTGCTGGCGTTGTCCCTCGCATCGGTTTTCGCCGCTGAACCCCAACCCGCCGTCGTTTTTGACATGGGCGGCAAGTTCGACAAATCGTTTAACGAAGGGGTCTACAACGGTGTCGAACGATTCCGTGAGGAAACCGGTATCGCCTATCGGGAGTTCGAGGTAACCAACGAGACGCAGCGTGAGCAGGCGCTGCGTAAGATGGCGCAGCGAGGCAGCGATCCCATCGTCGGCGTCGGCTTCGCCCAGGGGCCGGCCATCGAGACGGTGGGCAAAATGTTTCCCGACACCCGTTTCACCATCATCGATTCGGTGGTGGACCTGCCCAATGTCCAGTCCGTGGTCTTCAAGGAACATGAAGGCTCGTTTCTGGTCGGCATGCTGGCCGCCTTGGCCTCGGAAACCGGAACCGTGGGATTTATCGGTGGCATGGATATCCCACTGATCCGCAAATTCGCCTGTGGTTATGAACAGGGCGTCAAGTTCGTCAACCCGGATGCCCAGGTGATTCAAAACATGACCGGAACCACGCCGGCGGCCTGGAATGATCCCGGCAAGGGGGCAGAGCTGGCCAGAAGCCAGTTCGATCGCGGTGTGGACGTGGTCTATGCCGCGGCCGGGGGCACCGGCATCGGTGTCTATCAGGCCGCGGCCGATGCCGACAAACTGGCCATTGGCGTCGATTCCAACCAGAACCATCTCCAGCCGGGGACCATGTTGACCTCGATGGTGAAACGGGTGGACGTGGCTGCCTACAACGCGTTCAAGAGCGGAGCCGACGGCAGTTGGCAGTCCGGAGTCCAGGTTCTCGGTCTGGCGGAAGGCGGCGTCGGCTGGGCGCTGGACGAGTACAACGAGGCGCTGGTCCCTGCCGAAATGCGCGCCCAGGTCGAGCAGGCCGAGGCCGATATCATAGCTGGCAAGGTGCAGGTCCATGACTACATGCAGGACAACAACTGCCCGGACTGATCTCGGTTCATGAACCGGGAATCCGCTTCGGTTGCGGCGCCCTCGGTGGAAATGTTGGGCGTGTGCAAGCGCTTTGGCCCGGTGCGCGCGAATGAGGACGTGAACCTCACGGTGACGGCGGGTCACGTCCACGGCATCGTCGGCGAAAACGGTGCCGGCAAATCGACCCTGATGAGCATTCTCTACGGCTATTACGAGGCCGATCAGGGCGAACTCAGGGTCGATGGCCAGCGCCGTACCATCGCCTCACCCAGCGATGCCATCAAGGCGGGAGTCGGCATGGTCCATCAGCACTTCATGCTGGTGGAGAACCTCACGGTGGTGGAAAACGTGATGTTGGGCGCCGAAGGCGGTTGGCACCTGCAGCGCGGCCGCCGACAGGTCCGCGACGCGCTCGCCCGGCTGGAGCAAGACTATGGGCTGGAGATCGATCCCGATGCCCGGATCGACGAACTGGCCGTGGGTTTGCGCCAGCGGGTGGAGATTCTCAAGGCACTCTATCGAGGAGCACGCATACTGATTCTGGATGAACCCACCGGCGTCCTCACACCTCAGGAAACCGCCAAGCTGTTCGACATTTTGGGCGCTTTGAAGCAACAGGGTGTCACGACACTGCTGATCACCCATAAGCTGCGGGAAATCATGACGGTGACCGATCGGGTTTCGGTGATGCGGGGTGGCCGCCTGGTGGCCGATCGGGACACCGCCGATACCAGCCAGTCCGAACTGGCGGAGCTGATGGTGGGTCGCAAGGTGCTGCTGACCTTGGACAAGGCACCGGCGACGCCGGGTGAGGACGCGTTGATCGTCGATGCCCTGTCTCAACGCGACCGGCACGGTGTGGCCCGGGTGGATCGGGTCAGTTTTTGTCTGCGTCGGGGGGAAATCCTCGGGGTGGCAGGGGTCTCCGGCAACGGTCAGTCCGAGTTGCTGGAGGTGCTGTCGGGTATGCGGCCGGTATCCAGCGGGCGCTTCTCACTGCCCGGAATCCAGGTAGATGCCGACCGGCAGACGGATCCGGCCCGGCTGCGTTCTCTCGGCTTGGCCCACGTGCCGGAAGATCGGCATCGATGCGGTATGGTTGGGTCTTTTGCCGCCGCTGAAACCGCCATCCTCGGGCATCAGGCTCAGCCCCAATTCAATGGCCATCTGCTCAGTCGCGGGCGCGCCATCCGCAGGCATTGTGCCCAACTGATGTCCAGTTTCGACGTGCGGCCTCCCAACCCGCTGTTGCGCAGCGCGGCCTTTTCCGGCGGCAATCAGCAGAAATTGATCCTGGCCCGTGAAATGGAAACCCGTCCCCGAGTGCTTTTGGTGGGACAACCCACCCGTGGCGTGGACATCGGCGCCATCGAGTTTATCCATCGCAAGCTGGTCGCCCTGCGCGATGCGGGTGCCGGTATTCTTTTGGTTTCGGTCGAACTGGAGGAAATCCTGTCGCTGAGCGATCGCATCGTGGTGATGTTCGAGGGCCGGATCGTGGGTGAGGTTGCGGCCTCCCAGGCGGACGAACAGTTACTGGGTCTGATGATGGCCAACGCCCATACCCCGGACAGCGCCACGGTGAGGGTCGCGTGAGCCGAGCGGCCGGCGTGCTGCCGTTCTGGGTCGATGTGCTGCTCATCCCACTGCTCAACATCGGGCTTGCGTTTCTGGTCTCCGGTCTTGTGATCGTTACCATTGGCGAAAACCCTCTGGAGGCGGTTCGCCTTATGGTCTACGGCGCATTCGGTTACGAAGAGGCCATCGGCTACACTCTCTACTACGCCACCAATTTCATATTCACCGGTCTGGCGGTGGCGGTGGCTTTCCACGCCGGCCTGTTCAACATCGGCGGCGAGGGTCAGGCTTATATCGGTGGATTGGGCTTGGGCCTGGTGTGTCTGGCCACCGATCAGACCCTGCCATTTGCCCTTATCGTGCCGCTGATGGTTCTGTCCTCCGCCCTGTTCGGCCTGCTATGGGCGCTGGTGCCGGGCTATCTCCAGGCCTACCGGGGCAGCCATGTGGTCATCACCACCATCATGTTCAACTTCATCGCATCGGCGTTGATGGTGTATCTGATGGTCAACGTGCTGATCGAACCCGGCAGTATGTCTCCGGAGAGTCGCAGCTTCGCCGAGTCCGCCTGGATTCCGTCGCTGCACGGCGTTTTGGCCATGGCGGGTACCCACATCACCCCGTCCCCCGCCAACGTTTCGTTGCTGTGGGCGCTGGTCTGCTGTGTTTTTGTCTGGCTGTTTATCTGGCACAGCCGCTGGGGCTACGCCGTTCGCACCGTCGGTTCCAACGAGTCCGCTGCCCGCTATGCCGGTATCAACACCCGCCGGGTGGTGGTGTTCACCATGTGTGTTTCCGGTGCTCTGGCGGGTTTTGTGGCGCTGAACGAGATTGGTGGCGTACACCACCGCCTGCTGCTCAATTTTACCGCTGGATATGGATTTACCGGCATCGCCGTTTCCCTCATGGGGCGCAATCATCCGCTGGGCATCGTGCTCGCCAGCCTGTTGTTCGGTGCGCTTTATCAGGGAGGCGCCGAGCTGGCATTCGAGGTGCCCACCATCACCCGGGATCTGGTGGTGGTGATCCAGGGTCTGGTGATTCTGTTCAGCGGTGCCCTGGCCTACATGCTGCGCCCATTGTTCGAGCGTATCTGGCTGCAGCTGAGCCAGCCGGCGGCGGTGACCACCGATGCCTAACACCCTCGCCATGACGGTCTCGATCCTGGATTCCATGCTGCGCTTGTCCACACCGCTGGTGCTGGCGGCCCTGGCCGGATTGTATGCCGAGCGCTCAGGCGTCATCGATATCGGCCTGGAGGGCAAAATGCTGGGCAGCGCCTTCGCCGCGGCGGCGGCTGCGGCGGTCACCGGCTCGGCCTGGACAGGTCTGGCAGCGGGTGTGGCAGTGTCCGTCGCCCTGGCGCTGCTTCATGGTTTCGCCTGCATCACCCACCGCGGCAACCAGGTGGTCAGTGGGGTGGCCATCAATATTCTGGTTGCGGGCCTGACTGTGACTTTGGGCATCGCCTGGTTCGCCCAGGGCGGTCAGACACCCTCACTGCCCGCACAGGCGCGCTTTCCGCCTCTCACATGGCCCGCCGCGGAGGCAGTGGGGCAGGTGCCGGTGATGGGGATGCTTTATCGGGATCTGATCAGTGGCCACAGTCTGCTGCTTTATCTGGCCTACGCCGCGGTGCCCTTTACCTGGTGGGTTCTGTACCGGACCCGATTCGGGCTTCGAT
>JAHEDQ010000236.1 GCA_024641125.1 Candidatus Competibacteraceae bacterium | reverse complement strand
GGTCCCTGACGGCGTTGCGGATCGTCGCAATAGCGCTGGCTATTCCTCCTCACCGCGCCTTGTCAGTAACCACGATGCCTAACCTCAACCGTCAAGTTATTTGGAAGACACTACACTAGTAACTCCGTCCATCTAATGAATGACGGATGCTGAGCGATTCAGATGATTCAAGCCAAGGCGCAGTCCACAGGCAATGGCCATCACACTTGTCAAGGACGGCAACGCCGGATTGGATCATCTGAGTCGCTCCCTTCGGGCGCTTCCCAACTCGCTGCATCCATCATTATCAGGTGGACGGAGTACTAGTGTCCCGTCCCCGGGATGCCGTCCTGTGCCTGCTCCGCCTCCCGCGCCGCCAGCCGCTCCTGTAACAGCCCCGATTCCTCGATGATCTCCTGCACCAGGTGTTCGCGTCGATAGGCCATGATGTGAACCCCGGATACGCCTTCGATCTCCCGAATTTGCTGAATCAGCTCGATGCACAGCTTTTTCCCCTCAGCACCTGGTTTGTCCGCCGTCTCCATGCGCTGGATCACCGCGTCCGGCACGTGGATACCCGGTACGTTGTCTCGCATCCATCGGGCCGCCCGGGCCGAGGCCAGGGGCCCCACCCCGGCCATAATGAACACCTTCTCGTGGGTGCCCTGGTCCCGCACCCGATCCATGAAACGCTTGAACAGCTCGATGTCGTAAATGTAGTTGGTTTGGATGAAATCGGCGCCCGCCCCCACCTTTTTGGCCAGGCGCTGGGCACGCCACTCGTAAGGTGGGATACAGGGGTTCTCCGCCGCGCCCAGGAAGATGCTGGGAGGGGTGGTCAGCTTCCGCCCGGACAGGAACATGCCCTCGTCGCGCATGGTCTTCAATGTCCGTAGCAGGGAAATGGAGTCGAAATCGAACACCGACTTGGCGCCGGGCTGATCACCGACGCCGACTCCGTCGCCGGTCAGACACAGCACATTGCCCACCCCGATGGCGGCAGCCCCCAGTACATCGCCCTGGATGGCGATGCGGTTGCGGTCCCGGCAGGAGATCTGCAGCACCATGGAGCGGCCGGCCCGTGTCATGAGGGAGCAGATGCCCATGGACGACATATGACAGTTTGCGCCCGAAGCATCGGTCGCGTTGATGGCGTCTGCTACGCTCTCCAACGGTTCCGCAGCCTTGAAAACATCCCGTGGATCGGATGAGTCGGGCGGGTTCAACTCGGCGGTGATCCCGAACCAGCCCTTGCGCAGCACCCGTTCCAGTATCGAGGCCGATTTATGCCCTGGCGGAACCGGCAACGGCGGGTCGGTCAGCGGGTCATAGGGTTCCGGTGTCTGTATCGGATTCATGCTGCGGGGTTCCCTTTGCTCGGAGGATCGACCCGCGCCGGTGCCCCGGCTTCATACACCGAGGTCTTCTCGGCCACAGCCTGATCGGCCAGGGCGGATTTGGGTTCGGCGGCCAGGGGCGCAGCGGCGGGTTCGATGATGCGGGCACGCCGGAATACCCGGGCAATCACAAGCTTGCCCGGATCGGTTGCGGCCGTGACCTGGCGCCTCACCTCGGCGATTTCCCGGGCCACGCGCAACCAGCTCGAGGAACCCTCCAGGGAACGGTCAACCGGGGGTTGCTCAACCACGATGCGATCCAGCCCGGTGCGCATCCGGGCGGCACCGTCCCAGGCTTCCACCCAGACACAGCGCATCCAGGGTTTGACCTCGCAGTTGCCGTCGGCGCGCACCCCGCCGCAGGGTCCGTTGCGAAGATTCTTGGGGCAGTTCATGGGACAGGACATGCCGGTGGAGGACAGCACGCACTGGCCGCACATCTGGCAGTCGAACAGCAAACCCTTGACCAGCTTCTCGGCCACCGCCACCGGTTTCTCAATCCGTCCATAGCCGATGCGACGGAGCAGCGGGTCCAAGGCGACAATACTGGACTCGAACCTTTTGTAGAACCACTCGTAGGCGCGCGCATGCCGCACCGCAAACAATCGCATTCGATACATCGATGTCCCCGGGTGTCGAAACTTCCGGTGCCGTGCCGGAACCACTGCGACACTGAGTCGCCGAGTGCCCATTTGATGCCTCCATCACCGAGCGCGCATGTCCCCATGCGACGCCTCGCCCCCGGTTCTCGACGCTGCAACGCCGATGGAATGTAGCTCGGTCAGTTGAGAGGCGGACCCTTTGGCAGGCCGATCTATTCTGAGGATATTCAGGAAAGCGCCATAGATGGCCTCGGAGAAGCGATGATGGTGGTGGCAATCAGGGTCTGGCAGTTGGATTTGAAGCGTTCTATGGTACCGGCTTGATCCCATTCGATGTGTCCGTTCCGGCCTGGATTTTTGCCAAAGTGCAATAGCGGTGCCCAGCAGGACAGGCTGCACGCCCCAGGCGGATCTTGGACCGGGCCGATATGGCTGTCGATGCGGCCGGCCTCAACGGCCGCATCGCAATACCTTTCAAGCCTATTCGGCGGCTTTTTTCACCGCCTCGCCGGCTTCCTCCATTTTTTCGCCGGCGTCTTCCGCCGCGTCCTTCACCGCCTCCTCTGCGTTCTCCGCGGCCTGGTCGATCGCCTTGCCCGCTTTCTCGGCGGCGCCTTCGGGTTCCTTTTCGCAACCTGTCAAAATGAAACCAAAGGCCAGAACCAGGGCGATCAAAATCGACTTCGCGCCAAAGCGTTGAGATGTCATTGCTTTCTCCTTGATGTGTGGACGGGCGGTCTATTCGGGTGTCGCAACGTTCATGGAACGAGTGTCCGGATACGCTGGCGATTCCAAGCGAACGCCGCACCATAGTGTATCTCGGACCGCTGTCTTGGGCGCAACTGCTACCGGGTGGTCGCCAACCGGCCCTTGACCAGCCGAATCAGTGGCGGCAGGAGCCATAGGACCAGGGTCGCCGCCCCCAGCGTTGCCGCTATAGGTCAGGAAACAAACCCCCGCAGATCTTAGTCGGCCTTGATCATCGAGGTCATGAAACTGTCTTCCAGCAACGGGCCCAGCGCGATCCCAAGGATGGCCGGCGCCACCGGAAAACCGTTCTCTCCATGATTTACGCCATGACGCCCAACACCAACATGATCATCACCCCGAACGGGGTGTTGTTGATGGCGATGGAGCTGACGATGCAAAACACCAGAATGTTGGGCATCAACACACTGCTCGCCACCCTTACTCTTGTGCTTGCCAAATGCGTCCTTGATTGCGGCGAGCACCGCGTTGGTGTCCGCATAGCCGAAGTCCGAGCCCAGCCGAAGCGCTGCGGGGTCGGCGTTGTGAGTTCGGTGGGTCGGGCCCAAAGCATCATCCCGATTTCTACCGTCATGACACCCAGGGTTGATCCATCGGTTTGGGCGGCGGTGATGGCCGAATGCCGCACCACACCGCCGCGCTCTGTACTCAGTGTGGCCGAGTTTACGTGCTACATGACCAGCGAGGTGCTATGCCGCGGATGAACCGCGTTGGGGGTCAGCCGTGGAATCGGTTTGCACCGAATTGAAATGGGGCCCCGGTTAACGGCGAGGCCGGTAACACCCGCCGCCGACAACCATGTCTACCAGTCCGGCCGGCCCTCGGTCGGCGTGTCGTCATGCAGCAGAGTATGGAACTTCAGGTCCCGGGGCGTCCGCAGGGGCCGGTCGCCGCTCAGCAAGGCCGGGCTGCACAGTGGCGTGGCAGCCACCCGGAACAGCGGATCGACCCGGCAGCCCGGGTACACCCCCCATCCGAACCGGATCGCGACGTTGACTTCGCCGGAGCGAAAGCTGTTCCGCATTCCCAGTTCCGATGCATTCGCATCGATCTGATCGAGGCTTGCCGCAATGCGCACATCGATATCTGGCGCTTCCCGGGTGAACCTGGGCAGACGGGACAGCAGCCATTTGGCGGCGAACGAGGGGGCGGCTTCGACTGCGAGCAGTTCCGCGATCTCCGATCCGCGCATGCGCTCGACCCCTTTGGTCAGCGCGCAAAAGGCTTTCTGAAGCTCGGGCAACCCGCCCAGACCCGCGTCGGTCAGGGCGAGACCTCGGTTCAAGCGGTGAAACAGCAGCGCACCGAGGTGATCTTCCAGTGTTTTCACCTGCAGGCTGACGGCAGCGGGTGTGACATGCAACTCGGCTGCCGCCTTGCTGAAGCTCAAATGCCGGGCGGCGGCTTCAAACGCACGCAGTGCGTTCAACGATGGCAGGGCCTGAGACATGGGAGCGACCTGTTAGCTTTCCTGGACCCAGTCTAAGAGGAATATTCGTTTGATGCACCGCGTCATTTTGCATTCAAGTAAGCCCCGAAGCGCACTCCTAGGCAAACAGGGGTCCGACAAAACAAACGGATGAGGTCAATGAAGATGAACCGGTATCGACGATTTGCGAGATCGTTCAGTAATGCCATGGATCGCGCTGGACGCGCCCGGGTGCTCAGTTTCCTGCGGACCATCGACCCCGAGCGACTGGAAGACCTGGGCTATGCGCCGGAACTGATCGCCAGAGGGGTTAGCGCATGGCCGTGGCGGCAGGAGGACCTGGAACAGACCAACGCAAGCGGAGCGTTGGAGGTCGAGCCCGCCGGCTTCAGTAACGCTGCGGTGGCGGAGTTCGTGATTCGAGGGCGCTCTACGTCGGGGCGTGGCGATAGGGGCCAGCGAGAACCCGACATCGCCGCGTGATTGCGGTGGTGTTGTCAACGTCTTGCTCGGTGTAGCCACCGCCCGAGATGGCGGTGGCAATTGGGACTGGACGCGCTCGCCTGGCGACTTTCACGGGGCGACCGTTCGGATCATGACGCGCCTGCGCGAGCAACCTGTCAGGATCCGTACTTCACACTGCATCCGTAGGGTCGGGTCACCGCTTTTGACACCGGGATACCGGCCCGCGCCTCATCCAGTGCGGCGCTTACATAGTTTTCCGCCTTGGGCACGTCGTCCCAGTTTGCCGTCGGTATGCTGTCGATGCCCCCCATATAGAGCAGGGTACCTTCGGAATCGATGACAAACATATGGGGTGTCGTCTTGGCGCCGTACAACTGTCCGATGATCCCATCCGGGTCCAGCAGTACCGCGCTGGGCGCCGCTTCGCGATCCTGAGTGAGCTTGTTGGCTCGTGCCCCGTCGGCGTAGCCCTGCCGTCCCGGTGCCGAGGATATGATGGAAAGCCACACCACGCCCTGGTCGCCATACTTCTTCTGCAGGGCCTGCATGTTTCCGGTGCCATAGTGCTTGCCCACATAGGGGCAGCCGTCATTGGTCCACTCCAAAACCACAAACTTGCCCCGATACTGCGCCAGGGAATGCTCTATGCCGTTGCTGTCCGTACCGGAAAACTCCGGTGCGGGTTGGCCCACTGTCGGCTTGGCGCCCACCGCCGCGTTGGCGACGAGCAGCCCGGCAGCTATCAGAACCAGCGTGCTTGACAGAAATCTCATCTTTGCGTTCTCCAGATCGGTTCATGAGGAATGCTCAGTTTGTGGGCATCGCCGTGGCCGTTATATCCCAGCTTGCCTCCGAGCCGTCCTCATAGCGCACAGCAAGTAGACCTTCCAGGACATCGTTGGGGGAGATAGGGAACTCCCCAGGTGTCAGCGCGATGTCCAAGTTGCCCGTGTCGGTGGTCCAGGTTTGAGGCGCGGCATGCTCCACCAGACCGTACTCGCCCGGAAAGAACCACACGTCTTCAAGTCGTGCCGAGCTGGTCGATCGTGTGGGAATTGAGAGTTCGATCCTGCCGCCTGTGATGCGGAATGCCCCTTCAGTCAACGTCGGCCCCGGCAAGCGCATTCGAAAGTTTTCGATTTCGCCCGCCGCCTCGGCCTTGCCTGCCACAGCAACCGCGGACGTAGGAATCACTAACGCCAAATCGCCCCCCTCCGGCACGCAGATTTCGGCGCAGACCAGCCAGCTTGCGCGGGCGCGAATCTCCACCGTGTCGGCGCTCGGCGGCAGCTCGAAGGCAGACATGCGGGTCAGCAGTACGACGCTGTCGTGGTAGCCGAAACTCATCAGGGGACCGGAAGGAATTCGTTCGGGCCGGGGCCAGCGGATTGTGCCTGCCACCAGGCTCTGGGGGAGATCCCAATCTATTTTCGCCGGATTGCCCGCGTCTCCAGGATTGCGCCAGTAGGTATGCCAGCCGGGCGCAAGCTCAATCCGAAGCCCGACCCAGAAGGCCGATCCGGCACGAATCGCTGTTTGATCGCTGATGAGGGTGACACGGGCGCGGTCGGTGGCCACCACGGACGAGTCGATCTCGGACGCGACCGCATCGGCCAGACCCCCCATAGGTATGACCGTTGCGATAGCAATCGCCGCGACCAAAGCCCGTTCGATAAACCGCTCAATCGTTACGCGCATACACCCTCGCCGATCAGTGCGCCGGACCCTTCTCTTGCTCTGTCAGCGGCGATATCGAATCGTTCCCCTGCCTGGGGTCTTTGATGCCTTTATCGGGTCGATCGTCCACCCGGACAGCCGGGACGGGCCAAGTCTGCGGTCGTCGCAAAGAATCCGGTAGCTGTGGACTGGATCATGGGCCGGGTGCCAGCCGTCGCGACGCAAGGCGAAACGGCAGCAGGGCAATCAGGGCAAGAGTGAGTTTCACGCCGAAGTCTGCAACCACGAGGCTCACCCAAAGCGGCACCACCGACCCGACACCGAGCATTGGGACCGACTCATTGGCCCAGCCCACGTCCACTGAAGGCGCTATCCAGCTGAGTCCCGCAGAG
>JAHEDQ010000235.1 GCA_024641125.1 Candidatus Competibacteraceae bacterium | reverse complement strand
CCCGGAAAAAGCGCAGGCCGAAATCCAGAAACAGTTCGGCCGCGGGTTTGCCGAGTCTGTGGTGGCGTTGACACCCGGGCAGTGGCACGGGCCGGTGTTGTCGGGTTATGGCGTACATCTGGTGTATGTAAGCGACGTCATTCAAGCGCCGGCGCCGGACTTTGCGACGGTGCGCGAAAGGGTGACACAGGACTGGACCTCGGCCAGGAGCGAGGAACTCAACGAGCAGTTCTACGCCAACCTGCGCGAGCGATACACTGTTATGATCGAACCGCCGGCCAACGGTGAAAAGGTGTCGGTGCTGGTTGGGGAACCGGGTTGATAGGGCGATCCATGCCGTGGCCGATGCTGTTGGCGGTCGTCCTGATTGGACTCATCCCTGGCATACAGGTGCAGGCCGACGAGATCCGCCCTGCGCTGCTCGATATCAAGGAGCAGAATACCGGTCTCTATTCCGTCACCTGGAAAGTCCCCACCCGCGGCGAGCGGGTGTTGGCGATCACACCACGACTGCCGGAAAGCCTGGAACTGCTGGGATCGACCACGGTACGCACCCTGCCCGGGGCGCTGCTGGAAAACGGGACCTACAAGAACAACGGCGACAGCCTGACCGGGCAAACGATTGCCATCGAGGGGTTGTCAGCGCTACAGACCGATGTGCTGCTGCTGGTTCAACTGCAGGACGGCACCCAGCACTCGGCGATCCTGCGCCCCGCATCAGCAAGTTTTACCATCCCGCTGCAGGCGTCAAAACTCAAGATCGCCGGCGACTACTGGCGTATGGGTATCGTCCATATCCTGGAAGGCGTTGACCACCTGTTGTTCGTGCTGGCCCTGATGCTGATCGTGAGCGGATTCGGCCCGTTACTGAAAGCGGTGACGGCCTTTACCGTGGCCCACAGCATCACCCTGGCGCTGGCGACACTGGGCGTCGTGCATCTGCCCGCGGCCCCCACAGAGGCGGTCATTTCTCTTAGCATCTTGTTTCTTGCTGCGGAGATCATTCATAAACAGCACGGCCAGTTCGGGTTGACCGTACGCTATCCCTGGGTGGTCGCGTTTGTATTCGGGCTGTTCCACGGGTTGGGGTTTGCCGGCGCGCTTTCGGAGATTGGCGTGCCGCAGCACGAAGTGCCGCTGGCTCTGTTGATGTTCAACGTCGGTGTGGAGACCGGGCAGATTCTGTTCATACTGGCGGTGTCGGCGGTATTGGCCGGGCTGCGCCGCCTTCCGGTGACATTGCCACAATCCTCGCGACAATGGGCACCCTATGCAGTTGGTGGTATCGCGGCATTCTGGACCATACAGCGGGTGGTCGATTTCCTGCCGGATCCCCTCGCTTGAAGCCGCTCATGCCTACAGACAGTTCGAACCCGTTAAAATGCAATGGGATTGATCGTAATGACTTCACTGAGGCGAGTGCTTATTCCAGTTGGTTTATTGGCACTGTTGTCCGGCTGCGCCTCCTATGGCGTAATCGAAAACACCCCAGTGGCAACTCTGCCCACCGAAGGCGCTTACTCGATAAAGACCTTCACAGCGCGCCCCAGCCACGGCAAAACCTCTTTGAACCTGACCTTCTCCGGTGGTGGCACCCGGGCTGCGGCGCTTGCCTACGGCGTCATGAAGGAGATGCGCGACACACCCTGGAGCGGGGGTAACGGTGACGCGAAAACCGTGCTGGATGAGGTGGACTTTATCAGTTCGGTCTCCGGCGGCAGCTTCACCGCGGCCTACTACGGCCTGTTCGGTGAGCGCCTGTTCGAGGACTTCGAGGATAGATTTCTCAGGAAAGACGTTCAGCGTTCTCTGGTCAGGGGATTGTTCAACCCGTTTCGATGGTTCAGTTCCACCGGCCGCACGGAACTGGCCGTGGAACTCTACAACCGGGAACTGTTCGAGGATGCGACCTACGCGGACATGCTGAAACGGGACGACCTGCCCCTGATTGTCATCAATGCGTCTGATCTGGGATACGGCGTCCGCTTTTCCTTTATCCAGGATTATTTCAATTTCCTGTGCTCCGATCTTTCCACCTATCCGGTTGCCCGCGCGGTTACCGCCTCCTCGGCCGTACCCGTCGTGTTTAATCCGGTGGTACTCGAGAACTATCCGGACTGTGGCACAACGCCGCCGGAGTGGCTGAAGGCGGCCCAAAAACGGGCTCTGGAATCCAAGAATCTGCGTCTGCAAGGACTGGTATCAGGCATTGCAACCTATTACGACAAGAACACCCGAAAGTACGCCCATTTCGTGGACGGCGGCATCACCGACAATCTGGGTCTGCTGGCACTGTTCGATGTCACAACGATCATGGGAGGCGCGGAACAGTACATCGAAAAAAGCGACAGAGTGACACCCCAACGCATCGTGTTGGTCTCGGTCGATGCATCCACCTCGCCTGAACCGGAGATGGATGGGAGCAACAGACAACCCTCCGTGGGGGAAACCGTGGCGGCCATGAGTGACGTACAGCTTCATCGTTACAACGTCGCGACGGATGAGTTGATCAAAGCGGCCGCCCAGGGATGGTCTGAAGCGCTTTCAACACCCGGGCAACCACTGGATCTCTACCTCATTCGAATCAGCCTGGAAAAATTGAACAACAAGGAGAATCAGAAATTCTTCAACAAGGTGCCCACGAGTTTTTCTCTGACGGATGAGCAGGTCGATCGATTGATCGCAGTGGGTGGCCAGCTACTGCGCGATGACCCTGAGTTTCAACGCCTGCTGGCCGACGTCAACGGAACAGGGGGGGCAAATTGATCCGCTGGTGCCCAATGGCGCCGCTGCAGATTGCGGATGACAGCCGGAAAATACGGCCCTCGTCGGCCCGCTGGCGAGCGTCTTGAATATGCGATGTAAGCAGTGACGGCCGTTTCATCCTTAAGAATTATTACCGCTCGCGTTTGTAGTCTAAGTGAGCGCTCGCTGCCAGGCGAACGCCGAAAAGCGCTGATGGTGTGACCAGCGCAGGGTGGATTTTTTGCCGCCGACAGTCTCTCACTGCTGCACTTTCCTGCCCTATTCGGAATCGGCAATATTCATACAGCTGGCCACGGGCGTTTCGATGCGGAATTGGTGGGGATGATCGGCGGCAGGCGTGTGTTTTAGACCCGGAGCCGGAGCTGGTCGATCCTCATGAATCCACCCGGTCCAAGGATTGGACCGGGTGTGGATAGGACCCACGACGGTTTCGACGGGAGAATCAGCCGCCGCTCTGCGGACGCATGTCCTTGGCATCGATCCCGGCCACTTCCACTGGGGTTTTCATGGCGTCTCGACGGAAGGGCTCACCCAGTTCCTGATTCAGCACCACTTCGATGAATGTGGTGACATTGTCGTTCATCTGCTCGTGGATCGCGGTTTTCAGCCCCTGGGTCAGCTCGTCCATGGTTTTGACCTTGACCCCTTTCACGCCGCACGCCTCCGCCACCTGGGCGTACTCGACGCCGACGTTGAGCTCGGTACCGACAAAGTTATCGTCATACCAGAGCGTGGTATTGCGCTTCTCCGCGCCCCACTGATAGTTGCGGAAAATGATCATGGTGATGGGCGGCCATTCATTGCGCCCGCAGGCCGTCATCTCGTTCATGGAAATGCCGAAGGCGCCGTCTCCGGCAAAACCCACCACCGGCACATCCGGGCGACCGATCTTGGCACCGAGTATGGAGGGAAAACCGTAGCCACAGGGCCCAAACAGACCCGGCGACAGGTATTTCCGACCCTCTTCGAAGCTGGGATAGGCATTGCCGATTGCGCAGTTATTGCCGATGTCGGTGGACATGATGGCATTACCCGGCATGGCGGCCTGGATCGCCCGCCAGGCCTGGCGGGGTGACATCCGTTCCGGCTCGCGGGCACGGGCGCGCTCGTTCCAGGTCACACCGGGGTCATCGTCCTCGTGGTCCATGGCCGCGAGTTCGGCGCTCCAGCTCGCCTTGGTTTCGGCGATCAGCGTTCGCCGCGCTTCCCGGCCGGCGTCGCCGGCGGACGCGTCCAGCTGGGCGAGAATACCCTGGGCGACCAGCTTCGCATCACCCTGAATGCCGACGGTGACTTTCTTGGTAAGACCGATGCGGTCCGAGTTGATGTCCACCTGGATGACCTTGGCGTCCTTGGGCCAATAGTCGATGCCGTAGCCGGGCAGAGTCGAGAACGGGTTCAGGCGCGTGCCCAGTGCCAGCACCGCGTCGGCCTTGGAAATCAGTTCCATGGCCGCCTTGGAGCCGTTGTAACCCAGTGGGCCTACTGCAAGCGGATGCGAGCCGGGGAAGGCATCGTTGTGCTGATAGCCGCAGCAAACCGGTGCATCCAGACGCTCCGCCAGTGCACGGGAAGCATCAATTGCACCACCGATGACCACGCCTGCGCCATTGAGAATGACGGGAAACTGGGCCCCGGACAACAGCTTGGCCGCCTCAGCCACGGTCTCCGGCGCCCCCGGCGGACGGCCCAGATTGACCCGTTGGGGCAATTCGATGTCGATCACATGGGTCCAATAGTCCCGGGGCACGTTGATCTGCGCCGGGCCGCAACCGCGCCAGGCTTTTTCGATCACCCGGTTCAGCACCTCGGCGATCCGACTCGGGTCCCGCACCTCTTCCTGATAACAGACCATGTCCTGGAACAGGGCCATCTGCTGAATTTCCTGAAAGCCGCCCTGGCCAATGGTCTTGTTGGCCGCCTGGGGTGTAACCAGCAGCATGGGCGTATGGTTCCAGTACGCGGTCTTGATCGGGGTCACGAAGTTGGTGATGCCGGGGCCGTTCTGGGCGATGGCCATGGACATCTTGCCGGTGGCGCGGGTATAGCCATCGGCGCTCATGCCGGCATTGCATTCATGGGCGCAATCCCAGAACTTGATGCCGGCGGCCGGAAACAGATCGGAGATCGGCATCATGGCCGAGCCGATGATGCCGAACGCATGCTCGATACCGTGCATCTGCAGGACCTTGATAAAGGCCTCTTCGGTGGTCATTTTCATCAATCAATCTCCTGGTTGATCTGGAAACGGGCTACTGCACGGATCCAAGCATGTCCTGTTTATGACCCACGCGCCTCGGGCACGCGGGCTGTCATCCGACGGTTGAGTTCAGTTCATCTGAAAGGGCGCGTTCGACGCTCGCGAGTCCCGACGAGAACATGGAACAGGCCGGCATTTGACCATAGCCCTGCACCAGGTCAAACCGGCCCGGGCGCGCATTCGATCAGGATAGGGGCGGTCAGCGCATCGAGGTATGGCCAGTTCAGAATTTGACTGGGGCCAGATGCGCGTCCCGGTTACCGGACCCCAGTGGGCCACAGATAAGCGAGACGGAGCCGCCGGGGCCACCGCTTTGGATTGGGCGACCGGTGCCGCAAGCTGACACGGGTCTGGCCGGCCATGCTATGTTCGGTTCCGTTGGCCTCGTTTGCCACACTAGACCAGCCCGCCGGAACCCGATTCAATCCTTGGGATGGTGGCTGTAGCTCGGTGGTGTCGCAGACCCGCCCGAGGCGGTGGCCGCACGGCACCGTATCCGCGGTCCGACAGTGTTATGACGAATCACCCTGCGGGCCTGCCGTGGCGAAATAGCGCTGATGCCCCGCGTCATGATCTCTTTAAACAGGACTGGGACCATTGCCGAAACAAAGGTGTCTGATCTTGGGCGGCTGCGGCTTTATCGGCTCGCATCTGGCGGATGCACTCCTGAGCTCTGGCTATGACGTGCGTCTGTTCGATAAGCAAAATGTCGATACCCGCAACATCGAGCACATACTTCACCGGATCGAGCTGCACCGGGGCGACTTCACCAATCCCGCGGACATTACGGCCGCGCTTGAGAACGTCACCTACGTTTTTCATCTTATCGGCACAACGCTACCCAGCCGGTCAAATGAAAATCCGCGGTATGACCTGGAATCCAATGTCGGCGGCACCCTGAGCTTGCTGGATGCCGCGGTGCAAGTGGGGGTTCGCAAGGTCATATTCTCATCGTCGGGCGGCACCGTATACGGTGCATCCGAGCGCATTCCCATTCCCGAATCGGCCCCGACCCAACCGCTGTGCGCCTACGGTATTTCCAAGCTTGCGATCGAGAAGTACCTAGCCCTCTATCACCATCTGCATGGGCTGGATTACGCCTGCCTGAGGATCGCCAACCCATATGGCGAGCGCCAGAACCCGCTGGCGGCACAGGGTGCGGCAGCGGTGTTCCTGGGCCGGGCCCAGCGCGGCGAACCCATCCACATCTGGGGCGACGGCGAGGTGACCCGGGATTACATCTATGTGGCGGACGTGATCAGGGCCTTCAACCGAGTGATGCAGGCCAGCACGTCGGAGCATGTGTTCAATGTGGGCAGCGGACAGGGCTTATCGCTCAATCAGCTGCTGGGTGTCATACGGGAGGTGACCGGCGTCCGCCTGGATGTACGCTATCAGGCCGGGCGGAAACTGGATGTGCCGGTAAGCGTTCTGGACATCGGCCGCATGCGCCAGGTGTTCGATTGGACACCCCAAGTGAATCTCACGTCCGGCATCGCCAGAACCTGGCGCTGGATTCAGGAGACCTATCGGAACTGACTGCGACGGCCCTAAGGCAATCGCCAGCGGGTAATGTGACCGCTTGTTCGACCGCTACAGTTCCTTGATGGCGGCGATCAACTGGTTTGCCACCTTTTGACCATCGCCGTACACCATGTGCGTGTTGTCGCCGAAAAACAGCGCGTTCTCGATCCCTGAAAAGCCCGTGCCCCG
>JAHEDQ010000234.1 GCA_024641125.1 Candidatus Competibacteraceae bacterium | reverse complement strand
TGAATCGCCGAACACATCGGAAACAAATCCGGCGCGTCTTTCCACGGGCCGAAACAGGACCTTGAAATACCGATTGAGCAGCGCTCGCATTTCGTTCGGTGGCAGCCGCTCGGCGAGACTTGAGAATTTCTGGGCGTCGGTTATCAGGCAAACGCCATGTGCGGTACGTGGGGCTGGGCCAACCGCGTCCGGGTGGTCGGCCAGATCATGCACGACTTTGGGCGGCAAGTATCTCGCGAACGTTTTCTGCAGGGTCGTGCGGTCATGCTGCGAGCGCGCGTAGCTTAGATACAGCGTCAGTCCAATGGCGAGGGGCATTTGTATCACCATGGGCGTGACCAGGGGCAGCCACAGGCCGTTATGGGAGAACAGCGCAAAGGCAGAACCGAGGTAACCCACGCCCACAAATGCAGCGCCCGGCAGCGCCCATGCCAATGGCAGGCCCCGCAGTATCAACCCCAGTAACAGCCCAAGGCTCAACAAGAGCATCGACTCCTCTAAAGGAGGCGGGGGTCTGACGCTGCGCCGTTCCAACAGGTTGGCGAAGGCGGTGGCCGCGATTTCCACCCCACCAAGATCGGTGCCGTCATCTTGCGAAAAGACGGTAAAGAATCCGTCCTGCTGAACTGGCTGGTAGGTATTCGAAGCTCCGATGAATACAGCCTTTCCGTGCAGCGGGGGCATAGGGCCCGCAAGCGCCGCCGCGTAGCTGAGAGTCGACACTGTCCTGGGTGGCCCGTAGAAGTCCAAGTAGCGATGCTGCGGTCCTGCATGAACATCGAACAGCGCCAGCATGAGTTCTCGGTTTCGATCGGAAGTATTCGAGGCAATTCCGAGCACCTGGGTGCGCACGGAATCCGCCACGGAGGGGTTTGTGCTCAGGTGCTGGCGCAGGGAACCCGCAACATGGTTAAAGCTATCGGTCGGTGTCTCCCCTTCCTGGGCGGAGTGGCCGATTTCTTTTCGATAGTCACCCAAGGTGTCTTTCGCAAACACGTGCAGTGCTACCACGGGAAGCGTGGCTGCATCCCCTGCGCCCTGCTTGAAGGTCCAGTACTGGTCGATCCGCACCGGCACCTTCGGCAATGGAAAGGGCCCGATTCCGGCTGCCTTGGAGCGAAATGCTTCCAGTACGGGTTCGAGGCGCTCGGAACGAATCCGATCCTCGAGTTCGGGATCATCCGATCCCAGGTCCGACAACCGTGGCCGGGAAAGACGCTGGAATAGAACGACGCGGCCACTTTTCTCAAGCGCTTCCGCGAACGCCCGATCGCCTTCCGAATCGCGGCTGTCCTCGAACGCCATGTCGAATACGATGACGTCCGTGCCCATGGCCTGCAGTCTGTTTACCAGGCGGGCGTGCAAGGCGCGGCTCCACTCCGCCGTATCAGACGGAAGTCCCAGCGTCTTGGCACTCTGGTCATCGATTGCAATGACCATCACGTCGGCGGGTGCGGAACGCGGCCCGCGAATCGTGAACAGCCAGTCCAAACCCAGGCTGGTCTCCAGCCGGAGCATTACCCCCCAGGGGTTAATCAATACGCCGACCATGCCCACAAGCAGGCCAAGCCCCAGGCCCGAAGCCAGGATCCTCCGCGCCGGGCGCATCCAGGCCCACTTCATGGAGGCCAGTAGCTGGATAGGGTTTGCCCCACCGGTTCCGAGCTTGGCTTCATCTTCTCCCGCCGGGTAAAGCTGCGCCGAGTTTCAACCCGAGCTTGGTGGATATTTTGATACTGTGCAAAGCCACGGACGTGCTCAGGCGTCACCAGACACCGAACAGGTAGCCCTGATCCTGAGCATTCCCGGTGCGCTCCCGCACCTGCTCGTCAGACAGGGTGACGCGCAGCCGCCGGGTGCGCAGCCAGTCGAACAGGCGATGCTCCAGCGCTTGGCGAATGGCGTCGTGGTCGCTTTGGCCACCCAGGTCGTTCAGTTCCCGCGGGTCGTTTTCCAAGTCGAACAGCAGCGGCGGATATCGTTCGAAGTAGATCAGTTTCCAGCGGCGGGTTCTGACCATGAACGTGCGCGCCTCAGCCGGTTCCAGCCCCAGGATGAGGCGTGCCGGTCGTTCGGCAAAGCTGCCGTCCGCGTACACCGCATCGCGCCAGTTCGGGGGCGATTCGCCCCTCAGCAGCGGTGCCAGGGAATGCCCCTCCAGACGGTGCGGCTGCGGCAAACCGCCCGCCCAGTCCAGAAAGGTGGGGGCCAGGTCTATCGCTTCCACCAGCCGTGACTCGGTGCTACCGCGGCTGGCGTCCGCCTCGCACCGCGGATCCATGACCACCAGGGGTACCCGTACGATCTCCTCGTGGAACAGGTCCTTTTCGCCCAGCCAATGATCACCCAGGTAGTCCCCGTGGTCGCTGGTGAACACCACCACGGTGTTGTGAGCCAACCCCAGCTGCCCCAGGGCATCGAGCAGTCTGCCCAGGTGATGGTCGATCTCGCTTATCAGGCCCATGTAAGTGGGAATCACCCGCGAACGCACAACTTCGCGGGAGAAGTTGATGCTCTCCTGATGACGCATGAAGGCGGCCAGAACCGGGTTGGGGTTGTCCCGTTCCCGAGGGTGGCGGTTGGCCGGCGGGATCGGCGTCTCCCGGTACATGGCGTGGTAAGGCGCCGGCGCCATGTATGGCCAATGTGGCTTGATATACGACAGGTGCAGGCACCAGGGTCCCCCGCCGGCTTGCGCCAGGAAAGCCAGGGCCCGGTCGGTCATATAGGCGGTCTCACTGTGCTCGGCCTTGACCCGGGCGGGGTGGTGGGCGTGGCGCAGGTGCCAACCGGACAGGGATTCGCCGCGTTTGCTTTCCGCCGAGTTGGCGTGACTGTGCCAGGGGTTTTGCCCGGCATAGCCCTGGGATCGCAACCATCGGTTATAGGCCAGATTGGGGTCCGCGATTGGGTCCGGGTGCAGACCGTCGTCCCGCTCAAACGGTTCGAATCCGCAGTGTCTGGACAGGATGCCGGCGGGTGAATTCGGGTCGATGCCAAGGTGTTGGAAGGTGTCCGCGTCTGGCCGCATGTGGGTCTTGCCGACCAGCGCTACCCGATACCCCCGTGGCCGCAAGTGGTCACCCAGGGTCCACTCGTCGACTCTCAGCGGCGTACCGTTGTAGTGCGCGCCGTGGCAATAGGCGTAGCGTCCGGTGTAAAAGCTCATCCGCGAGCCGCCGCAGACCGGGGCCTGCACATAGGCTGATTCGAAGCGCACGCCCCGGGCCGCCAGTCGGTCGATGTGGGGCGTGCGCAGGGTCGCGTGGCCATAGCAACCGAGATAATCGGCGCGCAGCTGATCGGCCATGACAAACAGTATGTTCGGGGGTTGTGACACGGTTGGCGGTGTCCGGTCGCGTCCGGGAATCAGCGTTGGCGCGTTTCCCACTCGGGTTGAATCCAGGGTGTCACGTCCTCGGCCGGCAGTGGCGTTCGGCCCAGAATGTGATCGCTCGCCTTTTCACCGGTCATGATGGACGGGCCGTTCAGATTGCCGTTGGTGATGCGTGGAAAAATGGAGCTGTCCGCCACCCGCAACCCTTCCACTCCGATCACCCGGCATTCGGGATCGACCACCGCAAGCGGATCATCCGCAGCGCCCATGCGACAACTTCCGCAGGGATGGTAGGCGCTCTCCACGTGGGCGCGGATGAACTCGTCCAGATGCGCATCGCTCGTCACCGCCTCGCCCGGCGAGATTTCCGGACCGGCGTAAGGCTTGAACGCGTCTTGCTGGAACAATTCCCGGGTGTAGCGGATGCAGCGGCGAAAATCGGCCATATCCTCGTCACGGGACAGGTAGTTGAACTGAATAGCGGGCGCTTCGTTTGGATCGGCGGACTTGAGCCTCACCCAGCCTCGGGACTCCGAGCGCATGGGCCCCACATGGGCCTGGAAGCCGTGGGATTCGGCCGGCGCCTTGCCGTCGTAGCGGATCGCCACGGGCAGGAAATGGTACTGGATGTCGGGATACCGAACGCCGGCCTGAGAACGGATAAAGGCCGCGCTCTCGAAGTGATTGGTGGCGCCATGACCGCTTTTGAAAAACGTCCATTGCGCGCCAATCATCAGCTTGGACGCCCAGTTGAGGTGTTTGTAAAGGGTGATCGGCTGGGTGCAGGTCTGTTGAATGTAGAGCTCGAGATGATCCTGCAGGTTCTCCCCGACTCCGGGGCGGTCCGCGATCACCTCGATGCCGTGTTCCCGCAGCTCGGGCCCGGGGCCGATGCCGGAGTGTTTGAGCAGGGTGGGCGAGTTGATGGAGGATGCCGCCACGATGACTTCCCGCTTGGCCCGCACCACCGAGACCTGACCGTCTCGTTCGATCTCCACACCCACGGCCCGCTGGTCCTCGAACACCACGCGCAGGGCCCGGCAGCGGACCAGATTGCAGTTGATCCGCTTCATCGCCGGCTTGAGGTAGGCGTTGGCCGCCGACCAGCGCCGGCCATTGTGGACCGTCATTTCCATCGGGCCGAAGCCCTCCTGCTGCTCGCCGTTGTAGTCCTCGGTCACCGGGTAGCCGGCTTGCCTGCCGGCGTTGACAAAAGCGCTGTACAAGGGATTTTGTCGGGTCCCCCGGCTGACATGAAGTGGCCCGTTGTGCCCGCGCCAGGACGCATCTCCACTGCCCACGTCCGCGAATGGTCCCCCGGGATGCCAGTGCTCCATGCGTTTGAAATAGGGCAGGACGTGTTGATAGTCCCAACCGGTTGCGCCGCTGGCGGCCCAGTGTTCGTAGTCGCAGGCGTGGCCCCGGACATAGACCATACCGTTGATGGAGCTGGAGCCGCCGATCACCTTGCCTCGGGGGCAGGCCAGGGTGCGCCCGCCCAGGTGGGGTTCGGGTTCGGTCACGTAGCCCCAGTCATAACGTGTCATGTTCATGGGATAGGACAAAGCGGCCGGCATCTGGATAAACGGGCCTGCGTCGGGGCCGCCGTATTCCAGCACCAGCACCTGATTGGCGCTGTCCTCGGACAGACGATAAGCCATTGTACAGCCGGCCGAGCCGGCGCCGACGATAATGAAATCGGCTTCCATGATCACTCACCCCGCGGAAATCGTGCCTGTCCCTCGAGCACGTTGAGATCCATATGATTGCGCATAAAGCGCTCTGATGCGTCGTTCTGTGGCTGAAAGTCCCAGGACGCGTATCTGCCCTGGCGCAACGCCGGGTAAACCCACCAGCGTCGCGCCTGGCTGGCCCGGACCTCCGCATCGAATCGCGCCATGTCCCAGTTGTCCCGCACCCTGGCGATCAGCGCTCTGGCGGTAGGCGCATGTGCAGGCTCGTCGGCCAGATTATGCAGCTCGTCGGGATCTGCCGTTAGATCGAACAGCTGCGGTGGGTCCAGTTCGCAGTGGTTGAACTTGTAACGTCCGTGGCGTACCGACACCAACGGCGCGTACGACCCTTCCGCCGCGTACTCCATCATCACCGGCGCCTCCCGCGACGCGCCTTGGGTCAGAGGGAGCAGGCTCTCTCCGTCCACCCAGGGTGCGATCTCCCCGGCATCGGCGCCGGCCAGAACCGCCAGGGTCGGTGCGATATCCAGGTTGGACACGGGTGCGTCGATCCGCCCGGCGGGGATGCCGGGTCCGGCGATCATCAGCGGCACCCGGGCGGACCCTTCGAAAAAGCTCATCTTGAACCACAAGCCCCGCTCGCCCAGCATGTCGCCGTGGTCGGCGCAGAACACCACCACCGTGTCCTGGTTCAGGCCGCAGGCGTTCAGCACCGACAAGACCCGCCCGATCTGATCGTCGGTGTAGCTGGTGTTGGCGAAGTATCCCCGGCGGGCGCGGCCAACATCACGATCGGTAATGTCGAAGCGGGTGTGGTCGTTGGCCTCCATCAGACGCCGGCTGTGCGGGTCCTGCTCTGAGTAGGGGATTGCCGCCACCCGGGGTGTCAGGGCTGCGGAATCCTGGTAGAGGTCCCAGAACCGGCGGCGGGCTACGTAGGGGTCGTGCGGGTGGGTGAAGCTGACCGTCAGACACCAGGGGCGGGGGTCCTGCCCCCGGGCCAGATCATAGACTTTGGCCATGGCCTGGTTGGCGACCTCGTCGTCGAACTCCAGTTGGTTGGTGATTTCCGCCACACCCGCGCCGGTCACCGACCCGAGGTTGTGGTACCACCAATCGATGCGTTCCCCGGGCTTGCGATAATCCGGCGTCCAGCCATAGTCGGCCGGATAGATGTCCGTGGTCAGACGCGCCTCGAATCCATGCAGTTGGTCCGGCCCGACAAAATGCATCTTGCCGGACAGGCAGGTCGCATAGCCCAGGCGCCGGAGATGGTGGGCAAATGTGGGCACGTCGGAGCCGAACCCTGCGGCGTTGTCGTAGACGCCGGTGCGCGACACCCGTTGCCCGGTCATGAACGATGCCCGCGCCGGTGTGCACAGCGGGCTGGCGGTATAGCAATTGGCAAACCGGGCGGCGCGCTCGGCCAGGGCCCGCAGATTGGGCGTGTGCAAGAAATCCGCGGGGCCGTCCGGGAAAAACGTGCCGCTGAGCTGGTCCACCATGAATATCAGAATATTGGGACGATTGGGCGCGGGCATCGGCGGCTCCGGGGCAAAACGTTTCGGAATTCTACCTGTCCCGCGCAGCCGGCGAACAAAAACCGCTTGGGTGCTTTCCCAGTTCGCAGGATTCGATCCGAACCGGTCACATGGACTGTCCGTCTCCCAGCCTCTCATAACGCGCCGACACCCAGGCCGATGCGAGG
>JAHEDQ010000233.1 GCA_024641125.1 Candidatus Competibacteraceae bacterium | reverse complement strand
TGAGCTTGCAGAGGCGCTGGAAGCCGGGGCCGATATCATCCTGTTGGACAACTTCGACAACGCGGCGCTGCGCACGGCAGTGGCCAGCACCCGAGGACGGGCCAAACTGGAAGCGTCGGGGAACGTCGAGCTGGAGACCATTCGGGGCATCGCTGAAACCGGAGTCGACTACATCTCATCGGGCGCGCTGACCAAACATCTGCGGGCCATCGATCTGTCCATGCGGTTCCGAGCGGGTTGATCAAACCCGCCCTGCGAGAGCTTCCTGATTTAGGGTGCAGCGGCGGCCAGGCGCTCGTCCTGGGCCCGCCGCGCCTCGTCCCGCTTAGCCAGAACCGACGCAATCACCACACCGACGGCAACGATACCAACCAGAATCGTAGACACCGCGTTGATCTCGGGTGTCACCCCCAGACGCACCTGACTGTATATCTTCATGGGCAAGGTGGTCGCCCCAGGTCCGGTGGTGAAACTGGCTATCACCAGATCATCGAGCGACAGAGTGAAGGACAGCAGCCATCCGGAGACTATGGCGGGCATGATGACAGGCAGCGTAATAAGCAGGAAAGTGCGCCCCGGAGGACAACCCAAGTCCATGGCCGCCTCTTCGATGGACCGGTCAAAGCTGATCAGGCGGGACTGCACCACCACCGCCACATAACACATGGAAAAGGTGATGTGTGCGATGGTCACGGTCACAAATCCGCGATCAAATGAGATGGCCACAAACATCAGCAGGAGCGACAGGCCGGTGATGACTTCCGGCATCACCAGGGGGGCGTAAATCATCCCGGAAAAGAGCACACGCCCACGGAAGGCGCCGAACCTGGACAGCATCAATCCGGCCACCAGCCCCAGAATAGTAGCCACCGTGGACGAGACAAAGGCAACCCGGAAAGTCACCCAGGCGGCATCCAGCAACCCCTGATTTTCGAGCAGCGCCCCGTACCACTTGGTGGAGAAGCCCGCCCAAACGGTCACCAGCTTGGATTCGTTGAAACTGTAGACGATCAGCAACAGGATCGGGAGATATAGAAAACCGAACCCCAGCACCAGGGAGACGCCGTTAAACCACGTGAAGCCCCGGTTCACCCGACGCCCCCCTGTTTCTGCTGAACCCGCTGGAAGATCATGATCGGCACGATCAACAGCAGCAGCAGCAGCACCGCCACCGCCGACGACAGCGGCCAATCCCGATTGTTGAAAAACTCGGCCCACAACGTCTTGCCGATCATGAGGGTATCGGATCCGCCCAACAGGTCGGGGATCACGAACTCACCCACGGCCGGGATAAAAACCAGGAAACAGCCCGCAACGATGCCGGGAATGGACAGCGGCAGAGTGATCTTCCAAAACGCTTTGAGCGGCTTGCAGCCCAGATCCGACGCCGCCTCGAGCAGCGACTCGTCCATCTTCTCCAGATTTGCGTATAGCGGCAACACCATGAACGGCAGGTACGAATAAACGATGCCGATGAACACCGCGATGTCCGTATTGAGCAGAGTCAAGGGCTGTTCGATCAGTCCGATTTTCATCAGAAACAGATTCATCAGACCTTCTTTCTTCAGGATCCCTATCCAGGCATAGACGCGAATCAGAAACGAGGTCCAGAAGGGCAGAATCACCGCCATCAGCAGAGTCAGACGCCACTGCCGGGGTGCCCGTGCCATGGCGTAGGCGATGGGGTAGCCCACCAGCAGAGTGATCAACGTGGAGATGGCCGCGATCCTGATGCTGCTCAGATACGCCTTCCAGTAGAGATCATCCTCCAGCAGCAGCAGGTAGTTCTCGAGATTGAGGCGCAACTGCAGGTAGGTGTCGTCCACCATCTCGAACAGGGCTGAATAGGGTGGCCGGGCGATCAGAACTTCCGAAAAACTGATCTTCAGCACGATCAGGAACGGCGCCAGGAAGAACATCAGCAACCACAGATAGGGCACCATTATGACCAGGGTCCTGGAACTCAACCCGGTTCTGGATAGCATCCCGTGAAACCATCGGTACGGCGCAAACAGCATAAAGCGGGCGTGCAGACCGGACACCCGTCCCTGCGTTGCTGCGCGCCCACTGACATAGGCAACCGGATTGGACTGCGGATCGGCCATTGCTGGGGGTTACCCGGTCAGCACGACGCAGGAAGAGGGCGCCCAGGTCAGATAAACCGAATCCTCCCAGGTAATGGCGCGCTCAACCAGGCGGGTTTGATTGGTGAGACAAGAGGTCACCATCTGCCCACTTTCGAGACGGACGTGGTAGATCGAAAGGTTTCCGAGATAACCGATATCCCAAACCTCTCCACGCATACAGTTGACCGACGTATCGTCGGGGGGTGTCACGCTGATATTGAGCTTTTCGGGGCGAATGGCCACCCAGACGGCGCCGCCCACCGGGGCCTCGACCCCGTGACCGGCGCGGATGCGGCAGGCGGCCTGGGCGCTCTTGATCTCAATGAAGTCCGTACCAAGCTGGGTAATCCTACCCTCGAGCGTGTTGACGTCGCCGATGAACTCCGCAACGTAGCGTGAGTTCGGGTACTCATAGATTTCCGCAGGCGTGGCGACTTGGATGATGCGCCCGTGATCCATCACCGCGATCCGCGAGGACACGGTCATGGCCTCCTCCTGATCATGGGTCACGATCACGAAGGTGATGCCCAGCTCTTCCTGGATGTTCATCAACTCGAACTGGGTTTGTTCACGCAGTTTCTTATCCAGGGCGCCCAGAGGTTCGTCCAGCAGCAGCATCTTGGGTTTCTTGACCAGACTGCGGGCCAAAGCCACCCGTTGGCGCTGACCGCCGGAGAGCTGATGCGGTTTGCGCTTGGCGAAGTCGTCCAATTGAACCAGCTGAATCATTTCGGCCACGCGCCGGACGATCTCATCCTTGGGCACGCGGTCCTGTTTTAGCCCGAATGCAATGTTGGACTCCACCGTCATGTGCGGGAACAGTGCATAGGACTGAAACATCATGTTGACCGGGCGCTGATAAGGCGGCACGGTCGACATGTCCTCGCCCTCGAGCATGATCCGGCCCTGGCTGGGTTCCTCGAACCCCGCCAGCATGCGCAGCAGCGTGGTCTTGCCGCACCCGGACGGCCCCAGGAGAGCAAAAAACTCCCCCTTGAAAATGTCCACCGACACGTTGTCCACGGCGACGAACGCGCCGAATCGTTTGCTCACGCCGGCGATCTGAATATACGGGCTCTGGCCCGGATCGTTCCAGGGCTCCACGGTCTTGTGACGCGGTGCGCCGCCGGCTTCGGTCATTTAGCCTCTCCGTGCTGATTCGCCATCAATCATGCCCGTTGCCGCTGTGCGCTCGAACTGGCTTCGAATCCGCAGACCGTCGGGTGCGCACAGCCGGCAACACTGCATCGCCATGATGGTTACTGAGCACTCTTGACTCGAGTCCAGATTCGGGTCACCACCCTTTGCACCTTGGGCGCGTAAGGCGAGGTGGTGTAAAGCTTGGACACAGTCTCAGGACTGGGGTAGATCGCCGGGTCGCCGATCACGTCTTCCTCCAGAAATGCCTGGGATGCCAGGTTGCCATTGGCGTAGTAGACATAGTTCGACGCCTTGGCCATCACCTCCGGCTCCATCATGTAGTTCAGAAAGGCATGGGCGTTGTCGGGGTGCGGCGCATCGCTGGGTATGGCCATCTGGTCGAACCACATCAAGGCGCCCTCGGTGGGAATAACGTACTTGACGACCACGCCGTTGTCCGCTTCGTCCGCCCGATCCCGGGCCTGCAGCACGTCTCCGGACCAACCCACCGCCAGACAGATGTCCCCGTTGGCCAGTGCATTGATGTATTCGGATGAGTGGAACTTTTGCACATACGGGCGTATCGCCATCAACACGTCCTGAGCCTTCTTGATGACATCCGGATCCTGGCTGTCCGGCGCCTCCCCAATGTAATTGAGCGCGGCAGGGATCATTTCGTCGGCGGCGTCGAGCATGTACACGCCGCAGTCGGCGAACTTGGACACCACCTCAGGATCGAACACCATGCGCCAGGAATCGACCGGCGCATCCGCCATGCGCTCGGTGATCATGGCTTCGTTGTAGCCAAAGCCGGTGGTGCCCCACATGTAATTGATCGCGTACTCGTTGCCCGGGTCGAAGGCGGCAGTGCGCTCACTCACCACATCCCACATGTTGCTCAGGTTGGGCAACTTGGCCGGGTCCAGTTTCTGAAACACGCCGGCCTGAATCTGGCGCTGCAGAAAGGTGCCGCTGGGCACCACCACGTCATAACCGGTGGCGCCCGCCAAAAGCTTGGTTTCCAGGATATCGTTTGAGTCGAAAACGTCGTAGACGACTTTGATGCCGGTCTGGTCCTCGAAGTCGGTGAGCACGGACTCGTCGATATAGTCCGACCAGTTATAGACGTTGACCACCTTCTCCTCTTGGGCGAACGCCGCCCCCGCGCACAACCCGATCGCTGCTGCGGAGAACAAAACCCGGTGAAACCCAATCTGCATTGCGTGCCCCTCTTGAAAGTCTTCTCATGTTCGACCCACCAGTCGCGGCGGGAACCAATGGCTGACGCCGGCCTTGCGGCAGTCAGAGCATGCCGAGTTCCTTGGCAGTCAGGTCCAGGCACAGCCGCGCCTTTTCGACCAGTTCGTCGATGTCGGAACGTGTCATCACCAGCGGCGGGGCGATGATCATTGTGTCCCCCACTGCCCGCATGACCAGTCCGTTGGCGAAGCAATGATCCCGACACAATCCCCCAACCCTACCGGACTCGCTGAAGAAGGTGACCGGATTCTTCGACTCAACCAGTTCAACCGCGCCCAGGAAGCCCACGCCGCGGGCCTCCCCCACCAGCGGATGGTCTCCCAGTTCGCGCCAGCGAGCCTGCAGGTAGGGTCCGGTGTCAGTATCAACCTGCTCGATAATGCCCTCGTTCTGTAAAATGCGGATGTTGGCCAGCGCCACCGCGCACGACGCCGGATGGCCGGAGTAGGTGTAGCCGTGAAAAAACTCACCGCCGGCGTCAACCAGGCAGTCCGCGACCCGGTCGGATACCATGACGCCGCCGATAGGCAGATAACCCGAAGACAGACCTTTTGCGATGGGCATGAGGTCCGGTTTGATGCCGTAGTAGTCACTGCCAAACCACTTTCCGGTGCGACCGAATCCACAGATGACCTCGTCCGCCACCAGCAAAATGCCGTGTCGATCACAGATACGGCTGATCTCGGGCCAGTAACTGTCCGGCGGCACGATAACACCCCCCGCGCCCTGAATTGGTTCAGCGATGAAGGCCGCCACCCGATCGACGCCCAGAGCCTGAATTCTGCTTTCCAGTTCACCCGCCACCTTGAGACCAAACGCCTCCGGGCTGAGATCGCCACCTTCGCGAAACCAGTAAGGCTGGTCGATATGCTCGATATCTGGTATCGGCAACCCGCCCTGCGCATGCATGGGTGCCATTCCGCCCAGGCTGGCGCCGGCCATGGTGCTTCCGTGATACGCATTGTGCCGGCTGATGATCACGGTCTTGTCGGGCTGCCCTTGAAGATCCCAGTAGCGGCGCACCATGCGTACGACGGTGTCGTTGGCTTCGGAGCCCGAGCCGGTGTAGAAAACCCGGTTGAGGTGAGCCGGTGTGACCTCCGCCAGCAAGCCGGCCAATTCGATTGCAGGCGGATGAGCGGTTTGGAAAAAACTATTGTAATAAGGCAGTTCCAGCATCTGCCGATACGCTGCTTCGGCCAGTTCCTTGCGGCCGTATCCGATGTTGACACACCATAGGCCCGACATGGCGTCCAGCAAGCGAACGCCGTCCGAATCCCACAGATGAACACCCTCGGCCCGGGTGATCACACGGGTGCCTTTTTCCCCAAGCGCCTTGAAATCCGTAAATGGATGCAGATAGTGACTGCGATCCAGCGCCTGCAGTTCAGCAGTCTGCCACGCGGTGCCGGCTGAGCTCATTGAGATCCTCCACCTAATGAAAGGCGAACCTGGGCAGTATGTTCCTCTACCCTACATGGAAACGCGTAAAGCGCCCAAAATCCATTGCCGAACGCGGCACCGAACCCAGGGAGCCTCTTTTATTCGTGAACGAGCATCTTGGGACTGAAATGCACAGCTTCATCGTTGCAGATCTTGGCAACAGCACAACCATTGCCCGCGATCTGCGCCTTGAATCTGCTCATTTCACCCTCGAATCTGCTTCGTCCAGAATAAGAGGCTCCCTAGATCGCCATTGGCCCCCATTGCCGTCATACGTTCAACAGCAGGTATTCCCGCTCCCAGGAACTGATGACCTGCATGAAGGTTTCATACTCGCTGGCCTTGACGGCTTTATACGCCAGCAGGAATCGGGTGGGCAATACGCTGCTGAGCCCCTCGCTTTCATCCAACAGCCGCAAAGCCTCGCTCAAACTCCGAGGCAGTTCATAGGGCAGTGCATAGGCGCTGCGCTCCAGCGCCGAGGTGGGCTCGAGCCCCTCCTTGATCCCCAGATAACCGCAGGCCAGCGACACCGCAATGGCCAGGTAGGGATTGGCATCGGCGCCCGCGACACGATTCTCGACCCGCCGCGCATCCGGGCCGGAGTGGGGAACACGGAGACCCGCTGTCCGGTTGTCGTAACCCCATTGAACGTTGATCGGGGCCGCGTGGTAGCGGGTGATGCGCCGGTATGAGTTTACATAGGGCGCGAGAAACGGCATTGCGGCGGGCAGGTACTTCTGCAAACCGGCAATGTGCGACATGAACAAATCGCTGGCATGT
>JAHEDQ010000051.1 GCA_024641125.1 Candidatus Competibacteraceae bacterium | reverse complement strand
CCAGGGTCTTCCCCTTCAGACCGACCGTAGCGCCGGCCTGCCACCCACCGTCGTGCATGAGCCGATCTTCGCGGGAGATGTTCTTGGTCAGGCCCATGATCAGGCCCCAGGTGTGCTCGAAGGCGGGGTACGGCAGCATCTGCGTTCCGCAGACCATGACTCCGCGATCCGCTGCCGACTGCATATCCACGGACAGGTTGCGCATGCCGGTGGTCACCAGCAGCTTCAGCGACGGCAGGCGAGCCAGCAGACTGGCGGGAAAGGGCGTTCGCTCACGCATGGCCACGATGGCATCAAAACCTTCGAGAGCCTGTGCCACGGCGTCTTCGTTGCCCAGGTGCTCGTGGAATACCTGCACCTGGGCATTGTTGGGCAGCGCGCTCCAGTCAGCGCTATTCAAGGCTATCTTCAAGTAGTCATCGAGAACGGCAATTCGCGGCATCACACAAGTTCCTGACGGAATGGGGGGACGTCGGTGCTGGGGATGGTGGTCTCCTCTCGGCTACCTAAGATACGAGGCGACGAAATCGCTAACGCGCTCCTTTGGCTACATTCTTTATGAGTCAACTCGTGGTGGGTTTCCAGCTTGTGCATGGCCCAGCATTGACTATCCTATGGTGGTGCAACCGGTTGCGCACCGTCCGTGCCGTCTCCCCGCAACGCGCGCTTTTCGCTTCACCAGCGTCAGTGCGTTCCGATTTTCCGCAGTCCATCACAGAGGCATTGACCATGGCAAGTAGAGAGGAAATCCAGAAGGACATTGAAATCAAGCTGGATCAGGGCCAACAACAGGTAGACAAGCTGAAGCTGAAAATGGAGGCGGCCGGCGATGACGCGTCACATGAGTGGAGTCAGGCGCTGCTGGCCGCCGAAAAACAGCTGGCTGCCGGCAAGGCCAAATACGAAGAATTGGCCGCCGCGTCCGATGAAAAGTTTAACGAAATGTGGGCGGCGTCCAAAGACAACTGGGAAGCCTTCACCGCGGATTTCGAGAGCGGCTGGGACAGTCTGAGCAGAAAGGTCAAGGATTTCTTTTCCTGAGGCCAGCTTTCACCCGCGCCGATGCCGCCGTCCTGCCAGTGCTGTCTCCCTGTGGTTGGCGTTGGCGGTGGGAGACCATGAATAAAACCTGGCTGCTGCCGTTACCGGCCAGCCGCGGTTTCTGTCAATTTGCCGGCTGATCGCCAGCAATGTCCACGTGCTGTCGACCGAGCTGTGGCGGCTATCGGATTCCGCTCGAAACCATCAGCCACACGATGTGGCTCCACTACAGATCCACGCTGAGCGCAGGTAAAATTGAACAACTGTCGGCCGAACGCAATTTCATCAACAATCGGACCGAGCGCTCCCATGGACACACGCGTCGAAGAAAGCCGTAGCCGGGGTTTTGCACCATCGGCTCAAGTGCTTGGTGGTTTGTAAGTGCCCATGGGCAAACTCGAAATTCACTTCGCGTTGGCAATCATCTGCTGACAAAACCACACGGTCTCATTGAAAAAAGACAGGGGCGCCACCGGCGCCCCTGGGTATCGTTATACGTCCACCGTGACCCGCCTGGGTTGAGCGCGCTCCTGCTTCGGAATCACGACCTCGAGCACGCCGTGCTTGCCGGTGGCGGTGACCTTCTCAACGTCGGCGGTGTCCGGCAACGCAAACCGGCGATAGAAGCTGCCGCGCGAGCGCTCCACCCGCTTGAAACCTTCACCTTCCTCGGTGTTTTCGCTGCTGCGTTCACCGCGTATGGTCAGTACACCGTTGTCCATGGTGATTTCGATGTCCGAGGGGTCGACGCCGGGAATATCCGCCACCACCAGGAATCGATTTTCCTCTTCCTTGATGTCCACTGCCGGCACCCAATCCGCGGTAGCCGACTGGGTGCTTTCGTCTGCGGCCACGGCGCGGCGATCGAACACCCGCTCCATTTCCCGGCTGAGTTGGTTGAGCCGGTTCCAGGGATCGTATTGTGTAATTGCCATGATGACCTCCAAAGGTTTTTGCAAAGGGAACGCCGTTCCCGTTGCACTAAGAGATCGGGGCGATTTCGGAGAATTCAAGCGCTGCGGATGACGTGCCATCAGTGATCCGTTACCGTCCTGAATCGACGTGTGCCTGGCCGGTGCTGAACACCGGTGCATTGCGCATCGCCCGTGTGGAGGATTTGGATTCTGCGATGAACGAGTTGCACGATCTCGAGCTGCTGGTCCGATCACGGGTGGCCATCGTCGTGATCCAGACGCAGGCCGAACGCCGGGCGATGGATCTACTGGTGCGCCTGGGAATCGGCATGGCGATACCGGTGTTTCGCTGGACCGTGACCGAGGGCCTGGCTCGGGTGGATATCGAGACCCCGTCACAACGTTTCAATCGGGCCGCCGGGGATGTCCTGGGTCATATACGCGGTTCCAGCCAGGGTGGGCTCTACGTGCTGCTGGATATCCATCCCTGGCTTGACGACCCGGTGAACGTGCGCCTGCTCAAGGATATTGCCCTGCGTCACGAGCAGACCGGGCAAACTCTGGTGCTGCTCAGTCATGCCTTGACAGTTCCGCCGGAGCTGGCCGCCTATACCGCGCAGTTCGAGATGCGCCTGCCGGATCGCCGGAGGCTGGCAGAGATTGTTCGCGGCACTGCGCGCGACTGGTCCGAGCGGAACCCGGGTCGTCGGGTCCGCACCGACGAAGCGACGTTTGGTGAGTTGGTGCGCAATCTGAGCGGACTGACCGAGGACGATGCGCGCAGGCTTGCGCATCGGGTGATTTTCGACGACGGGGCCATCACCGAACACGATATGCCTCAGGTGATGCAGACCAAGTTCGGTCTGCTGAATCGGGAGGGTGTACTGTATTTCGAATACGATACCGCGAATTTCTCCGAAGTCGGCGGGCTGCGCGGGTTGAAGCGTTGGCTGGAGCAGCGCCGAGCCCCATTCCTGGAAGCCGACCAAACCAAGCAGCTTGAACCGCCCAAAGGGGTACTGCTGCTCGGGGTGCAGGGCGGGGGAAAGAGCCTTGCGGCCCGGGCGGTGGCGGGCGTATGGGGTGTGCCGCTGCTGCGGCTGGATTTTGGCGCGCTGTACAATAAGTTCCACGGTGAAACTGAACGCAATCTGCGTGAATCTCTGGAGGCCGCCCGGTCGATGGCGCCGTGCGTGTTGTGGATCGATGAGGTCGAGAAAGGCATAGGCGGCGATCGCCACGATGGCGGGACGTCGCGCCGGGTTCTGGGCACCCTGCTCACCTGGATGGCGGGTAATCGGAGCAGGGTCTTTATTGTAGCCACCGCCAACGACATCACCGCTTTACCGCCTGAATTGATACGCAAGGGACGGCTGGACGAGATCTTTTTTGTCGATCTGCCGGACCTGGAGACGCGCAAGGAAATATTCGCCATACATCTGCGCAAGCGTAATCAGGAAACAGAGGGCTTCGATCTGGACCGCCTGGCCGCATCGGCCGAGGGATTCTCCGGTTCCGAGATCGAGCAGGCCGTGGTGTCGGCCCTCTATGCCCTGGACAGTGGGTCGCTGTCAGATCAGCATGTGCTCGCTGAACTGCGCCGGACCCGGCCGCTGTCGGTGGTGATGGCCGAGCATCTTCACAGTCTCAGAACATGGGCAGCTGGGCGAACCGTTCCGGCTGCTTGAACGGCAATTCAGTTTCGCATCTGACTACCAGGGTGACCCATGAGCGAACCGCGAGATTTCATTCCACTCAACGTGGCCGTTCTGACCGTTTCCGATTCCCGTACCGAGGCTGACGACAGCTCGGGACGGTTGCTGGTGGAACGGGTGGAGGGCGCAGGACATCGCTTGGCCGAGAAGCTTATCGTCCGCGACGACATTTACGCCATCCGGGCGGCAATATCCCGCTGGATCGCCGACGAGGCGATAAACGCCGTAGTGACTACCGGCGGAACCGGTGTCACCGGTCGCGATGGCACGCCGGAGGCGGTGGCGCCGCTGCTGGACAAGGTCATTGACGGTTTCGGCGAACTGTTCCGGAAGATCTCATGGGAACAGATCAGGACCTCCACCATCCAATCGCGCTGTCTGGCCGGGGCTGCCAACGGGACCTACCTCTTTTGTTTGCCAGGGTCTTCAGGGGCCTGCCGTACCGGTTGGGACGAACTCATCGTCAGCCAGCTGGACTACCGCACCCGCCCCTGCAATCTGGTCGAACTGATGCCGCGGCTCAGGGAGCGTTGATCCAGTGTCCCGGCCAGCGGACGGCGGCGGGTGATTCTGGGCGTTGAAGCAAGCTATCTGTCGGCGTTCCTGGTGGCGCTGCTGGGTGGCGTCCACTGTGTGGGCATGTGTGGTGGAATCGTCGGTGCACTGACCCTGGGGCTGCCCCAGGCAGATCGGACCCGGGAACGCCTGCCGTTTCTTTTGGCCTACAACGCCGGTCGCATTTTGAGTTACACGGCCGCGGGGGCGCTGGTGGGTGGGGTGGGCGCGGTAGCCGGCAATCTCTCCCGGCTATATGCCGCCCAGCTCGTGCTGCAGCTCGTTGCTGCTTTGTTCATGATCGTTCTGGGGCTGTACGTGGCCGGCTGGTGGAACGGTCTGCTGCGGGTTGAGCAAATCGGCGGCCGACTGATATGGCAGCGACTGCAGCCCCTTGGGCGGCGCCTGTTGCCGGTTCAGACCCCGGCTCGGGCATTCCGGTTGGGATTGCTCTGGGGATGGTTGCCCTGTGGGCTGGTTTACAGCGTGCTGATCTGGTCGGTGGCGGCGGGCAGTGCAGGGCAGGGCGCGGCGCTGATGCTGAGCTTTGGTTTGGGCACGCTGCCGACCCTGATGGCCATGGGTACCTTTGCCGCGGTGCTGACCGTATGGGTGCGCCGGCCGGCGGTGCGGCAGGTGGCCGGCGGTCTGATTATCGCCTTGGCTTTAATGCAGGTGTACGCGGTCTGGCGGGGTGTCGCGGCAGCCTGAATATGCTCCGACCGGCGCCGCTACTCGGTGCGGGGACGCAGATGCGCGTGCCAGCGCGATTCGGCGCGTTTGAACACCCGGGTGATCAGGTAGACGATCAGCATGTACAACACCGCGGCCGCGAGCATGGACTCGAAATAGGTGTAAGTCAGGGCGTTGATTTTCTTGGCCGCGCCGTAGATGTCGAGGATGGTGATGACACCGGCCACCACACTGCCGTGCAGCATGAAGATGACTTCGTTGCCGTATGCGGGCAGTGCGCGGCGGAAGGCGCCCGGCATGATGATCCGGTGGTAGGTCTGGGCGCGACTCATGCCGCAGGCCGTGGCGGCCTCGATTTCACCATAGGGGGTTGCCTGTATTGCGCCCCGAAGAATCTCAGTTACGTAGGCTCCAGTGTTCAGGGTGAACCCGATCAGGGCGCACCAGCTGGCTTCCCGCAGCACCGGCCACAGAAAGCTTTCCCGCACCGACTCGAACTGCCCCAAGCCGTAATAGATCAAGTAGATTTGAACCAGCAGCGGCGTTCCGCGGAAGAAATAGGTGAAGGCCCATACCGGCCAGGACAGGAAGCGGTTGCTGGAGGATCGCAAGATTGATAAGGGAATGGCGAGGATCAGGCCCAGGGCCAAAGACGCGCTCACATAAAGTATGGTGGTCCAGAGACCCTGCAGCAGCAGCTGCCAGTTATCGAGCACCACATCCCAATGCATATCAGGCTCGCCTTACGCCGACACTGTAGCGGTGTTCCGCCCAGCGCAGTGCGGTGGTGGAAATGGTGGTGAGGATCAGATAAATCACGCAGACCACCAACATGAAAGTGAACATCTCCCGGGTCGATCGGCCGGCGGAGAAGGCGTTGTACACCAGTTCCTGTACGCCCAGCACCGAAACCAGGGCCGTGGTTTTCAGCAGCACCAGCCAGTTGTTGCCAAAACTGGGCAGGGCAAAACGCATCATCTGCGGGCCCAGCACCCGCCTGAAAATGGTCGGGCGGGTCATGCCACAGGCCACCGCCGCTTCGATCTGACCCTTGGGCACCGCCAGGATTGCGCCACGGAAGGTTTCGGTCATGTAGGCGCCGTAGATGAATCCGATGGATACCACACCGGCGGTGAAGGCGTCGATCTCTATGTAGATATCCCAGCCCATGGCTTCCACCAGGGAGTTGATCCCGATCTGGCCGCCAAAGAAAATGATGGTCATCAGAACCAGATCGGGCACGCCCCGAACCAGTGTGGTATAGGCGCCCGCCACCGTATTGGCCAGCTTCGAGTGGGACAGCTTGGCCCAGGCGCCCAGCAGACCCAGCAGGCAGGCCACCGCCAGGGATACCAGGCTTACCGCAATGGTGACCCAGGTGCCCTTGAGGATCAGGGGAATGTAGGGCCCGACGATTTCAAGCATGGATACGGGGTTCCCGGCGACGGCGGGCCTCCGGTGAGACCCGCCCCAGCATGATCAATCGCCGTAGACGTCGAAGTCGAAGTACTTGGCGGCAATGTCCTGATAGGTGCCGTCGGCGCGGATCTTGTCGATGGCCATGTTGAATTTCTCCTTCAGATCGCCATCGGATTTTCGCACCGCGATGCCCGCGCCCTCCCCATATATGGCGGGATCGTTGTGGTTGCCGGGCAGAAACACAAACCCGGCGCCCTGGTCGGTCTTGATGAAACCGTCATCCATCGCCACTGAGTCGGCCATAATGGCGTCGATGCGGCCCGAACCCATGTCCAGATAGACCTCGTCCTGGGTGCCGTACAGCTTGAGTTCCACATCCGGGAACTTCTTGTTCATGTAGTCCTCGTGGGTGGTGCCGCGCTGCACCCCAACCACCAAGTCCTTCATGCCCTCGTTGGTTTCCTCCACGGCGACGCCTTCCTTGACCACGAACTTGGCCGGGGTGTGATAGTACTTGTTGGTGAAGTCCACCACCTTCATACGTTCTGGCGTGATCGACATGGAAGCGATGATGGCGTCGTACTTCTTGGCCTGCAGTGCCGGGATGATGCCGTCCCAATCCTGCTCCACCAGCTCGCACTCGACCTCCATGGCCTCGCACAATGCGATGGCGATGTCCACGTCGAAGCCGCCCAGCGATCCGTCAGGATTCTTGAAGCTGAAAGGCGGGTAGGCGCCTTCGACTCCGATCCGGACCTTGGTCCATTCCTTGGCGCCCGCCGGAGTCATGACCAGGGCAAGACACAATGCAACCAAAGCTGCGATGCTTAGCTTTCTCACGTTCGATCTCCGCTTTGTAAATCAACCTAACGAACAAATGGGTCTTTAGTGACCTGTGCTCAGTCAAACCGCCCCTACGGTGTCGGCCGGGATCGGTTTTCCGATTCGGCCGGCAACGCTAACGCAGCAGGCCGGACATGAACTGTCTGAAGCGTTCGGATTTCGGTCGCTCGAACACCTCGCTCGGGATGCCATACTCTTCCACCAGCCCCTCGTGCATGAACATGACCTGGCTGGAGACTTCACGGGCAAAATCCATCTCGTGGGTCACGACCAACATGGTGCGGCCCTCTTCGGCCAGTCCGCGCATGACTTTCAGCACCTCGCCCACCAGTTCCGGGTCCAGGGCCGAGGTGGGTTCGTCGAACAGCATGACCTGCGGTTCCATGGCCAGGGCGCGGGCAATGGCCGCCCGTTGCTGCTGTCCGCCGGAGAGGTGCGCCGGGTAATAGTCGCGACGATCGTACATGCCCACTTTTTGGAGCATCTGCTCACCCCGTTCCAGGGCCTCGGCCTTGGGCACCTTGAGCACCCGCAAAGGTGCTTCGATGACGTTTTCCATCACCGTCATGTGCGCCCAGAGGTTGAACTGCTGGAACACCATGGCCAGCTTGGACCGAATCCGTTCCACTTGTTTTAGATCTTCCGGGACAATGCGATCTCCCCGTTTGGGGCGCATGCGAATCAACTCGCCCTGAACGTAGACTTTTCCGGACTCGGGTGTCTCCAGAAGATTGATGCAGCGCAGAAACGTGCTTTTGCCGGATCCGCTGCTGCCGAGGATCGAGATCACCTCATGCTCGTGGGCGCGAAGAGAAATGCCCTTCAGAACTTCCAGCGCGCCGAAGCGCTTGTAAAGATCTTCCACGACGATGGCAGGCGTGGATTCACCCATCCGATGCTCTCTTTGTTTCACTGGCGCATGGCGCGTTGGGCGGTCAGCTCAGTCTCAACCTAGATGAATGCGCGGAAGGTGGCAAGCACAACCGCCGCTCTGTCCTGCGTCGGGCTCAAATGATTTCAAAATAGCGCTCCAATTCCCAGTCGGTGATGTGCTTTCGAAACTCCCGCTCCTCCCATTCCCGGGTGGCGGCGTAGTGTTCCACGAAGGCGTCTCCGAACCAGTCGCGGGACGCCTTGGATGCTTTCAGTCGCTGCGCCGCTTCCCAAAGCGTTGCCGGAAGTTGCAGCCGTTTCGGAAACCGCTTCTCGTACGCGTTGCCCTCCACCGGCGCTTCCGGCTCGATCCGGTTCTCTATCCCCCAGAATCCCGCTGCCAGCGCCGCCGACAGCACCACATGGGGGTTGGCGTCGGCGGCGGCGATGCGAAACTCCACCCGCTGCGACTTTTTGCTTCCTGTAATCACGCGCAGCGCGCAGGTGCGGTTGTCGACCCCCCAGCTCGCTTCGGTCGGCGCCCAATACCCCGGGATCAGCCGGGTGAACGAGTTTACCGTCGGCGCCACCATCGCCAGCATCTCCGGCAGCAGACGCTGCTGGCCGCCCACAAAAAAGCGCATGCGCTGGCTCATGCCGTGGGGCTGCTTCGGGTCGTGGAAGATCGGGTCGCCCTGATTGTCCTGCAGAGAAATATGGATGTGGCCGCTCTGGCCCGCCCAGTCCGGCGACCATTTCGCCATGAACGTGGCCATCATGTTTCTGCGTTGGGCCAGGATCTTGGTAAAAGTCTTGAACAATGCTGCCTTGTCCGCCGACGCCAATGCGTCATCCGCGGTGATGGCGGCCTCCATCACACCCGGCCCGGTTTCCTCATGCAGCCCTTCCACCCGGCAACGCATGGTCTCAAAGGTCTGCAGCAGTTCCCGATAGAATTCGTTGTGAACTGAATTCCGGATCACCGAGTAGCCAAACGAGCCCGGCGCCATGGGAGTCAGGTTTTTGTAGCCCTTGTCCCGCACCGATTGCGGGGTTTCTTCGAACACGAAAAACTCGTACTCAAAGCCGGATCGGGCGCTTAAGCCCATGTCGCCCGCCCGGTTCAGGACGCGACGGAGAACCCCGCGAGGGCAGACCTGCTCCGCGGCTTCGGCGAACTCACCGAGAAAAAACAGGCCGTTGTCCTCGAACGGCAGTTCACGGCAGCTCTCGGGCAGAATTCTGACCGGCGCGTCGGGATAGCCCGTGTGCCAGCCGGTATAGCTGACGTTGTCGTAGAGCTGATCGTGGGCATCCCAGCCCAGCACCACATCGCAGAAACCGAAACCACCCTCCAGCGCTGACAAAAACTTTTCCCGGGACATGTACTTGCCGCGCATGATCCCGTCCACGTCGAAAACGCCCACCTTGACGTGACTGACTCCGCGCTGTTCGACGATCTTGCGGGCGTCGGCGGCGTTCTTGACCTTGCTGGCATCCATCTGCATCTCCGAATTCACAGCGTAACTGGCATTGTATCCATGGGGTTGGGCTGGCGCCGCGACCCGCTCGCTGCCCGGAGTATAGGCGCAGTGCCCGTGAAGGGCCTGTGCATTACTCCGGCGGCGGCCTGAAGGGCGGTCCCATGGGCCTCAGGCGCACGCCAGCGCGCAGCCGCCGAAACGGCAGTCGCGCGGGGTCGGCCACATTGGGGCCCGGTGATTCCACCACCAGAACCCGGGCGGCGATCGGTTCAAAGTCGGCGCGAAAATGCACCGAACTCTTGAGCACCAGAATTCGGTGTTCCGCCGGCTCGATGCCCAGATGCCGAAACTCGGCCTGGTCGGCCGCCTGTTGCTTGCGGCTGGATACCACGATGCGCACGCCGTCGATGCTGAGCAGGGCCATGGGCCCTAGCTGCATGTCGCATCCCGCGTAGAACGGGCCGGTTCCGCGGAACCGGCCGTTGCCCAAAGCTTTGACCAGGAAGGTAGCGCGCAGAGGTGTGTCGCCGGGGAAGCCTGACTTGCCGCCCAGGTCGACGTCGATGGGCGCGCCGGTGCCCGCCCGATGGGCCGCCGCCGCCACCTCCGGGTCGTAGACCACACCCACCACCGCGTCTGGAACCCGATGTTCGATCAGACATTTTAGGATGCCCGTGGTGTCGGAGTGCCCGCCCGCGCCGGGATTGTCCTGGGTGTCGGCAAACACCACCGGGCCCAGCTTGGGATCGGATTCCGCCGCCACCGCGATCGCCTCTTTCGGCGTATACAGACGTTCGCGAAACTCACCCTCGCGGCTCACCAGCAGCGCCAGCAACGCGTCGGCCGTGTCCTCGGCCGAATCCTGGTTGTCGGCGTAGGTCAGCAGCGTCGGGCCGCAGTCATGAATATCCGCCAGCGGGAAGCCGGGTACAAACTCCAGGTTCCTGATCGGCCCACCGACCCGGCTGCGCACCGCTTCCATCAGCGTTCTCATGGGATCGGTAAGCGTGCACTGCCAGGTCAAGGGGATCAGGAAAGGCAGCCGCCGGTAGGCCGCATGGAGTGTGTGCCCGGCCAGAAGATGATTGAGCAGCGCCCCGGCGCGGCGGCCTGTGTCGGCCATGTCCACATGGGGGTAGGTTCGGTAAACGGTCAGTGCATCGCTCAGCTCCACCATGATGGGCGACACGTTGGCGTGAAAGTCCAGGCTGACCACCACCGGCATGGCATCGCCCACCACCGATCGAATCCGTCGCAGCAGTTCGCCCTCGCCATCCTCCAGGTGTTCGGTCACCATTGCCCCGTGCAGGTCCAGGTATACGCCGTCCAGCCCCTTTTTTACCTGTTCCAGCCGTTCCAGCAGTTCCCCGACGATGGTCTCGTAAGCCTGTTGTTCGACTTGGGCCGACGGGGTTGCCGAGCACCACAATAGCGGCCGCAGGGTGTGGCCCAGCCCTTCCGCGATCTGGGCAAAACCGGCCAGGGGCAGGTTCATGCCTCGGCTGCTGGATATGACGGCGTCGCCCCGCACCAGGCCGGGCCAGGCATCGGGCTGTTCGAAATCCGCCAGCGTGGCCTTGACCGGGGCGAAGGTATTGGTTTCGTGCTGGAACCCGGCGATCGCGATGTTGCTGATGATGATGGCTCCCGCACTCTGCGTTCGAACACTTTACCGCGTGACGCACTGTATGGGCCGTTGCTGCGTTCTATGGGGCGCTATTCCCATTCCAGCTCAGTGTAGACGCGCGTGACGTTGGTTTTGTGGTGCTGATCGAACAGCGCCCATTGGTTCCGCTCGTCGGCGCCGGCCCGGTCCAGCGCGTCTTCCAGAAATCCGCCCACGGCCAGGATTCCGCGAACGTCGCCCAGCAGGGTCCGAAGATAACGCAATTGAGCGTCGCCGGCGCTGGGCCAGGGTTGCGGCAGTGGGCCGTTGCCGGGAATCACCCGCGCTGCATCCAGTTGCTGCAGGGTTTCGGTCAGTTCTATCCAACCGCGCAGGTTGCCGTCCAAGGCCGGAATACGTTCCACAAAAAGATGTCCCAGCCACAGCGTCCCGCTGTTCAGGTCCAACAGTGAGAGATCCTGATCGGTGTGGGCCGGGGCATGGGCCCAGATCCGAATCGGGCGATCGCCCAGGTCGAAATCCAGACGGTCCTCGACCAGCAGTGTCGGGGCCACCAGGTCTGTGCGGCCGTCGCCTGTCCGCAACGCCTCACTGTACTGGTCAAGAAAGAATGCACGGTTATGTGCCAGCGCCCCGGGGAGCCGGCTGTGGCCGATGACAACGGCGCCTTCTTCGGCGAAGGCCGCGTTGCCCAGGATGTGGTCCGGGTGAACGTGGGTGTTGACCACATAACAGACCGGGCGGCTCGTGACTGTGCGGATGGTGGCCAGAAGCTGGTGTCCGATACGGTATGAGCCGCCGGTGTCCACCACCAGTACGCAGTCTTTGCCCACGATAAAGCCGATGTTGGCGATGTCGTCGCTGCCGGGGTCGTCGAATCCCACGGTCACGCCCTGGTGAACGTAGACACCCGGGGCGACCTGCGTGATGTTAAAGTCGTCCACCTCGGCTGTGGCGGCTGCGGCCTGGACAGAGAACAGGACCAGGCCGCCGATCGCGTCGCGCAGGGCACGGGTTGTGGGCATGGAATGCAAGCTCAGCGCTCAGAGTCCAAATGTTGAACTATACCGCCACACTGCGAAAAGACGCACGACGGGCGAGGAGGGTACGGCACATGGCGCGCCGGGTGGGCTTATCGGCGGCAATTTTCTTGATGATCCTGCCGGTGGCGCTGGTCGCTGCCGAGGCGCAGCAGTACGTACGGCATGCGGAGAAACCCTATGCCGAGGTGATCGATGACCTGCGCTTTGCCGTCGCTGAGCACAACTTCCGCATCACCAGCAGTAATGAAATCGGGGCCGCGATCACAGCGCGTGGCATCGACACCATGCCCCTTTCCATGGTGATGCACATCTGTAACCTGGATTATGCGGGCCGGATACTGAAAAGTGCGCCCGACCGGTTGCTCGACATGCCGTGTCGCCTGGCGGTGTACCAAGACGACACAGGCGTTATGATTCGGGCCCGCTTGATCGATCAGACGGATGAGCGGGTCGCGGACATCGCCGCGCGTGTCAACGCCATGTTGCGGGATATCGTGGATTTCGCGGCTGAGCCGGCGGACTGATCCCGTGCCATTCGTAAACCTTTGTCAATTGTCCGTGTCCCAATTGCGGACCTAGCCCAACTGGAGAGAATCTGATGATCCAACGCCCCCTAGTTTTGGGCGCCCTTGCGGTTTTGAGCGTGTCCGCGCCGGCCCATGCCAATGACTTTCCGACCGTGGCCCGGGTAGAATACGTGGTCAAATGTATGAACAAAATGGGCGAGCAGAGCTACGACACGCTGTACAAGTGTTCCTGCAGTCTGGATCACGTTGCCGAGCGCATGAGCTACGATGATTTCGCCGAGGCCAGTGCTTTCGCCATGTTGCGCGGTACCCCCGGCGAGAAGGGCGGCGTGTTCCGCGATCCTCCTCAGGCCGGCGAGATGCGTGAAGCGCTTGACACAGCGGAGGCCGAGGCCCGATCGAAGTGCTTGATCGGCGGCAGCTGACCGGATCGCCCGAATCGATCAGTTGGCGGCGGTTTTGGCGGCAATGACCTCGGTGTGGGTGAAGGTCAGCCCGTTGGAGTCGGTCACCGTCGCCACCAGTTCGCCGGCCTCCTCGGGTACGAAGTAAAACCGGAAGCTGGGATTTTCACTGATCGAGATGTCTGTTTCGGCGCTCATGACCGGAGTGCCATTAAAGCTGACCTCCACCTCTTTGACGAAGTGCGCCGGCGCATACAGCCGCGTCACCTGGTCCATTTGCATGCCGGTTACGTTGGGGTGACTGATCCTGAGCTGCGTCAGCATTGCGCCGTCGCTATCGTCTTCGTTCCGGGTTGCAAGCTTCATGCGTCCCAGCCTCTGCATGGCCGTTTTAAGATCCGCCCCGGCCGGCGCTGAACATCCGCCGCTGGCCTTGATAAAGGTCCGGCTCATATGCAATGTTCCGTCGTTGGTCTCGGCGATGGCCCGCATCGGAGTGTAGGCATTGACCCGCACCCGCATGGCGATGTCTGCGCGTCCGCTTCTGGGCCCGAAGCGAAAGCGTCCGGCCAGCGGTACCGGGTTGTTATCGATCAGCAGCGTAATTGCCCGGATGTAGCGCTCATCGGTCTGCGGGAATGCCGCGCTGATCGAAACCGGCACTACCGCGGCATCTTCCGCGCGCCTGGGGGCCTCCAGGACGATGACGTCGCTCCCGTCGACGATCGGGCGATCCCCAAAATGCTCCGAACGGAGACGTTCGTTCCAGACCGCGTCCTCGCTGGAATCGGCCAGCGCCTGCGCGGGCGCGCCGGCAGCCAGTGCGAGGCACAGCCCGGAAATCCATTTTTCAATCTGCCTCATGCCATTGTCTCCTAAGCTCAGTGTCGGCGCGGATCGCAGGCGTCGCAGATGCGCGGGCGCGCAGATTTCGAATTCCACAGCTTAGCGTCTGTTGAGCAATATTGCAGGATACGTCCAGGCGCTGAAACGGATGCACCCCCGCGGAGCGATTCCGGGACCGGGTTTGGGCCCGAACAATAGCCCACATTTCTGCAACAGCGTTTTCATATCCGAGACAGTTTGTTGCGGTGAAAGTTTGTGTTGCAGTCCGGCGGTTTTATATTTTTCATTATTGATATCATCAATATACCGTCTGCTTCTTGATCATTCCCGGCCGCTTCAAGGCGTGGCATAGCCTTTGCTGCTAGGCGTCCGATGTCGGCGAAGTGCGACGCCCCCAGCTCGATTCCAGGTTTGGCGCAAAGCGGGATCATGGAAGCACCTGAGGGGCGGCTGTGGAGGACGGCAAAGCGCGAACCGATAAAACCGAAGGAGGAGAACTTGATGTATAAGCCACTGCAATCACTGGCTGTGCTGGCCGCCTGTGCCGTACTGCCGGGCGCAGTCATCGCCAACGACGAAGTGAAATCCCTGACCGCCGATGCCAACAACTGGGCCATCTGGGGTGGGGACTACGCGGGAACGCGCTACAGCGAACTCGACCAAATCAATGCCGGGAATGTAAAAGACCTGCAGGTCGCCTGGACATTCTCGACAGGTGTGCTGCGCGGACATGAAGGTGGCCCCCTGGTGATGGGCGACACCATGTATATCCACACCCCGTTCCCCAACAAGGTCTTCGCCATCAATCTGGCAGACCAGACCGTAAAGTGGTCCTACGAGCCCAAGCAGAACCCGGACACCATCCCGGTCATGTGCTGTGATACGGTCAACCGGGGTCTGGCCTTCGCTGACGGCAAGGTCTTCCTGCAGCAGGCCGACACGACGTTGGTGGCGCTCAACGCCGATACCGGTGAACTGGTGTGGTCGGTGAAGAACGGTGATCCCGCCAAGGGCGAGACCAACACCAACGCGCCCGTCGTCATCAACGACAAGATCGTAACCGGCATCAGCGGCGGAGAATTTGGCGTTCGCGGATTCGTCGTCGCTTACAACATCAAAGACGGCAGCCAGGCCTGGAAAGCCTACAGCACCGGTCCTGACGATGAGATGCTGATCGACCCCGAGAAAACCACCCATCTCGGCCAGCCGGTCGGTGGCGACTCCAGCCTCAAGACCTGGGAAGGGGACCAGTGGAAGATCGGTGGCGGCACCACCTGGGGCTGGTTCACCTACGATCCTGAGACAAACCTGGTCTACTACGGGTCTGGTAACCCCGGAACCTGGAATCCGGTTGTGCGTCCAGGGGACAACCGCTGGTCCATGACCCTGTGGGCGCGCGATGCCGACACCGGCATGGCCAAGTGGGTCTATCAGATGACGCCCCACGACGAGTGGGACTACGACGGCGTCAACGAAAATATCCTGGTTGATCAGGAGATTAACGGTGAGATGCGCAAATTGCTTGTGCATTTCGACCGCAACGGCTTCGGCTACACCCTGGACCGCGTTACCGGCGAACTGCTGGTTGCGGAGAAATATGACCCTGCCACCAACTGGGCCAGCCACATCGACATGGAGACCGGCCGACCCCAGGTGGTTGCGGAGTACAGCACCCATCAGAACGGTGCAGATGTGAACTCCGAGGGCATTTGCCCGGCGGCTCTGGGCAGCAAGGACCAGCAGCCGGCCGCCTACTCGCCCAAGACCGGTTTATTCTATGTGCCCACCAACCACGTGTGCATGGACTACGAGCCGTTTGAAGTCGAGTACGTCGCGGGTCAGCCATATGTCGGCGCCACCCTGAGCATGTACCCGGCGGGCAAGGTAACCGGTGACGGCAGCTCCAACATGGGCAACTTCATAGCCTGGGATGCCACAAAGGGCGAAATCGTCTGGTCGTTGCCGGAGCGATTCTCGGTCTGGAGTGGCGCGCTGGCCACCGCGGGTGACGTGGTGTTCTACGGTACCCTGGAAGGCCATCTGAAGGCGGTCGATTCCAAGACCGGTAAGGAGCTGTACAGCTTTAAGACCCCGTCCGGGATCATCGGAAACGTCAACACCTATACCCATGATGGCAAGCAGTACGTTGCCGTTCTGTCCGGTATCGGTGGTTGGGCCGGCATCGGCATGGCCGCGGGCCTGGAAGGTGACACCGAAGGCCTGGGCGCCGTGGGGGCCTACCGCAAGCTGAGCGACTACACTCAGCTGGGTGGCGTCCTGACCGTGTTCGCGCTGCCCGACGGAGCCTGAACCGAGTACCTCTGACGCGAACAAATGCGTCGCGCTGTTCCTTCGGGAACTCAAGCCGCTTGCCGGGCCTGTTATGCGGGCCCGGCATTTTTTTCGCCGGCCCTTGCACTTGAGGGGCCGCTCTGGTGTCCTTATTTGGGATTGTGGTAGTGGCCTAGAATCCTATCCACCCAGACAACACCGGGCTTAGGCCCCGGATTGACGGACGAGCCGAAGGAGAATTGAAGAAAATGAATGTGACGCACGGGTTGATGCCCTTGACACTTATGCTGGTCGTGGGTTTCGGCGCCACTTCGGTGGCCGAGCAGAGTTCAGAGACAGAGAAACCTTACGTCATCGAGTGCGATGAGCAGGGTGCTTGCACAGTCGACAAAGCCACCTACATCGGCTGGCGAACCTATCATTCCAATTGTCATGTCTGTCATGCGCAGGACGCCGTGGGCAGCAGTTTTGCGCCCAGTTTGGTGGATCGGATGCAGGACATTGATCACGAACGGTTCATAGTCTCGGTCAGTGAGGGTTATACCGGCCAGATCGGTGTCATGCCGGCCTGGAAAGACAATCCGAACGTCAATAAGCACTTCGAGGAACTGTACGCTTACCTGATGGCGCGTTCCGATGGCGTATTGGCCCCGGGCAAGCCGAAGCGCACCAAGTAGAAGTAGCTTGTGACGCACCGCCCCCCGCACCCTGGCGCAGGGGAGGGGTGTGCGCGCACCACAACGGATAAGCCATGAACCGATCAAATTTCCGGATGCTTGCGTGCCTGCTCGCCGGCTTCGCAATGTTTGCCACCATTCCGGCTGCCGCCGCCGAACGGGACGTCCTGCGGGTCTGCGCCGACCCTAATAGCCTGCCGTTTTCCAGTGAGGATCGAGCGGGATTCGAGAACCGCATCGCCCAATTGCTGGCCGACGATCTCGGTGTGCCACTCGAGTACACCTGGTTTCCGCAGCGTCGGGGATTCGTGCGCCAGACTCTGCGTGCTCGCGATGGCAGTGGCGGCTACAAATGCGACCTGATCATGGGTGTGCCAACCAGTTTCGAGATGGGGCTGACCACCCAGCCCTACTATCGGTCGACCTACGCGCTGGTCATCCGCGCCACCGATGATCTGGCCGGCGTTGCGAACCAGGCCGACTTTGTCGCCCTCGATCCGGCGGCACGCGGTGGTCTCCGCGTGGGGGCGCACACGCCGGGTCCGGGCACCCTTTGGCTGACACGCAACGGCATGCGGAATCAAATCGTCGCTTATCCGGCGCTGGATGCTGATCCCAACTCGTACCCTGGACAGCTGGTCGACAAGGAGCTGGCGGAGGGTCGTTTGGATGCCGCGATACTGTGGGGACCCATCGCAGGCTATTTCGCCAAGCAGGAGGCGGAGCGGGGCGCTAAGCTCCGTGTGATCCCCCTGACCGGCGACGAAGGCATTCGCTTTGATTTCGCCATTGCTTCAGCGGTGCGATACGGCGACGACGAATGGCGGGACCGGGTGCAGGACTTCTACGATCGCCGTCAGGCCGACATCGACGCGATTCTGCTCGAGTACGGGGTGCCCTTGCTGCCCAATGTCCCGGCGACGAAAAAGAAAGACGACGACTGAGGGCTGGTCCGGCCGACAACACCCTGACCGGCGCCTCGGTTCATGGGCTGGCAGCCCGAACCGTTCCAATCATATCGGCGATGGCGTCGATCACCAGACTGGGCTCATCCAGATGAATGTGATGGCCGCTGTTTGCGGCCACCCGGAGAAACCCTTGAGGTGAACGGCTGGCCAACTCGGCCTGCATACGCATCCATACCTCGGCGGTCTTCAGCGCCCCCTCGGATCGTGCCTGGGCTACGGCGTTGTGTGCCAGCACGGCAACGGGGATGTTGGGCAGGGCGGTGGATGCCCGTGCCTGGCGGGCGCTCAGACGCATGTTCCTGAGTTCACTGTACAGTGTGATGACCGTCGAAGCCCGCTTGGCCATGTTTCCCGCAAGGTCACGCAACGGTGGCGGAAGCCCCTCCGGCACCATCGAGAAGTTCCGAATCTGAAATTGGCGGTCGCGCGGCGCGAATACGTTTCCGATGCCGGCTTTTTCGAACTCCTCGAACTGGGACTCATGGGTTGAGTCCACTAAGACTAAGCCCGCAATCCGCTCCGGGTTACGGGTAGCGAACACCCGCGTGGTCAAACCGCCGAATGAATGCCCGACCATGACATAGGGCGCGCGCACGCTGCCGTAGCCCAACAGCTTTTCCAAATCTTTGGCCGCGTTGAGTGCAGTACGGGGATTGTATGCCGGGTCACTCCAGCCATAGCCGGCCCGATCGTAGCTGCATACCCGTGTCAGGCCACTCAGGCTTTGCTGGATCTCCTGCCATTCCAGCGAGGTGCCGCCAAGCCCCGACTCAAGCACCACCGTGGGCACACCCCGTCCGCTGCAGTTCAAATGCAATCGGCGGTCGCTGATCCAGATCTGGGTGCCCGGCGCGTCCGGAAGCTCGGTGGCGCCGACTGATCCAGAGCAAATCGCGGCCAGGGTCAAGGCAGACAGGATAATTTCTACGAAACCCTTAAGGGGCCGGTTCTGCGCGCCCGGTTTGTGGCGTTGTGCCTCGCTCATTGTCAACGAGCCAACCATGCCCCTCGTGCCTTGCCACGTTAGCGCACAGATTCGGGTGCTGCCGCCCGAGCGGATCGGGGCTTGCTCACGGTTTGGAGTCACTGATTGGTCGCCTCGTGACAGGTTATACAGGGCCACCCGGCTTGCTTGGCGCTTGTTCTGTTTGCCATGCCATTGGCAGCCTGGACCAGCCGAGCCCCGATGTCGTGGGTCGCGCCCACTCCCCGCGCCGACATGCGCGCAGCATGCGCCTCGTTGCGCGAGTGCAAAGGTTCCACCCGAGTGTGCCAATATCGTTCATACTATCGGCTGTTGGAGTATGCCTGAACGCAAGTTGTTCCGGCATTGTCGAAGTTATCGACATAGCCGGTAGGGGATACGATGCCGGATCCCTTGGAGTCACGAGTCATACGTGGCCCGAATAAGCGCTACCGCGATAAGCGCCACAGCGCGGATTGATATGAGCTTGAGGAGGCGAGGTGACCGGACACAGCCGGAACCACCTTGCATACGGAGGAGTGTGATTGTCATGGCGAGTGCATTTGCGGCCGCGCATGCGGAGCGCGTTGCGTCCGTTGCGGGTCTGTCTGGACAAATTCCGGAGAATCCCCCGCCGGCCACCATCGCCCGATCCTGGCAGAGGTGTTTAGGCGAGTTCGGACTTGATCCGAGCCGCAGCCCTTACCCGGACGTTCTGACCGCCTCGGAACTGAGCGCTTTGCGGAACCGCATGGGGGTGGTGATGGATATCGCGAAAACCGAGATGGCCAAGCTGCACCAGCAGATCGCCGGAACCGGCTATGCGGTGGTGTTCACCGACCCGGAAGGCGTGATACTCGAACACCTGTTTGATTCGTCGGCCGACGACTTGTTCGACCGCGCCGGCTTTGTGGACGGCGCACGGTGGAACGAGGGCTCGGTCGGCACCAACGGCATGGGTACCTGCCTTGCGGAGCAGCGCCCGGTCATCGTCCATCGGGACGATCACTTCCACGCCGACCACGGCGGTCTGACCTGTTCGGGTGCACCGATTTTCGATCCCCAGGGGGCGTTGCTCGGGGTTCTGGACGCATCGTCGGTGAGTTCCGGCGACAGTCGCGCCAGCCAGCGCCACACCATGGCGCTGGTCTCCATGTCAGCCTGCCTGATCGGCAACTGCACTCTGCTGGATCGATGCAAAGACCACTGGGTTCTGCGTTTTCACAGCCGTCCAGAGTTCGTCGGTTTGCTCAACGAGTCCATGCTGGCGATAGATGAGGCTGGGCAGATAATGGCAGCGTCGCCAAACGCGTTGCGCGAACTGGGCTGCAGCGATTGGGGCGAGCTCTTGGGGCGCCCCGCGGAAGCGTTTTTGTCCGTTACCCCGTCACTGTTGAAGCGACGCAGCGAGCGCTGTGCCCACGACGTTTGGGCGGTGCAGGAAGTGAGAGACGGCCGCCGGTACTTTGCCGCGGTGCGGCCGCCCGAGGTGAAACCATCCCGTACCAGGTCCGGCCGGGTCGCTGTTAGCGCGGTCGCTGCCGCGTCTGACATGGCCGCTGACTGCATGGACCTGGCCGCACTGTCCGCCGGGGACGCGAAAATGGCCTACAACGCCCGTTGCGGTCAGCGGGTCATAGATCGCAACGTACCGATCGTACTGAATGGAGAAACCGGCGCCGGCAAGGAGATTTTCGCCCGTGCCCTGCACCGGGCCAGCAATCGGGCGCAGGCGGATTTTGTGGCGGTCAATTGCGCGGGCATTCCCGCCTCCCTTATCGAGAGCGAATTGTTCGGCTATAAGCATGGTGCGTTTACCGGCGCCCGTCGTGAGGGCATGAAGGGCTTGATACTGCAGGCCCACGGTGGAACCTTGTTTCTGGACGAGATCGGGGACATGCCGACGGAGTTACAGACCCGTCTGCTGCGGGTGGTGGAGGAAAATTCCGTGGTGCCGCTGGGCGGTGGAACCCCCAAGCCGGTCGACTTGCACATCATTAGCGCCACCCACGAGGATCTGCCAAGCCTGGTTCGGGAAGGCCGTTTTCGCGAAGACCTGTACTATCGACTCAACGGGATCACCCTGAGTCTACCCGCCCTGCGTGAACGGGAGGATCTGGAGGATATGATCCGGCGCGCCTTGGCCTGCGAAAGCGACGGTTTGGACATCGCCATAGATGAGCAGGCCTTCGCTTGCCTGCTCGCATACTCATGGCCCGGAAACGTTCGCCAGCTGCGCCATGTGTTGCGCACCGCCATCGCTTTGTGCAACGAGGGGATCGTTCGTCTCGTCGACCTGCCGGCTGCGGTGGTTGAGACCGAGCAGCGACCGGCGACCGGCCAATTGAGCGGTGGTGTTCCGGCGACTGGAGAGGCGGCGGAACTGCCGACTTTGGACAATGCACTCGAGTATGCTGAACGGGACGCGATTCTGAAGGAGCTGGAGCGCAACCGCTGGAATGTCAGCAATACTGCATCCGCGCTCAAGATGAGCCGCAACACCCTGTACCGGCGAATGAAAAAGTACCGAATCAGTTCCGACACCTGAGCAGGCGGTGTTTGGTTCGCCATCGGGTCACTCGGTCAAGGAAAGCAATGGTCCCAGGCTGGATCGCCCGGTTCCGGCTCGGGATAGCAGCGCACGAACCCGTCCCGATTGGGCATTTTGATGTGGCTCAGGGTGGCTCGGTCCAGTCGGGTCCCGACTTCCACAATCCCATTGCTGTACAGCAGATAGGCGGTGAGGGCGTAGACCTGCTCGCTGGAGAAACTTCCCGGTGCGTTCATGGGTTTCGATCGCTGCACGAAATCAAACAGCTTTGGTGCATATGGCCAGTAGCTGCCAATGGTTTTCTCCGCCCAGGGACTGTCCAAGGGTTCCTCCGCCCCACTGAGTGCGTCGGCCGTGGCGCCTGCACCACCGGCCCCGTGGCAGGCCTGGCAATGTTGGGCGAACAGCTCGCGGCCCAGGTCCACGTCACCGCTACCGTCCGGCAGTCCGCGGCCGTCAGCCGCTATGTAAGCCGGAGACACTTCAGCGGATGCGTCGGACATCGGTTTTCCCAGTGCCGGCCCGGACCGTGATGCGTCTCCGGCTGCAGCCCACACCGGCACCCACGCCACCAGTAAAGCGCCCATCAAAAGGGATGGCATGGCTGCTCAGGCATAGACGTGCTCAACTGCGCCCTCGGCGTCGACGGCCCAGGAGACGATGGCGTTGTAGTGGAACTCGGCGTTGTGGCCACGGGCGGACAGCAAGGTCTCGCGGGTTGGCTGCACATAGCCGGACTCGTCCACCGCCCGGCTTTGCAGGATCGTCGGCTTTCCGTCCCAGACCCAGTCATACTGAAACCGGGTCAGGCATTTCGCCAGCACTGGCTCCATCAGCTCAGCCGTGCGCCAGGAGCGGCCACCGTCGACCGACACGTCAACCCGAGTGATGCGTCCGCGCCCGGACCAGGCCAGCCCGCTGATTTGCCAGTGCCCCGGTCCCTGCACTGGGGCTGCGGAATGGGGTGAGGTGATCACGGACTTTGCGTCCATGGAAAAGCTGAATTGCCTCGCTTTGCCCGAGGGCATCAGGTCGCTGTAGCGTGCGGTCTCGTTGCGGGCCATGGCCGGTTCCGACGCAACCCGCAGCCGGCGCAGCCACTTTACATGCAGCACGCCCTCCCACCCCGGCACCACCAGGCGTAGGGGGTAGCCGTTCTCGGGTCGGACCGCCTCGCCATTTTGGTACAGTGCCACCAACGTGTCGTCCATGGCCTTGTCCATGGGCAGGCTGACCTGCATGGCGAAGGCGTCTGCGCCCTCCGCGATAACCCAGCCCGCGTCCGGCACCACCCCCGCCTCTTGAAGCAGGATCCGCAGGGGCACGCCGCACCATTCGCTACAGGAAATCAGCCCGTGTATGTAGCTCACCGATGTCTGCACCGGTTCTCGGTGCCAGCCCGCACTGCTGTTCCCACCGCACTCGATAAACCCCAGGTGGGAACGCAGAGGGTAGCGGCGCAGATCCTCCACCGAAAAGCTCAGTGGCCGTGCCACCTGGCCGTCCACCATCAGCCGGTGTTGCACAGGATCGATCGGGGGCACGCCGTGGTGGTGACGCTCAAAGTGCAGTCCATTGGGTGTGACCATGCCGGCCAAGGCGTGCAGCGGGCACCACGCCACCCCGTTGCCGGCCACTGCGGGATTGGCTGAAATCCAGCGGATCACCGCCTTTTCGTGCTCGGACGGCTGACCATAATTGCTGAATCCTGCCCCGGGTTCGTTCATCCACGGCGGACGGGCATACTCCATTGCCGCGCTTGTACCTGCCAATGGAGTGAGTGTACCCAGCGCGAGTCCACTCTTTAGAAACCGGCGCCGCTGCATGGTCTGCGCTGTCCTCGCTGATGTGCGAACCCGCACGTAAAATCCGGCCCGGTCGGCAGATCAGGCGGAGCGAACCGATCCACCGCCTGTTGGCCGATGCGCCAGCACCACACAGATCAGCGCGGCCAGCCCGAACAGCCATCCCAGCGAAACCGGTCCAGTCTCACGATAGGCCAGATCCCGACGTCGGAGGTTGCGGGCCAGGATGCCCGGCTTGTCTAATCGAACATAGCCCAGGCCGGTCTGCGCTGCCAGGGACTTCAGGTGCGATTCCCGCAGTTGCGAGAGGTGCTCGTTTCCCGCCGCGATACGCGCTTCCACATCGGATCCGTCCACACCCACCAGCGGCTCGTTCACGCTGGTGGCAACACGCCCCAGGCGGTAGGTGTCCACCTGTGCCACCTCAGCATGGCTGTACCAATCCCCGTCCGAGCCTGGCTTTGGAATGGGCACGGGGACATCCCCACCGATCCCGGCCAGTAATCCGCCGACAGGTTCGGAACCGGCGCGAAAGCGGGGCCGGATGCGTTCGTGCAGCGGTGGCGCCTCATGGCCATCGGTGAGGAACACCACCCGGGTATCGGGACCCAGATCCGGCGCCAGGCGCAGGCTTGCGAAAAGCCCTTTGGACACTTCGCTGCTCGCGGCCCATGCCATACGCCAATCGATGTCAGTCAGGACCCGATCCAGATCGGGCAGATGACGGCACACCTCCACCGGCGTGAACAAGACGAAAGTGCGGTGTTCGGTGAACACCGCAATGGACACTTGAGAGCCGCAAGGCAGTTCCGCCAGACCCCGTCTGACCTCAGCCTGGGCCCAGGCCAAACGGGTGATCGGTGCCTGGTTGGCCGCCGCATCCTCTACGTACATGCTGTGGGTGATATCGAACACAAACACATAGCGAAAACGGTCCCGGGGCAATTCAACGGTCGGATTGAGGGATGCCAGGGCGACGAGCACCGCGCCAGCGGCCAGCCAAAGCAGCACGCTCCGATCCTTCATGGCAGCTCTGTTTGGGCTTCCATGGTCAGTGTGGCCCGGGGACTGCGCTCCGGGTTGACCTCGTCCAGCTCGGGTTCCGCCACCGCGTCTGGGAGCAAACGCAACGCAACTTCCAGATTGTATCTTGCGTCCCAATGCTCAGGCGTGTCTTGCAGCAGCTCGCGAAATCCCGTTTTCGCCAGTTCGACCAGCGGGATTGCCAACTCCGCGTCTCCGAGACCCCAGAGCCGCATGCCTTCGCCCAGGGTCAGCGTGGCCATGTTATAGCGGGCCTGGGTCACCACCGACTGGGACTCGCAGGACAGTAAGGCTCCATACTGTTCCAGCGCGGTTTGGAATTCGCCCTGCTGCGCCAGTCGGTAGGCTTCTGCGAAGCGCCCATGGTCGCTGGGATGGCTGCCCGCGGTGACCAGATCCCCCTG
>JAHEDQ010000050.1 GCA_024641125.1 Candidatus Competibacteraceae bacterium | reverse complement strand
GGAGCCCGTATCGCGGGCAGTCTGCACATGACCATACAGACCGCCGTGTTGATCGAGACATTGACCAAGCTTGGCGCCGAGGTCAGGTGGGCATCCTGTAACATCTTCTCAACCCAGGATCACGCAGCTGCCGCGATTGCCGCGGACGGCGTTCCGGTGTTCGCCTATAAGGGCGAAAGCCTCGACGAATACTGGGAATTCACCCACCGCATCATGGAGTGGCACGACGGCGGCGTGCCGAACATGATTCTGGACGACGGCGGCGATGCCACCATGCTGGTGACACTCGGAAGCCGCGCCGAGCAGGACGCGTCGATCCTGGACAATCCGGGCAGTGAGGAAGAGGAGGCCATGTACGCGGCCATCCGCAAACGCCTGGGTGAGAGGCCGGGCTGGTACAGCAAGATCCGGGCAAGCATCCGCGGCGTGACCGAAGAAACCACCACCGGCGTTCACCGTCTTTACCACATGGAAAAGACCGGCGAACTGCCCTTCCCCGCCATCAACGTCAACGATTCGGTCACCAAGAGCAAGTTCGACAATCTGTACGGCTGTCGTGAGTCCCTGGTGGACGGGATCAAGCGTGCAACCGATGTCATGATCGCAGGAAAGATCGCGCTGGTCCTTGGTTACGGCGACGTGGGCAAAGGCTGCGCTCAGTCCTTGCGCGGGCTGGGTGCCGTGGTGTGGGTAAGCGAAATTGACCCAATCTGCGCGCTCCAGGCCGCCATGGAGGGCTATAGGGTCGTTACCATGGATGAGGCGGCCTCCCAGGCCGACATTTTCGTCACCGCAACCGGAAATCTGCACGTGATCACCCGGGATCACATGGCGCAGATGAAGAATGAGGCGATCGTCTGCAACATCGGCCATTTTGACAATGAAATCGATGTGGCCGGACTGCGTCAGCACGAGTGGGAGAACATCAAGCCCCAGGTCGACCACATCACTTTTCCCGATGGCAAGCGCATCATTCTGCTGGCCGAAGGACGACTGGTGAATCTGGGCTGCGCCACCGGCCACCCGAGCTTTGTGATGTCGAACTCGTTCACCAATCAGGTCCTGGCACAGATGGAAATCTGGAACAATCCAGAGCGCTATGAGTGCAAAGTCTATGTATTGCCCAAGCACCTGGATGAAGAAGTGGCGCGGCACCACCTTGAGAAAATCGGTGCGCACCTGACCACGCTTACCCCGGAGCAGGCAGAGTACATCGGTGTAGACGCGGCGGGACCCTACAAGCCGGAGATGTACCGCTACTAGAAGGTTGGCGGCCCGGCCTGCGATAGCAAGGCCGGGGCCGCCGCCTATAAAGATCCGCTGTTACAGTCGGTTGGGTGAGTCATGAGCGCAATGGCGTACGTAAGCGCTTTGTATCAGTACCCCCTGAAATCCTGCCGCGGCCATCAAGTTGAATCCTATGGCTTCGATCGATTCGGGCCGACAGGCGACCGACGTTGGATGGTGGTGGACGGCCACGGTGACTTTCTCACTCAGCGTGAACTACCCGCCATGGCCGCTATCGAGGCGACACCCACGGAACGGGGCCTGAACCTGCGCGCACCCGGCATGGGGCAGCTGCCGGTTCGCCGGCCGCAGTCCGGGCAACCCTACATTGCCGCCGTTTGGAACGACTATGTGGACACGCTGGACTGCGGGGATGAAGCAGCAGAATGGCTTGGTCGATATCTGGGCACCCCAAGCCGATTGGTGGTAACTGGTCTCCATTACCGGCGTCCAGTCCGGCGCGGTGGGGAAGGCGCGCATACCAGTCTGGCTGACGGCTATCCTTTTTTGCTGATCTCCGAAGCCTCGCTGAAGGATTTGAACGGGCGCATGGACCGTCCGCTTGGCATGGACCGTTTCCGTCCAAACATCGTGGTTCGGGATTGCGCTCCCTTTGCCGAGGACACTTGGTCCCGGTTCCAGATCGGGACCGCCACATTTGCCGCAGTCAAACCCTGCTCCCGCTGCGCCATCACCACCACCGATCAGAGCACCGGCGTCCGTGATGGCAAGGAACCACTCAGAACCCTGGCCAAGTACCGCAGACTCAACAACGACGGACAAGTCTTTTTCGGCCAGAATGTCGTGCATCTCGAAGCCCAGGGCCAAGTCCGGGTCGGGGATGAGATTCAAACGCTTGTTTAAGAACGAGCAGGCTTCTGCGCCGGCGGAGCGATATTCAGGGCGATGACACACCTCAGCAAGATCCGACCGAAGTGCCTGACATATGCGCAGGGTAACGCGGCAGCGCGACAGTGGACCCCGATCCTGCTTACCCTGCTGCTCTGGGTTGGTGGAGTGGCCGCGCAGCCCGCGCCACCGGTTTTACTGGTACTGGGCGACAGCCTGAGCGCGGGTTACGGAATTGACGCTTCAAAGGGCTGGGTCAACCTGCTGGCTGAACGCCTCACAGCCCTGGGTTATCCACATCGGGTGGTCAACGCCAGCATCAGCGGTGACACCAGCGCCGGCGGTCTGGCGCGGTTGCCCCAAGCGCTGGGGCTGCATCAACCTCAAGTCGTGGTGATCGAACTGGGGGGTAACGATGGGCTGAGGGGGCTTGCGCCCGGGCACCTGGAGCGCAACCTGGCCGCGGCCATCCAATTGTCTCGGGATGCGGGTGCGCGCGTGCTTCTGGTCGGCATTCGCATCCCACCGAACTTCGGTCCGGTCTATACGGAGCAGATCGCCGCCGTCTACCAGAACCTGGCCGCCTCCAGCAACGTGGCGCTGGTGCCCTTCCTGCTGGATGGGGTGGCCCTACAGCCCGGCATGATGCAGACCGACGGCATTCACCCCACCACCGCCGCGCAACCCGCATTGTTGGATACGGTGTGGCCGGTGCTAAAACCGTTGCTGGATGCGGCGGCCCCGGACTGAACCGGTGCCCACCCTCGCGTGGGCACCGCTTTGATCGAATCCCCTAGGGCTTCAATACATGTGGTAGCCGCCGTTGATCGATAGGGTCGACCCGGTAATGAAATCGGCATCTTCCGCCACAAGGAATGAGACACCACGGGCGATGTCGTGGGCATTGCCAAGACGCCCGATTGGGATCTTGCGAACGATTTTTTCCAGTACGTCCGCGGGAACGGCCCGCACCATGTCGGTCTCTACATAGCCCGGTGCAACGGCGTTCACGGTGATCCCCTTGGCCGCACACTCATAGGCCAAAGCCTTAGTGAAACCGTGGATACCGGATTTGGCGGCCGCGTAGTTCACTTGCCCGTACTGTCCGGCCTGCCCATTGACCGAGCCGATGTTGACGATACGCCCGAAGCCTCGTTCCCGCATACCGCTTATCACCGCATGACACATGTTGTAGCAGGAGCTCAGATTGGTCTGGATAACCGCCTGCCACCTGTCTGGGGTCATCTTGTGCATGACCCCGTCCCGCGTAATACCTGCATTGTTCACCAGGATATCCACAGGACCAAGCTCGGCCTCGACCTCCTTGACACCGCGTTCGCAGGCCTCAAACTCACTTACGTCCCATTTGAATGTGGGGATTCCGTTACGCTCGGTGAACGCCCTGGCCGCGTCGTCGTTACCATGATAGATGGCCGCAACGGTGCAACCCTTTTGTTTCAAATCAACACCGATCTGCTCACCTATGCCCCGGGTTCCGCCAGTAACAATTGCAACTCGTCCCATATCTCATCCCTCTCGATGTATGACCGACCGCCTCATTCGGCTGTCGCGTCATATCCAATCTAGATAAAAAAAATGTGTGCCCTGGGTGGCAGGTGGGTGGCAGGCTGACATCGACCAGACACCCAATCGCTCCCTAGCGAGATCACGTCGCGATCACGACTTTCCGGCCGGGCGGACTTTATCACAATCCACTCGGCAGTCTGCGTGAGGCTCATACGAACTCCAGGCAGACAAATCCCGCAGAAGCGGCAGGCCCCTCCGCCCCTGACCGGTATGTGTGTTAGGGAATGCGCAAGAGTATGAGGCCGAGGGAACGCCGAGATCGCAGCGGGGTCGTCTAAACATCTCGGTTCAGACCCTGCTCGTCGGCCTCCGCCCGGTCCAACTCCGATTCCATGTCGTCAAGGGTTTCACTCGCCCGCGCCGCCTCTTCCTTGCGCTTGATCATGTAGCGTGAGGCGATGACCCCGACCTCGAAAAGCAACCATACCGGTATGGCCAGCAGGGTTTGCGAGATGATGTCCGGCGGCGTCAGCAGCATGCCCAGTACAAAGGCGCCGACGATCACATAGGGGCGTTTCTCGCGCAGAGATTCGGGCGTAGTCACACCCACCATCACCAACAGCACGGTTGCAACCGGCACTTCAAAAGCCAGGCCGAAGGCGAAAAAGATCGTGATTACGAAATCCAGGTAGCGGCTGATGTCGGTCATCACCTCGACGCCTTCCGGCGCCACACCAACCAGAAAGCCAAACACCAGTGGGAACACGACAAAGTACGCGAATGCCATTCCAGCGTAGAAAAGCACGGTGCTGGATACCAGCAAAGGCATGACCAGGCGCCGCTCGTGCTTGTACAGACCCGGCGCAACGAACGCCCAGAGTTGGTACAAGGTCCAGGGGATGGTCAGAAACAGCGCCAGAAACAAGGTCAGTTTGAAAGGCGTGAGAAACGGTGAGGCCACGTCGATGGCGATCATGCTGCTGGATTCCGGCAGATGAGCAAGCAGGGGCCCGGCCAGAATCGAGTACACGTGGTTGGCGAACGGCGCCAAAACCAGAAAAACCACCAATACTGCGCCCACGATGCGCAAAATCCGGTCACGCAACTCGATCAGATGCGCGACAAACGGCTGCTCCCGGTCATTGATCTCCGCCACGGGCGTCAGTCGTCCTTGACCGTTTGCTGCGGCATTGGCTCACCCTTGGGGGATGACGGCTGATTCGCCGGGGTCTCCTCCAGGCGCGCCGATTTGGGCGTCGTTGGCGCAACCGTGGATTGAAACGAGGCGACTTCGGACTTCAGCTCGTCGCCCGCACTTTTTATTTCCCCCGCCATCTTGCGCAGATCATCGATCGCATTGCCGGTCAGACCGCCTTTCAGCTCGTCCGCCCGCAACTCGCGGTCCACCTCCGCCTTGACATCCGATATCATCCGCCGCCCCTTGTTGACCCACGCACCGAGCGTGCGGGCCAGCTTCGGCAGCCGCTCCGGACCGACCACGACCAGCGTGACCAACATGATCAGGGTGATTTCCCAGAAACCGATATCGAACATGTGCGATCAGGTAACTCAGGCCTTGTCTTTCTCGCGGGTCACCTCGCCGTCGATGACCTGCCCTTCATCGTGCTTGAGCTTCTCCTCGCCGTCGGCCGGCGCATCGCCAGCGTCTTTCACCGACTCGCGAAAGCTCTTCACGGCGGAGCCCAGGTCGCCCCCCAGATTGCGCAAACGCTTGGCTCCGAACAACAGCAGGACGATCAACAATATGATCAAAAGCTGCCAGATGCTGATTCCCATTTCTCACCTCACTTTCGATTGTTCTGATGTGGCGCGCGTTGACTTCTCGTCATGTCCCGACACACCGAAGCGGCGCCCCAGTTCGTCCAGGACCGCATCCGGCCCGAGACCCTGATGCGCCAACATGACCAGGGTGTGAAACCATAGATCCGCGGTTTCGTAGACCAACCGGGCAGGATCGCAGCCCTTGGCCGCGATCACCGTCTCGGTCGCCTCTTCACCAACCTTCTTCAGGATGGCATCGAGACCTTTGGCATACAGGGCGGCTACGTACGACTGATCCGGGTCCTGACCCTTGCGCGCCTCCAGGATCTGGCCCAGTTGGCGCAGGATATCACTACTCGACGGATTTCCATTCATCAAACAGGCCGCTCTCGCATAACCCATGGAATTGCTTACAGGCGCACGGTGATCCCGTGCTGCGCCATCCGGTTCTTGGCCTCGGCGATGGTGTACTCACCGAAGTGAAAGATGCTCGCGGCCAACACCGCATCTGCCCTGCCTTGGACGATGCCTTGCACCAAGTGATCCAGGTTGCCCACCCCGCCCGAGGCAATGACGGGTACCGGCACGGCATCACTGACTGCCCGGGTCAGCCCCAGGTCAAAGCCGCTTTTGGTGCCATCCCGGTCCATGCTGGTAAGCAGAATCTCACCGGCCCCGTATTCGGCCATGCGCCGAGCCCACTGCACCGCATCGATACCGGTCTTGCGCCGGCCGCCATGAGTGAACACCTCCCAAGCGGTCCCGGAATCGGCTTGACCACCCCGTTTGGCGTCAACCGCGACCACGATGCACTGATTGCCGAAATGCTCAGCCGCTTCGCGAACCAGATTCGGATCGTTGACCGCCGCGGTATTGATGGACACCTTATCGGCTCCCGCGTTCAGCATCCGGCGAACATCGGCCACGCTGCGAATACCGCCACCCACCGTGAGCGGGATAAACACCTCACCGGCAACCTGTTCCACCATATGAACCATGGTCTCACGGTTATCGGAACTGGCCGTGATATCGAGAAAGGTGATCTCATCCGCGCCCTGTTGATTATAGCGGCGCGCAACTTCCACCGGATCGCCCGCATCCCGGATGTCGACAAAATTCACGCCCTTGACCACCCGGCCCGCGTCCACATCGAGGCAGGGGATGATGCGCTTGGCCAGCGCCACGTCAGCCGTCGCCGACCGAATAGTTGTCAACCAGCGCCTGGGCTTCGGCAAGATCCAGGGTTCCCTCATACAATGCCCGGCCCAGAATGGCCCCCTCGATGCCTTCGTCCTGTACCGCGCACAGAGCGCGGATGTCGGCCAGATCGGCGATGCCTCCGGATGCAATCACCGGAATCGAAACGGCCTGGGCGAGCGCCACTGTCGCCTCCACATTGAGACCCCGCATCATGCCGTCGCGTCCGATGTCGGTATACACAATGGCGCAGACGCCATCGCGCTCAAAATGCTGTGCCATGTCAATGACGTCGTGCCGGGACAGTTTGGACCACCCCTCCACCGCCACCTTGCCGTCCCGGGCATCCAACCCGACTATGATGTGTTCCGGATACTGGAGGCAGAAGTCGTTGACCTGGTGGGGATCACGGACTGCCTTGGTGCCCAGAATCACGTACTGAACACCCGCGTTCAGATAAGTCTCTATGGTCTCTTCGTCACGAATGCCACCGCCCACCTGCACCGGCACCTGAGGGAAGCGCTCGGAAATGCGGTGAATCACTTCGGCATTGACCGGCTGTCCGTCAAACGCCCCGTTGAGGTCCACGATGTGCAAGCGCCGGGCACCTGCATCAACCCACTGCTGCGCCACCGCCACCGGGTCATCGGAATACACTGTGGCATCGTCCATCCGGCCTTGGCGCAGCCGCACACACTGGCCATCCTTGAGATCGATCGCAGGTATAAGCAACATCTAGGCAGTCTCTCAGGCAGTTGACGGGCTCAATCTGGATTCCAGGCGACGAAATTCTGCAACAGACGCAGGCCGTCGCGGGCGCTTTTCTCGGGGTGGAACTGCACCGCGAACACGTTGGCGTGCGCCAGCGCCGCGGTGAACTGGAATCCATACTCGGTGGTACCGGCAATGGACTCGCGACCGCTTGGGCGAAGATAGTAGCTGTGCACAAAATAAAACCATGCGTCTTGTTCAATGCCCTGCCAAAGTGGGTGGTCCATCGCCTGGCGCACCCGATTCCAGCCCATGTGTGGAATCTTGAGCCGCACCCCGTCTTCGCTGAACTCTGGGGGGAACCGAACCACCTGACCGGCAAAGACGCCGAGGCCCTCCACCCCTCCGTTCTCTTCGCTGAAATCCATGAGAAACTGGGGACCCAGACACATGCCGAAGAACGGCTTCTCCGCCGCCGCGCGCTCTAGCTCGGGGATCAGATGGTAGCCCTCAAGCGCACTTCGACACATGCCGATCGCACCTTGACCCGGAAATACCACGCGCTCGGCCTCACGGATCACCGCCGGGTCCTGGGTAACCGCAATGGCTCGCCCCGGTGCGACGTGCTCTAGAGCACGTCGCACCGAATGCAGGTTACCCATGCCATAGTCCACAACAGCAATCGCCGACATCGATCTCAAACCTGCTCACAGTTTCCGAGCGGTGCAAACCACATCTCGTACCGCGCCATCGAATACGGGCCTCGCGGCGCCCCGGTTCGGCCGATCGGGGTCACCAAACTGATCTCCTTGCAAGCTGCCCGGCCGCAATCGGAAAGAGCGGCCGCACCGAGCCCAGTATGGCCTGAACGGGCCCCGGTAGATCGGCAGTCAGACTAACGCTTGTGGTGCTCATGTTACTCGCCAACAAGGCAATTGAGGGTGGAGTCGTCGGTTACGCGGCGGTTTTCAGAGACTACCCTTGGTCGACGGCGTCACCCCCGCCATCCGTGGATCGTGCTCTACCGCCATGCGCAGTGCCCGCCCGAAGGCTTTGAACACGGTTTCAATCACATGGTGGGTGTTGACCCCACGCAGCGTGTCGATGTGCAGCGTCACCTGCGCATGATTGACAAAGCCCTGGAAGAACTCGCGGAACAGATCCACGTCGAATCCGCCGACCGAAGCCCGCGGGAAACTGACATGCATCTGCAGGCCCGGACGACCTGAGAAATCGACCACAACGCGCGAGAGGGCCTCGTCCAGGGGCACATAGGCATGCCCATATCGTCGAATGCCGCGCTTGTCGTCCAAGGCCTGAGCGACCGCCTGACCCAGTGTGATGCCGATGTCCTCGACCGTATGGTGATCGTCGATATGACGATCTCCATCGGCCTCGATTGCCAGATCCACCATACCGTGGCGCGCCACCTGGTCAAGCATGTGTTCCAGAAACGGCACACCGGTTCGAAACTCTGACTGGCCAACGCCGTCAAGGTCGAGCCGGACGCGGATCTGAGTCTCTAGGGTGCGCCGTTCGACGCTCGCGCTTCGGTTGGACATGAACCTTACGGCTGGAAAGCTTGTGATCGCCTACTTTATCACTAAGTGTTTGTGAATCCGATACTGGCCTATGCTATCAACGTTGGGGGCTGCATTGATTTGGATCAATGGATTTGCTGGAATAGGCTGGTCCGACTCCGGACGGGGATCACGATGGCGGAAATACCGAACACGAACCGCGAGCAGGCCAAAGTCGTCGATCTCGCCAGCGTCCAGGCAGCCTGTCACGGCTGTAGTCTGCGGCAGCTCTGTTTGCCCATGGGAGTCAACCAGGTCGATCTGCATCGTTTGGACGAAATCGTGCGCCGCAGTCGCCCTATGCAGCGTGGAAAGCATGTTTTCCGCCTAGGTGATCAGTTCCATGCGATCTACGCCATCCGCTCCGGCAGTGTAAAAACCTACACCATGACCGACGCCGGCAGCGAACAGATCACCGGATTCCATCTTCCTGGGGAACTGATCGGGCTCGATGCCATCGCCACCGGTTCCCATCCCTGTGGCGCGAAGGCGCTGGAGACGGCCACGGTTTGCGAGCTCCCCTTCCTGCAGCTTGAGGAACTGGCGGTCCAGGTTCCCAGCCTGCAGCACCAATTGCTGCGGCTGATGAGCAAGGAAATCCTTTCCGACGGCGAGTTGTTGACTCTGCTGGGCAAGAAATCGGCCGAGGAGCGACTGGCGGCCCTGATCTTCAGTCTGTCGGCACGGTTCAAGGAACGCGGCTTCTCCCCGAATGAGTTCCGGCTGTCCATGTCACGAAACGACATCGCCGACTACCTGGGTTTGGCGGTGGAAACGGTCAGCCGGCTGTTCACTCGGTTCCAACAGCAAGGTCTGATCGACGTGCAGAACAAGCAGGTCACGATCCGGGACCATGACCGGCTCAAAGAACTGGCCGGTTCAAACGCCGAAGACCGCGCGCCCCAGGCGCGTGCCTGAGTCGGGCGCGCGCCAACACCCTTCTTTCGAACCGATTGCCGACCCTAAAGCCGCAACCCGGCGTTTATTGACCTGCGTCATTTCGCCGCAGCTCCACGCTAAGCATAGTGAGCGCCGATCATCTCAACCCGGGGATGGTTGTGGGAGCGCGTTTCGGCCAGACCCCTGCCGAGCGCGCCCGGCTGATTGGATACTGAAAAATTCGGAAACCGGGTACGATCGGCCGGAAAACCAAAACTGCGACTCAATCGAGTACGAGCTGGGCGAGTACCGAACCGTGAGGAGAGGTAAGGAAACGTTATGGACTCTCAACTAACGTACAACTACAAGGTCATACGCCAGTTCACCATTATGACGGTGGTCTGGGGTATCGTGGGCATGACCGTGGGGGTGCTGATCGCCGCCCAGCTGGCCTGGCCCGCACTGAATTTTGATTTGCCCTGGCTGACCTACAGCCGTCTGCGGCCACTGCACACAAACGCGGTCATCTTTGCGTTTGGCGGCTGCGCACTTTTCGCCACCTCGCTTTACGTCGTGCAGCGAACCTGCCAGACCCGCCTTATCAGCGACAAATTGGCTGCCTTCGTTTTCTGGGGATGGACCGCGGTCATTCTGCTGGCCGCCATTACGCTTCCGCTGGGCATCACGTCCAGTAAGGAATACGCCGAGCTGGAATGGCCAATCGACCTGCTGATCACGGTGGTTTGGGTGGCCTACGCCATTTTGTTCTTCGGCACCATCATGAAGCGCCGAACCCCGCACATTTATGTGGCCAACTGGTTTTACGGTGCCTTTATCCTGACCGTCGCCGTGCTGCATGTGGTCAATAGTGCCGAGCTGCCGGTGAGCCTGTGGAAGTCCTATTCGGTCTACCCCGGGGCCATCGATGCCATGGTCCAGTGGTGGTACGGTCATAATGCGGTTGGTTTTTTCCTGACGGCAGGCTTCCTGGGCATCATGTATTATTTCGTACCCAAACAGGCCGAGCGCCCGATCTATTCCTACCGTCTGTCTGTGGTGCACTTCTGGGCCCTGATCTCACTCTACATGTGGGCCGGACCGCACCATCTCCACTACACCGCGCTGCCCAACTGGGCCCAGTCCATCGGCATGGTGTTCTCGCTGATGCTGCTGGCCCCCTCATGGGGCGGCATGATCAATGGCGTCATGACGCTGTCGGGTGCCTGGCACAAGCTGCGTTCCGACCCCATCCTGCGTTTCATGATCGTGTCTCTGTCCTTCTACGGCATGTCCACCTTCGAAGGCCCGATGATGTCAATAAAGACGGTCAACGCGCTCTCCCACTACACCGACTGGACCATCGGCCACGTGCACTCCGGCGCCCTGGGCTGGGTGGGGCTGATTTCCATCGGCGCCGTTTATGCGCTGATCAAACCCCTGTTCAACCGCGAGTTCTACAGCGTCAAGCTGATCGAAGTGCATTTCTGGGTGGCCACCATCGGCATTGTGCTCTACATCGCCGCCATGTGGATCGCCGGGGTTATGCAGGGCCTGATGTGGCGGGCGGTGAACAGCGACGGCACGCTCACCTACAGCTTTGTCGAATCCCTGGAAGCCACCCATCCCTATTACGTCGTGCGACTGCTGGGCGGTGCCCTGTTCCTACTGGGCATGTTTGTGATGGCCTGGAACCTCTATAAGACGCTGGGCCGCAGCGCCGAAACCGTACCCAGTACCGCAGCGCAAACCGCCTGAGGGGAAACCAAGCGATGAGTCATGAACGCGTAGAGACCAACATCGGCCTGATGGCGATCCTGGTGCTGCTGGTGATCAGCGTCGCCGGTCTGGCCGAGATCCTGCCTCTGTTCTACATAAAGGACACCACCGAGCCGGTGGACGGCTTGAAACCATTGACGGCGCTGCAACTGGAGGGTCGCGATATCTACATTCGGGAGGGGTGCAACGCCTGCCATTCGCAGATGGTGCGCCCATTCCGGGCCGAAACCGAACGATATGGCCACTACTCGGTGGCCGGCGAGTTTGTCTATGACCATCCTTTTCTGTGGGGCTCGAAGCGGACCGGGCCGGACTTGGCGCGGGTCGGCGGTCGCTACAGCGACGATTGGCACCGGGTGCATCTGATCAATCCGCGGGATGTGGTGCCCGAGTCCAATATGCCGGGCTATCCGTGGCTGGCAGAGCGCACTCTTGACGGTGACGACACGGCGACCAAGCTCAGCACCATGCGCACCCTGGGCGTGCCCTACAGTGACGCCGATATCGAAGGGGCGTCGCAATCCGTGGCCGGCAAAAGTGAGCTGGACGCGCTGGTGGCCTATCTGCAGAACCTGGGTACTGCTGTGTCGATCCGGAGGTAGACAGTGGACGTGGTTACGCTTCGGACGATTACGACCCTCGCCTTATTCGCTGCCTTTATTGGGGTGTGTGTCTGGGCGTGGAGCAAGAAACGCAAGAAACGCTTTGAGGACGCCGCCAATCTGCCGTTTGCAGACGATGACGTCGCCAACCGTACGGCAAAGCGCTGAGGAGGACACAGAATCATGAGCTCCGGGATGCATTGGTGGATTGTGTTGCTGGTGGTTGGCAACACCTTGGGCATGTGGTGGTTGATCTGGTGGGCGTCACGACCCAGGGCGGGTGAGGCGGCCACAGGCGACGTGACCGGCCACACCTGGGACGGCGATCTTCAGGAATACAACAACCCGCTGCCGAGGTGGTGGTTGTGGTTGTTTTACATCACCATAGGCTTCACCGCCATCTACCTGGCAGTGTATCCCGGTCTAGGCAAATTCCGCGGTCTGTTTGGCTGGAGTCAGGAGGGCCAGTACGAGACTGAGGTGGATCGTGCCGACGATACCTATGGCCCCATCTTCGCCAGCTATGCCGGGCAGGACATCGAGGCGCTGGCCAAAGACCCGGAGGCCCTGCAGGTGGGCCAACGACTTTTCGTAACCTATTGCGCCCAGTGCCACGGGTCCGATGCGAAGGGCGCCCGCGGTTTCCCCAACCTGACGGACGCGGTATGGAACTGGGGTGGCACACCGGAGGCCATCAAAACCAGTATCCTCCAGGGTCGCATGGGGGTTATGCCTCCGTTCGGTCCAGTACTGGGTGAGGAAGGCACGGAAAACGTCGCCAATTATGTGCTGAGCCTCAGCGGGCGCGAATCGGATGCCACCAAGGCCGCCGCCGGGAAAGCCCTGTTCGATACCCAGTGCGTGGCCTGTCACATGCCCGACGGGACCGGCAACCAGGCGCTGGGGGCACCCAATCTGACCGATGATGACTGGCTTTATGGCGGCTCGTTGCAGACCGTGATGGCAACCCTAACCGGCGGTCGCAACGGTCAAATGCCGGCCCACCAGCAGTTCCTGGGCGATGACAAGTCCCATGTGCTCGCAGCCTACGTCTACAGTCTGTCGCAGCCAAAATAGCCAACAACCGCCGTTGGGGCGTTCCATTTGCCCCGACGGCCCAGGTCAGATTGACGATCGTCATCGGCCAGGCAGCCCGCCGCTGCTAAGCTTATGCCCAGAGCAGGTAATGATCGCGTCGCACAGACCGTCGCATTGTCGGGGCACACTCCAGGCGAGGCACCCACTATGTCCAGCATCCCCGTCATTCAGAGATTCGTTTCCGTATTGTGGCCCTCGTTCCTGATGGCAGGGGCGGCGACCGTTGTCCTGGCCACCGCGCTCGATCCGCTGGAACTCGGCCGGTGTCTGGGTGCCGAATCGATCGATCGCGTCGGTGCCTATTCGGTGGGATTCTTCCTGCTCTGGTTACTGACCATGTCCTCATCGCTGCTGACGCTGTATTTCCAGCGCCCCTGCCATACGCCGGTGGAACGACCCTTCGCCGACGACGTCTGATGGGAAAGTGCGAGCAGACGGTTTGTGAAGGCATGCCAATGTCAGACAGGAAACGACCCGGCAAAATTCACGCGTTTTTTGGCCACAGCCGGATGCGGTGAGGCCCTGATCGTTCACCGCGTTTCCAAAGAGACCGAATATGAACTCGCAAACCAAGCCCGACGGTATATCGCCGACCGGGGGTGAGCCGACATCCTTCTATGCCAAGGCGGAGAAGATTCATCCGCGTGAGGTATCCGGCCGCTATGCCCGGCTCCGGGTGTTGGCCGTACTGGCGTTGCTGGGTTTGTACTACATCCTACCCTGGGTCTCCTGGGGCGAGCGCCAGGCCGTATTGTTCGATCTCCCGGCGCGCAAGTTCTACATCTTCGGGCTGACGTTTTGGCCCCAGGATTTTTTCTATCTTGCGATTCTGCTGATCATCGCTGCACTTTCGCTGTTCTTTTTCACCGCCCTGGCTGGTCGCCTGTGGTGCGGTTTCGCCTGTCCGCAGACGGTCTGGACCGAGGTTTTCATCTGGATTGAACGCCTGGTTGAAGGGCGTCGTAATCAGCGCATCAAACTGGATAAGGCAGCCTGGAGCGGACACAAGCTCTGGCTCAAGGTACTCAAACACGGCATCTGGATTACTTTCGCCCTGTACACCGGATTTACCTTCGTCGGCTATTTCACGCCCGTCAAGGAGCTTACAGCCGAGCTCACCCGCTTCAGCCTGGGCCCTTGGGAAACGTTCTGGGTTCTGTTCTACGGCTTTGCCACCTATGGCAACGCTGGGTGGATGCGCGAACAAGTCTGCATCTACATGTGCCCCTACGCCCGCTTCCAGAGCGCCATGTTCGACAAGGATACGCTGATCATCTCCTATGACAGCGCACGAGGAGAACCGCGCGGTTCTCGGCGCAAAGACGCTGACCTCAAGGCCGCCGGACTCGGTGACTGTGTGGACTGCAAAGCCTGCGTGCAGGCCTGCCCCACCGGTATCGACATTCGCAACGGCCTTCAGTACCAGTGTATCGGCTGTGCGGCGTGCATCGATGTCTGTGACGAGATCATGGATAAGATGGGCTACGAACCCGGCCTGGTGCGCTACACCACGGAGAATGCCCTCGAACACCAGCAAACTCATGTGCTGCGTCCCCGCATGTTTGTCTACGCCGGTATTCTATTGTTGCTGGTCAGCGGTCTGAGTTACGCGGTGCTGACCCGCACGCCGCTTGAACTCGGCATCATCCGCGATCGCAACAGTCTCTACAGGGAAACCGGAAACGGATTGATCGAGAATGTGTATACGTTGAAACTGCTCAACATGGACGAGGCCGACCACCGCTACACGCTTTCGGTAACCGGCCTGCCGGGAATCGAGCTGGTGCAGGATGCTGAGGAAATCTCGGTCCCCAGCGGTGCGGTATTGAATCTACCGATCAGCGTGCGCATCGATCCCGAGGACCTGCGCACCTCCAGCAGCGAGATCGAGTTCCAACTCCAGTCAGCCGACCAACCGGGCCTGAAAACGCGCTCCAAAGCGCGCTTTATCGGACCCGCGCCGAGGTGATCAGCAAACAACGCGCCGCCGCTTCGGTGCCGGGGGAACCCCAATTGTGTTGAGCCCGACCGAGTCCACACCCTGGTATCGTCAGTTCTGGCCCTGGGTGCTGATTGCACTGCCCGGAACGGTGGTAATAGCCTCTTTGGTGACCATCGGCATCGCCCTGGATCAACCAGACGGTCTGGTGGTGGACGACTATTACAAGGAGGGTCTCGCCATAAACCGTGTCATTGCACGGGACGAAGCGGCGGCCCGTTATGGCATGGCGGCGGAACTGACGCTGCGGGACGATTTCGGCACACTTCGCCTGAGCGGGAAACCGCCCCGGGAACCCAGCACACTGACGCTGCGCGTGTTGCACGCCACCATGGACGGACAGGATCAAATCGTGCAACTGGTCCCTACCGCCGACGGCCGTTTCACGGCCCCCATCGACCGTCTTGGACCGGGGCGATGGGACATTCAGATCGAGGCTGACGACTGGCGTCTGACCGGAAGCGTGGACCGCCCGGGAATGGAGACACTGAACCTCGGCCCGGCCGCGCCAGACTGAAGCGCTACGCTCAGTCCGAAGTCATCGGGTGACCAAAAGCCGCCTTGGAATGGGCCGATCCTCAAATCTGGAGCCAGAACGTCACCGGACCGTCGTTGACCAGACCCACCTGCATATTTGCAGCGAAACGCCCACTGGCCGCATCGGGGTAAACGTTACGGGCGCGCTCAACCAGAAGATCGAACAGGCCAACGGCCAGTTCCGGCGCCGCCGCACGGGAGAAGCCTGGGCGAAGTCCCTTGCGGGTATCCGCAGCAAGCGTGAACTGGGGAACCAGGAGCAAGCCCCCGCCCACCTCGCGCAGAGACAGATTCATTCGCCCCCGATCATCGTTGAACACCCGGTAAGCCAGTATCTTATCCAGCAGGCGAACGGCCTCCGCCTCGGCATCGTCCCGCTCCAAACCAACGAGAACCACCAGGCCGCGACCGATTTCGCCGCACCGCTCACCATCGATCTCCACGTAGGCCGACGACACCCTCTGCAACAAACCGATCACGCAAGATCCCGCGCCATGTTCCCGGTGGCCTGGACCAGGGCCTGGCGGGTGCCCTCTTCAGTGGCCGCATGACCTGCTTCGGAAATGATCTGCACCACACTCCCTGGCCACACGGCCTGCAGTTCAAAAACCTGATCCAGCGGGCAAACGACATCATAGCGACCATGCACCATCACGCCCGGAATACCCGCCAGGCGCGCCGCATCGCGTATGATCTGATCGGGCTCCAGAAAACAAGCGTGGGCAAAATAGTGGGCTTCGATGCGGGCCAGGCTCAGCGCCCGATGGGTCTCTCCGAACTGCCCAACTACAGCGTCATTGGGCCGCAAGCACGAGATCTTGCCCTCATAAATCGACCAGGCCCGCGCCGCTCTGAGGCGTTCGAGTTCATTGCTGTCCGTAAGCCGGCGATGATAGGCCGCAACCATGTCTTCTCGTTCTCCGACCGGTATCAGTGCTTCAAACTCGAACCACGCGTCGGGAAACAGGCGCCGTGCGCCGTTTTGGTACAGCCACTCGATCTCCTGAGGGCGGCTCAGAAAAAGCCCTCGTAATATGAGCCCAGCAACCCGCTCCGGATGGGCCTCGGCATAGACCAGGGCGAGGGTCGATCCCCAGGACCCGCCAAACACCACCCAGCGATCGATGCCGAGATACCTGCGGATGGTCTCCATGTCCTCCAACAGATCCCAGATGGTGTTGTACTGCAAAGTTGCGTGAGGCCGTGATCGGCCACATCCACGCTGATCGAATAACACGATGCGGTAGATCGTCGGATCGAAGAACCGCCGGTGGACGGGATCGCAACCAGCCCCCGGACCGCCATGGAGAAACAGCACGGGCTGGCCTTCGGGATTGCCGCATTCTTCCAGGTGAAGTACGTGAACGTCTCCAACCGGGAGCGCATGGCTTGCGTACGGCATGATATCGGGATAGAGATCTCGCATTGAGTCCGTCGTTCGGTTGGCTGCTGGCCAGTGTACTGCCCCACACCATCCGATGCATTCAGGTAATCATCGTCAAACAGCAGCATGCTTATTCAGCCGGGCAGGCGCGCCCGAATGTAAGAAATTTCTTACCCCGATCGAAGAGTATTCTGACCCGCAAAGGCGAAGATTTGCGCATCGGAAGCGCGCTCGGCTTATGTCAACCTGAATGTGAAGGAGCAGGGACGTCCATGGATTGGACACTTCAACCCGCTTGGAACAGCGGCCTTTCCACGGAATAAATGGGAATCTCCAAAGTGGTCTTGTTGCGGCTTTGCGGTGCCGGCAACCTCTAGGATGAGGTTCAACCGTATCTCCCAATCACCTTGGCAACCAGTTTTGGCTGCATCCTTACGGCGGGCATCATGCCCGCCGATTTCTTATTAAGAACATAAGCCTAGACAAGTAAAGGTACGGCATGGCCAGCCCGACCACAGGGTTCAGATGTGGGTGCGGCGTCGACGGAGCTTCTTTTCGGGGAATCCCGCCCCGTATCAACTGGGGAACCGCTTGTTTCGGATTCGTCACGCATCACGCTGGAAAGGGGCGACAGCCCTTTACCGGCAAATCGGATTTGTCTGACCCGACTCAGAAAATTCTCGGCCCCGGGACCGTCGTTCTATGGGCAGCCACACACCGGTGTCTCGACCGACACATCGCTGATTCGCCTCGAACATTAAGTGAGCTGACCACACACCTCATGCATTCTAAAGAATCAGATCCGTGGCTGCGCCTATGTCGGCGCAGACCCGGGCGCCCTTCGCCCCAATCCTGAACTCATCCCCCTCCCGATACTTGCCGGTTCGCACGAGGATCGCCTGGAGACCCGCATCAAGAGCACCCCGAACATCCACCTCGTAGTCATCGCCCAACATCACCACCTGGTCAAGATCCACACCCAAAGTCGCCGCGGCCAGGCGGAAGAAGTCCGGCGATGGTTTTCCAAGCACTTGCACCGGCGCACCGGCGGCATAACTCAGGGCTTTGGCGAAGGGCCCGGCATCGAGGCTAAGCCCGTCTGGCTCCCGGTAGTAGCGGTCCGTGCCCATGACGAGTAAGGGTGCGCCAGTGATCAGAATGCGAAATGCCGCATTGAGATTCTCATAGGTGAAGGCGTGACCAGCATCACCCAGCAACACTGCGTTGGGCGAGGAGCCGGACAAGTCCGCGAGTTCCTCCTGCAGGTTGGGATGAATCAGCAAGTGCGGTACCAGCCCCTCCCGGGTAACAAAAGACCGGGCCACGATGGCGGGGGTGAATACGTCCTCTGCATCCACGTCAAAGCCGAGGCGCAGCAACTGCTGCACGATTCGCCGCCGTGGCAGCCGCGTGACATTGGTGATGAACTTCACTCCCACCCCCGCAGCGCGCAGGCTGAGCAGGGCATCCCGAGCACCAGGCACTGCCCGATCACCAACGTAAAGCACACCGCTGAGGTCGCACAGGACCGCGCGAATCATCACCGTCCTCCATAGGTCACAGGCCCGGACGGACCGTGCGCGACAACCGGCCGGCTTCTTGAGTATAGATGGCGGCCCAACGGTTACCGGCCGAAGTGCGCTCAGGATTCGATCCTTGAAGCGGCAATCGTCGGCGCGGCGCAGGCCGCAACAAAGAGCATCCGGGCCATTTGGTTGCGCCCCGTATGAGCTGGATTGGCCGGATCAGGCGGGCGCTTTCCGGTCCTGTAGCTGAATGCTCAGCGGGCGAGCCGGGTTTCTTGCGAACCGCTGGGACGAGGCGACATTTGAGCTCACCCGGGGGGACGCCCGTTCTGGAAAGACCCAAACTGGGGCGCGCGGCCCCGCATGCGGTCGACCGTGTGGGTGATGCTTTCGTTTATCGACAGCACCGCCGGCACGAAGAACAGGACGACCAGGGTGGTGAAGGCCAGCCCAAAGGAAATCGAAACCGCCATGGGTATCAGAAACTGCGCCTGCAAAGACGTTTCGAACAGCAGCGGCGTCAGTCCGGCTATGGTGGTTAGCGAAGTCAGCAACACCGCTCGCAGGCGCTGGCAGGCCGCTTCGATGATTGCGTCCTGCACCATCATACCGTCCTGCCGTAGTTGCCGGTAAAAAGTCACCAGCACGATGGAATCATTTATAACAATGCCCGACAGCCCGAACATGCCAAACATGGACAGTATGGTGAGTTTTATGCCCATCACGTAGTGGCCGACCATGGCCCCCACCAGGCCTAGAGGAATGGCCAGCATCACGACGATGGGCCAACTGTAAGAAGCGAAAACCCAGGCCAAAATGAGGTAAATGAACGCCAGAGCGAACAGGGCGCCACGGCGCATGTCCGCCATGGTCTCCGCCTGATCTGCCGCACGCCCCTCGAAGCTGTAGCGTACGCCATAGCGTGTCACCAGTTCGGGCAACACCGACGTCTCCAGGCTGGCCAGCACATCGTCACTGCTGGTGATCTGGGCATCAACATCCCCCGAAACCTGGACCGCCAGTTTGCCGTCGGCATGACGTACCGCTTCAAAGCCGCGTCGGGTTTCGAAATAAACTGCGCTGGACAACGGAATCGAACCGCTCCCGGGCAGGCTCACGTTCAGGCTGTCCAGACTCGCCAGGCTGTCTTGCTCCACGTCCGGCAGCGATACACGAACCTCGACCTCCTCCTCCCCATCCTGAAAGATTTGCACCAGGCTGCCGTCGTAGGCCGAACGCAGCTGCCGACCCACGGTTTCCACGGTCAAGCCCATGGCTTCCGCCTGCGGCGTCAACCGATAGATGTACTGCTCGCGACCGTACGGTGTATCGTCTTCGATGGCACTGACGCCATCAAAAGTCTGCAGTGTCTCGGCCAGCTCCAGGGCGGCGCGCTTCACCCGCTCCGCATCTTCTCCTACCAGCCGAACTTCGATGTCGCGTCCCGGCGGCCCGGCTTGGCGCGGGAAGATGGAAAACGTTTCCAGCCCCGCTGGCTGGCCCACCCGCGCCTGCCAGGCGCGGATGAACTCGTTCAGCCTTACCTCGCGGGTATCGGGCGCGGTCAACTCCACGACCATGGAGCCAAACTGTTCCCCCTCCTGGGTGGTACTGCCGCCCCCCAGCGTCACTTTGCCCAGACGGGTCTTGGCCGCCACCACCAGGTCGCCGCCGAACTGGGCCTCGGTCTCGGCCAGGGTCTGCTCCAGATGACCCATGAATCTGGCCACCCGATCCGCATCGGTGCCGGAAACGAAGGCTGCACTCGCGTAGACAATGCTGCCCTCCGGTACCGGGAAAAAGGTGAACCCCACGCGACCGCCTGCCAACAGGCCAAAGGTGAGAATCAATGAGCTCAGGGCGGCCGCAACAGTGGTCCAACGATAGGCCACGGCGCGGGTCAACAAAGGCCGAAATATCCGGTCCCGGAATGCAAAAAAACGCCCATCCAGCCAGGCTCGCAGCCGTCCGGGTTGCGCATGATGCATTTTGTGGAAGCTGTGCCGGAGATGGCCCGGCAAGACCAGAAAGCTCTCCACCAGGGAGGCCAGAATCACACAAACGATAATCAACGGAATATCGAAGATGATGTTTCCGATCACTCCGCCGACCGACATGATGGGCACGAAGGCAGCGATGGTGGTGAGCGATGAGGCGCTGACCGGCGCCAACATGCGGCGCGCTCCGCCCTCGGCCGCCTCGAGGCTGCGTTCGCCACCCTGATAGTGCGCAAGGGCATCCTCGCCCACAACGATGGCGTCGTCGACGATAATGCCAAGCGCCATGATCAGCGCGAACAGGCTGATCATGTTGATGCTGCCGCCCAGCACATGGAGCACACCGAGTGTGGCCATGAACGAAACCGGAATCCCGACTGCAACCCAGATTGCCACCCGCGCGTTCAGGAACAGAAACAATATGCCCACCACCAGGACCAGACCGCCGCCACCGTTCTTCAGCAGCAGCCCCAGGCGATCACGGATGAGCTGCCAGGATTGATCGAATACATGCAGCTCGATGCCGGGTGGTAGTTGGTGGCGGGCCTGCTCGGCCCACTGTTGGAGTATGCGCGCCGAATCCAGCGCATCGGCCGCCTCCGAGCGCAACAGATGCAATTCAACTGCGGGTTGACCACGAAAAGTGATCCGCACCTCCCGATCCTGCGGACGCCGTTCGATACGCGCTACGTCACCCAAGGTGATGCGGCGCCCCTGCTCGTCGGCCTTGAGTGTCAAGCCGGCGAACCCCGCCACGTCACGGCGTTGATCCAAACTGCGAAGCTGACGTGCGGTGTCCTGCTGGCCGACCGATCCAGCGGGCAGATCCTGGCTCAACTGGGCGACGCGACTGGCCACTTCGCTGAACGACATGCCTATCTCCTCCAGCACAGCGCTGGGGATCTGGATGGCGATCTCCTCCTCGGGCAATCCCTCCAGTTCGATCTTCGCCACGCCGCGTTCGAGTAGTTCACGTTCGGCGGCCCGCGCCAACACACGTAACTCTCGGCGATCCAGATCCCCGGTAATCATCACCCGCGCGATGGAGTCGTAACGGATGATGCGCGAAACCTCCGGCTCTTCGGCATCACTGGGCAGGTTGCGCACCAGAGCTACCCGCTGCTTAACCTCGTCCAGGGCCTCGCCCATGTCGGTGCCCTCCTCGTACTCAAGGGTGATGGCGGACACCCCATTGCCGGAGGTGGACGTCATTTTTCGCACTTGGTTTAGGTCGCGGAACTCCCGCTCCAGGGGATTGGTGATGCTGTCTTCGACATCCTCGGCGGAGGCGCCGCTCCAGATGACGCGCACGGAAACATAGTCCAGTTCGAAACTGGGAAAGAACTGGGTATTGAGCTGACTGAGGCCCCAGACCCCGGCCAGTATCATCATCAGCATCATCAGGTTCGCCGCCACCCGATGCTGAGCGAAAATGCCGATCAGGTCGCTGCGGTGCTGAAATTTACCGGTCATGCCAACGCCTTCAGTCGCGGCCGGTCTCGGCGACGGTGACTTTGAGACCGGATACGGCATTGGGGAGCTGAGTAACCACGATTTGATCCCCCGGTCTCAAGTCGGGGGCGCGTAGCAGGACCATGGGGCGCGCGTCGAGCCGGCGTTTTTCACCGACGCGTTCGACCCGCACCGCCTGCATCCGGCCGCCGTCGAGCCGATACACAGTGTCGAGTCCGTACAAGGCTTCGTAGGGCAGCGCCACCACATCCTCCAGGGGCGTCGTTTGCAGAACCACCGTCACCACCCGCCCGATGGTGAGCTGCCCAGTATCAGCCTGGACGCGAAACAGAGCGTCGATGCCTCCGCTGGCGACATCGGCTTTGCCGGCAAGGCGATCCAGGACCATCTCCACCTCACGACCGTCCACCTGGGCGTGGGCGTCAAGCACTCCGGAGGCGGCCAGCGCCTGCTTTACGGACCCCAACTGACGCGACGGAACCTGGGCACGCACCTCCACCGCACTGGTGTCGTAAAGCTCCAGAAGACTGTCCCCGATTCGGACCCGGTCTCCGAGCGATACATCGACCCGGGTGACACGCCCCTTGAACGGGGCGGTGATCCGAGTTCGTTCAAGGTCGAGCGCCGCCCGGTCCCGGCTGGCGCGGGCGCGATCCAAACGGGCTTGCAGGCTGCGCATCCGAGCATCGTGGTCCTTCAGCGCCTGCTTGCGACTGATCACCGACATGCCCTGCTGCTCCAGGGCCTTGCGTGCCGTATCACGCTGTGACTCCGACCCCAGGCCCCGTTGCTGAAGATTGACCAGCCGATTGACCTCGTTCTGGGTCAGGGCAAGCAGGCGCTCGTCAAGTTTGAGCGCGTCAAGGTCGGCCTGGTATCGGGTTTGCTCACTCTCTATCGCCGCCTCGGCTTCCGCCACATCGGCCCGGCGCTGTGTCAAATCAAGCTGTATGTCCCTTTGGTCCAATGCCACCAACAAATCAGCCTGAGCCACCTCCAGGCCTTCCCGAGCGGGCACCTGCAGCACATCGGCGCTGACCGCGGCAGTCAGGCTGGCCGAGCGAGGCGACTCCACCCGTCCGTAGAGCACCAGATCGGGCGCCAGCAGGCCGGGTGTGACAGTCAGGGTTTGAACCAACCAGGCCTTTTCCATCACCTCCACGGGTGGTGAGGTGGCACGGGTCGCCTTGAGGGCCGCAAACGCCGCCAACGACGCGCCCAGAATGAGGATTGGCGCCAATACCTGCAGCCAACGCCGGGGACGCAACGGCGGCGCGACCGAAACATGGGCTTTGGTCAACTCACTTGTCATCGCGCTTTGTCCGTCGGCTCATCACGACTATCCTGCGGCACCCATGGCGATTGCCCGTGCACGCGCCTGAGCCCGCGCCTCGGTCTGGACACCTGGATCGGACACGGCAAGCGCTTCGGGCCACCCCGCGGCATGACGACACACCAGTTCGGCCAGCATCTCAATGTGATCAGCCCGATCGTTCAAGGCCGGTATATAGCGCAGCTCGCCGCCGCCGGATGCCCGATACAGATCCCGGTTCGTCATGGCGATTTCCTCCAGGGTCTCAAGACAGTCGGCGGAAAACCCAGGGCACACCACGTCGATGTCACCGGCTCCGGCACGCCCCATCGCTTCGAGGGTCTCGTCGGCATAGGGACGTAGCCATTCCTCGCGACCAAAACGCGACTGAAAAACCAGTTGCCAACGCGCCTCTTCAAGATCCAAGGCCTCGGCGACCTGCCGCGCAGTGGCATGGCACAGGCAATGGTAGGGATCGCCGTTGAGAAGATAGCGTTTGGGCACGCCGTGAAAGGAAAACAGCAGCTTATCGCCGGCCTTGCGGGCAGCCCAGGCCTCGCGAATGGATGAGGCGAGCGCGCTGATGTAACCCGCTTCCAAATGGTAGTCGCTGATCAGACGAAGCTCCGGGATCCATGGCCAGTCAGCCAGCACCTTGGCCACGGCATCGAAGGTCGAGGCCGTAGTGGCGGCCGAGTACTGGGGATACAGCGGCAACACGATCAGGCGGCGGACACCCGCCGCCCGAAGTTCCTCCAGTCCTGCCCGTATGGACGGATTGCCATAGCGCATTGCCACCGCGACCCGCACCGTCCCGGGTAACCGGTGGCCCAGAAGGCGTTGCAGCGCAGCACCCTGGCGCCGGCTGATGACCAACAATGGAGAGCCCTCGTCGGTCCACACCTTACTGTAGGCCTTAGCCGATCGCGCCGGACGAAGACGCAGGATGATGCCGTGCAGAATCAACCACCACAGCGGCCGCGCCAGATCCACCACGCGCCGGTCCCAAAGAAACTCGCCCAGATATCGCCTGAGGGCCGACGGCGTCGGCGCATCCGGGGTTCCGAGATTGGCGAGCAATACGCCCATGGCGGGCGTTGATCCATGTTGATAGGAGGACTGATTATCGCTCATGCGGTTTGATTGCCATTACTGTCTGGGCATTTGAACAGTTCGGCCCGAACTTGGGCCGCCATGCATATGAGAAGTTCAGCCCGCCAGTGTACACCGAGTCACGCTAAATCAGCGTCTTGGATTCAGAGGCGCAGCTTAATCGGG
>JAHEDQ010000049.1 GCA_024641125.1 Candidatus Competibacteraceae bacterium | reverse complement strand
CGAGTATGAGCACCTATCCGAGGGCGACAAGGTCAAGTGCACCGGTCGCATCATCGAAGTGCCCGTGGGCGAGGCCCTGCTCGGTCGCGTAGTCAATTCCCTGGGGGACCCGATCGACGCTAAGGGGCCGATCAAATCCGACCACAGCTCCCCCATCGAGAAGGTGGCGCCGGGCGTAATCTGGCGTAAGTCGGTCGATCAACCCGTGCAGACCGGTCTCAAGTCGATCGACGCCATGGTGCCGGTGGGGCGCGGGCAGCGCGAGCTGATCATCGGCGACCGCCAGACCGGTAAGACGGCCATTGCCATCGACGCCATCATCAACCAGAAGGATACAGGGGTTAAGTGCATCTACGTGGCGGTGGGGCAGAAAGCCTCGTCGGTGGCGGGTGTGGTGCGCAAGCTGGAAGAGCACGGCGCCATGAAGCACACCATCGTGGTGGCCGCCGGTGCCTCCGATCCCGCCTCGATGCAATACGTCGCTCCCTACGCCGGTTGTGCGATGGGCGAATACTTTCGGGACCGGGGCGAAGACGCCCTGATCATCTACGACGATCTGACCAAACAGGCATGGGCCTATCGGCAGGTCTCATTGCTGCTGCGGCGACCACCGGGTCGCGAAGCCTACCCCGGCGATGTTTTTTATCTTCATTCGCGTTTGCTCGAGCGTGCCGCCCGGGTTACCGCTGAATGGGTGGAGCGGGAAACCGAAGGGAAAGTGAAGGGCAAGACCGGTTCTCTGACCGCGTTGCCCATCATCGAAACCCAGGCGGGGGACGTGTCGGCCTTCATACCCACCAACGTGATCTCAATCACGGATGGGCAAATCTTTCTCGAATCCGACTTGTTCAACGCCGGCATCCGTCCGGCCATCAACGCCGGCCTTTCGGTCTCACGGGTTGGCGGCGCCGCCCAAACCAAAATCATCAAAAAGCTCGGTGGCGGGGTCCGTCTGGCCCTGGCGCAGTACCGGGAGCTGGCCGCATTTTCCCAGTTCGCGTCCGACCTGGACGAGGCAACACGTAACCAGCTCGAACGGGGAGAGCGCGTGACCGAGCTGATGAAGCAGAAGCAGTATTCACCCATGTCGGTCGCCGACATGGCAATATCGCTGTTCGCCGTCGACCAGGGCTACATGGATGATGTGGCAATTGACAAGATTGGGAATTTTGAGTCCGCCCTGATCGCGTACATGGATCAAACCCAGGGTGAGTTGATGAATCGCATCAACGAGACCGGGGAGTATGGTGATGAAATCGCCGATGCCTTCAAGAAGGCGGTCGAGGATTTCAAGGCCAATAACGTCTGGTAGTGGGGTGACAGCATGGCCGGCGCCAAGGAAATCAGGACCAAGATCCGAAGCATTCAGAACACGCAGAAGATCACCTCTGCCATGCAGATGGTCGCTGCCAGCAAGATGCGCAGGGCCCAGGAACGAATGCGGGCGACTCGACCCTATGCCAAGCGCATGCGGGAAGTGATTTCGCACCTGGCCCAGGCACACCCCGAGTATCACCATCCCTATCTGGGTGATCGCCCGGTAAAGCGCGTCGGATACATCATTGTTTCCTCCGATCGCGGTTTGTGCGGTGGCTTGAACAACAATCTGTTTCGTCGACTGCTGCGGGACATGAAGGAGTGGAACGATCAGGGCGCGGAGATCGAGTTCTGCGTCATCGGGAACAAGGCGCTCCAGTTTTTCAAACGTACCGGTGGCAGCATCGTGGCGGAGGCGACTCAGATCGGAGATCAGCCCGGCATTGAGAGTCTGATCGGAACGGTGAAGGTGATGTTGGATGGTTTTGATGAGGGTCGTTTGGATCGGATCTTTCTGGCTTCCAACGAATTCGTCAACACCATGACCCAGGAGCCGACAATCGACCAATTGGTTCCGATCACCGGTGAAGCCGTTGATGAGATCAAACACCACTGGGACTACATCTACGAGCCCGATTCAAAGCAAATCGTGGATGCCCTGATGGTGCGCTACATCGAATCGCTCGTATACCAGGGCGTGGTTGAGAATCTGGCCTGCGAGCAAGGCGCTCGGATGGTTGCCATGAAGGCGGCATCCGACAACGCTGGTGAGCTGATCGGCGAACTTCAGTTGGCCTACAACAAAGCCCGCCAGGCCGCCATCACGCAGGAACTGTCGGAAATCGTCGCGGGCGCCGCCGCCGTTTAGGGTCGAATTACAACTTTCAGGGGGAACCCTCGAAAATGAATGACGGGAAAATTGTTCAGATAATCGGCGCCATCGTTGACGTCGAGTTCGAAAGGGGCAGTGTGCCCCATGTTAACGATGCGCTGAAGGTGGGTGACACCGGTCTGACGCTGGAAGTGCAGCAGCAAATGGGTGACGGTGTGGTGCGTTCGATCGCCATGGGCAGTGCCGATGGTCTGAAGCGGGGCATCGGTGTGGAAAACACCGGCTCGCCAATTGCCGTACCGGTCGGTATGGGAACGCTTGGGCGCATCATGGATGTGCTGGGTGAGCCCGTCGACGAGGCTGGGCCGGTGGAAGCCGAAATCCGGCTTCCCATTCATCGGGCGGCGCCGGCTTATGCCGATCAGTCGCCGGCGATCGAGATCCTCCAGACCGGCATCAAGGTGATCGACCTGATCATGCCCATCTCCAAGGGCGGAAAGATTGGTTTGTTCGGGGGTGCGGGCGTTGGCAAGACGGTGACGCTGATGGAGCTGATCCGCAACATTGCCATCGAGCACTCCGGCTATTCCGTATTCGCCGGCGTCGGGGAGCGGACCCGTGAGGGCAACGACTTTTATCACGAGATGCGCGAGTCCAACGTATTGGACAAGGTCGCCCTGGTCTATGGCCAGATGAACGAGCCCCCGGGTAACCGGCTGCGGGTTGCGTTGACCGGGTTGACCATGGCGGAGCACTTCCGCGACGAAGGCCGCGATGTGCTGATGTTCATAGACAACATTTATCGCTATACCCTGGCCGGCACCGAGGTGTCCGCTTTGCTGGGGCGCATGCCGTCCGCGGTAGGTTACCAGCCGACGTTGGCCTACGAGATGGGCCAGTTGCAGGAGCGCATCACCTCCACAAAGACTGGCTCGATCACGTCCTTCCAGGCCGTCTACGTGCCTGCCGATGACTTGACCGACCCCTCGCCCGCCACCACGTTTGCCCACTTGGACGCTACCTTGGTGCTGTCACGGCAGATCGCGGAGCTCGGCATTTATCCGGCGGTGGATCCGCTTGATTCCACCTCACGCCAGCTTGATCCGCTGGTCATCGGGCAAGATCACTACGATGTCGCCCGCTCGGTGCAGGGCACGCTTCAGCGGTACAAAGAACTCAAGGACATCATCGCCATTCTCGGTATGGATGAGCTGTCCGAGGAGGATAAGCTGATTGTATCCCGCGCCCGCAAGATTCAGCGTTTTCTGTCCCAGCCGTTCTTTGTCGCCGAGGTGTTCACCGGCAGCCCGGGCAAGTACGTATCTCTGAGCGACACCATCGCCGGCTTCAAAGGGATCGTGGCGGGAGAATACGACCACCTGCCCGAGCAGGCCTTTTACATGGTCGGCGGCATCGAAGAGGCGGTCCAGAAGGCGGAGCAACTCTAATTAGAGTTTGACGGGGCCTGCTGCGGCGGCCCCGGCGTTGTGTCGAGAGCGACCACCCAAGGGGTTGATTAGAGATGGCCATGACCATACACGTCGACATCGTCAGTGCCGAGCAGGAAATTTTCTCCGGGCCCGCCGAAATGGTGGTCGCCCCGGCGGAGTACGGCGATGTTGGCATTGCGCCGCGACATGCGCAGATGCTGACGCGTTTGCGTCCCGGTGAAGTGCGAATCAAGACCGAAGGCGCGGAAGACCAATACATCTACGTCTCGGGCGGCATGCTGGAGGTGCAGCCTCATGTGGTGACGGTGCTTGCCGATACCGCGCTGCGGGCCAAGGACATTGACGAAGCCTCCGCCATGGCGGCCAAGGAAAGGGCCGAGAGAGCCCTCACGGATCATAAGGCCGATATTGATTATGCCAAGGCCCAGGCTGAACTTGCCGAAGCCGTAGCCCAGCTCCGCACCTTGCGGCGCTTGCGCAATACCGGACGCGCCTGACACGGTGATCGGGGTGGGTGCGCAACTCCCCCACCCCGGGCGTACAACCGCCAGCGCAGCCAGGCACGGTCATTGCTCGCTGGATCAGGCATGAATACACCGACTACATCCTCTGTTTCCGTTATCATCCTGGCTGCCGGCCAGGGTACGCGCATGGCTTCGCGCCGCCCCAAGGTGCTGCACACTGTTGCCGGACGGCCCATGCTCAGCCGTGTCATCGACACCGCCGGGCAGCTTGAACCCGCCGCCGTGCGGGTGGTGATCGGTCACGGTGCCGAAGCGGTCCGGGATACTTTGACTGAAAGCCCCGTGCATTGGGTAACCCAGGACCGGCAGCTGGGTACCGGTCACGCGGTCGACCAGGCCCTACCCGGTCTACCGGACCATGCCGTGGTATTGGTCCTCTACGGCGACGTGCCGTTGGTGCGCGCCGAAACTCTGCTGCCCCTTATCCGTGTCGCCGAGTCGGGTTCTCTGGGCCTTTTAACCGTCAACCTGGAAAACCCCGCCGGTTATGGTCGTATCCTCCGGGATGCGACACAGGCGGTGACGCGGATTGTAGAGGAAAAGGATGCCAGCGAAGCCGAGCGCAAGGTGACGGAATGCAACACCGGCATCCTCGCGGCACCCTGCGCTCTGCTGCGCGAGTGGCTGTCAAAACTGGGCAACGACAACACACAGGGTGAATACTATCTCACCGACATCATTGCCATGGCGGTTGCCGACGGGGTTGGCATTGTCACCGTTCGGGCGCCCGATGCCTCCGAAGTTCTGGGCGCCAATGACAGAATCCAACTCGCCCAGCTCGAGCGAACGCTCCAGGCGCGCCTGGTACGGAGATTGATGCTCGGTGGTGCGACCCTGCTGGATCCGGCCAGGGTCGACGTTCGCGGGGAGGTCAGTACCGGTCCGGATTGCCTGATCGATGTAAATGTCGTCTTTGAAGGTCGGGTTGTGCTCGGATCCGATGTGCGCATCGGGGCCAATTGTGTCATCCGGGATTGCGTCATCGGTGACGGGACCGAGATTCAGCCCAACTGCGTGCTCGATTCGGCCCGCCTGGGCCGGGATTGTCGAATCGGGCCGTTCGCGCGAATTCGACCCGATACGCAGCTGGCCGACCAGGTGCACGTGGGTAACTTTGTCGAGATCAAGAAGTCGGAGTTGGGGCTGGGCAGCAAAGCCAATCACCTCAGCTATATCGGTGATAGCGCGGTCGGCGCCGGAGTCAATGTGGGTGCCGGGACCATTACCTGCAATTACGATGGCGCCAACAAACATCGTACGGTGATTGGCGATGGTGCTTTTATCGGTTCCAACACGGCCCTGGTGGCGCCGGTTGAGGTCGGTCCAGGCGCGACTGTCGGCGCCGGTTCTACCGTGAGTCAGGACGTACCGGCCGGCGCCTTGGCCGTGACCCGGGTCAAGCAGCGTATTCTTTCGGATTGGCAACGGCCAAAGAAAACGCAAGTGAAAAATGGACACTAAAGCCCTGCATCAGCGCTGCGCGGAGCTGTACTTCCATCCCCGGGTGCAACGATGCATGTGGAGTCCGCATTTGTTCTGGAAGCTGGAACAGGACGTGGTTCGACCTCAGGATCTCACCCACCCCAAAGTCGATCTGGCGGAGCTCGAGGTGCTGCTGGCGGCCACCGCAGGGGTGTCGTCCGAGTGTGCGGACGAGCTGAATGCCCGCTCGCCCGGCCGGGCCGATTTTATCCGCAGATCAGCCGGTAAAGGGGAGCGCCCGCTTCTGTCCAGACCCGATTGACCTCGCCAGCAGTGCTGGCTATCCGACTGTGCTAAGGTACCTTTCGCCCATTCCGGGGCCGCGCCCACACCGAGCGTGGTTCAGTTCAACTCTAAGGGCGCCGCCATGGCCGTCGATCCCATTATTGACCCCCTGAATCCTGCTCAACGGGAGGCGGTGACCGCGCCGATCGACGCCCATATCCGGGTCCTGGCCGGCGCCGGCAGCGGCAAGACGCGGGTACTGGTGCACCGCATCGCTTGGCTGCTTGAAGCGCAGGGCGTATCGCCCTGGTCCGTACTGGCGGTGACTTTCACCAACAAAGCCGCTGGCGAGATGCGGGGCCGGATCGAGCAGATGCTGGGCTACTCCTCCGGCGGTATGTGGATCGGGACCTTTCACGGTCTTGCCCATCGCCTGCTGCGGCGCCATCCCGAGAACGCGGGACTGCCCGCATCGTTTCAGATTCTCGACGCCGACGATCAACTGCGCACGGTTCGCCGCACCATCCAGGCTCACGGACTGGATGAGGCGCAGTGGGTTCCCAAGCAGGTGCGCGCGTTTATAAACGGACGCAAGGATGAAGGACAGCGAGCCGACCAGATCGAGCCCGGCCAGGATCCGGTGCACAGACGCCTGGTGGAACTGTATCGGGCCTACGATCAGGCCTGTGCCCGGGCCGGGGTGGTGGATTTTGCTGAACTCCTTCTTCGGGCGCATGAGCTTCTACGTGACACGCCGACATTACTCAGTCACTACCGGGAACGGTTCCGTTACCTGCATGTGGACGAGTTCCAGGATACCAACGCGGTCCAATATGCCTGGCTGCGTCTTCTGACCGGTGATCAGGGACGTCTGTTCGCGGTGGGCGATGACGATCAGTCCATATATGGCTGGCGGGGCGCAAGGATCGAGAACATCCTCAACATGGATCGTGATTTCCCCAGCGCAATCACCGTCCGCCTGGAGCAGAACTACCGCTCCACCGGAACCATACTGGATGCCGCCAACGCGGTCATAGCCAACAACGGTGAACGGGTGGGCAAGGCGCTCTGGACTGCCGGTGCGGAGGGTGACCCGATCCAGTTGTATCGGGCCTACAACGAGCGCGATGAGGCCCGGTTCGTGGTGGACCAGATCCGGGCATGGGTCGAAGGTGGAGGTGCGCGTAGCCAGGTCGCCATTCTCTATCGATCCAATGCCCAGTCCCGTCTGTTTGAGGAAGCACTGATCTCCGTGCGTCTGCCGTACCGGGTGTATGGCGGCCTGCGTTTTTTTGAGCGGGCCGAGGTCAAGGACGCATTGGCCTATCTGCGGCTGTTGGCCAACCGGACCGACGACGCCTCGTTCGAGCGGGTGGTCAATGTACCGCCGCGGGCTATCGGCACCCGGACCGTGGACACTGTGCGCGGTGTAGCGCGGGAAGCGGGTCTGTCCCTCTATGAGGCGGCGCAGCATGTGGTGTCGGAGCGCCTCGTGGCTTCCCGGGGGGCTTCGGCTTTGCAAGGTTTCCTGACGCTTATTGAGGGGCTTGCCGACACGGTGGCGGATTTGGGTTTGGCAGACCGTGTCGATCAGACCATTCAGCTCAGCGGCCTGCTGGACCACCACGGCAGGGATCGCAGCGGGCGCGGCGAGGATCGGGTCGACAACCTCAAGGAACTGGTCAACGCCGCCCGCGGGTTTCGCCCCGAGTTGGACGCGCCGGAGCGGGAGGAATTCGGAGCCGAGGCGTTGCAGCCGGTCGATGCGTTCCTGGCTCATGCCGCGCTGGAGGCCGGAGAGGGGCAAGCCGATACCTGGGAGGATTGCGTTCAGCTGATGACCCTGCACGCGGCCAAGGGGTTGGAGTTTCCGTTGGTGTTTCTGACCGGAGTGGAGGAGGGTTTGTTTCCCACCGGCCGCGCCCAGGAAGATCCCGCCAAGCTGGAAGAGGAACGGCGGCTGTGCTACGTGGGCATCACCCGAGCCGGTGAGCGACTGTATCTCACCCACGCAGAGAGCCGACGACTCTACGGGCAGGAGAACTATGCCCAGCCATCACGGTTTCTGGGCGAGATTCCCTCGGAACTGATCCAGGATCTGCGACCTCGGGCCCATGTCAGCCAACCCCAATACAGCCGGATTTCGGCGTCTCAGACGGTTTCCTTGAGCCAGGATCGACCTTTGAAACCGGGTGCGGGGGTTAATCACCCCAAATTCGGCGACGGTGTCATTCTTCGTTACGAGGGTTCGGGTGCACACATGCGGGTGCATGTGAATTTTCAGGATGTCGGGCAGAAGTGCCTGGTGTGGTCGTATGCCAAGCTTGAGCCAACCGGCTGGTAGCGTGCATGCCGGTTGCACGCAGCTTCAGGCTTACTTCATTCGAGCTCGAATTCCGCGACCACCGGTGCGTGGTCGGATGGCCGTTCCAGGCGCCTGGGCGCGATGTCCACGTCGGAACTACGGCAGCGTGCGGCAAGATCGGAGCTGGCCAGAAGCAGATCGATGCGCAGCCCCAGGTTGCGCCGGAATCCGGCGGATCGGTAATCCCACCAGCTGAACGTCTGCTCGGGGTGCTCAAACTGGCGGAAGGTATCGACCAGGCCCAAGTCGAGCAGGCGCCCAAGGGCAGCCCGCTCTGGCTCGCTGCAGAGAATCTTGCCGGCCCAGGCCGCCGGATCATGCACGTCCCGGTCATCGGGTGCGATGTTAAAATCACCCATGACAAGAACATTCCCGCTGTTGCGCAGCTCCTGCTCGATGAGACGAGCCAGTTTGGCCAGCCAGTCCAACTTGTACGCGTACTTTTCACTGCCCACGGACTGTCCGTTGGGCACATAGAGATTGAGCACCCGCACCGGGCCGATGGTGGCGCCGAGAACGCGACGCTGCGGGTCCTCCAGTCCCGGCAGATCGACGATCGGTTCGCTGGCCGGTTGGCGACTCAGCAGGGCAACACCGTTGTAGGTTTTCTGGCCCGAGTACAGAGCGCGGTAGCCCGCCATCTCGAATGCTTCCAGCGGGAAGGCTGGATTCTGCAGCTTGGTTTCCTGAAGCCCAACTATGTCGGGCCGGTTGGCTTCTAGCCAGCCAAGTACCTGCTCCAGCCTCACCCGAAGTGAGTTTACGTTCCAGGATGCGATCTTTAGCATGTCCGCCTTCGGTGCCAAGGGATACCCGGATTCATTCGCGCCGATTGCATTGCGGATCCGGGTATCGATTCGACCGGGAAGCTCACCGGTCAGTAACCCGCTTCATCCAGCATCTGCAGCAGCGTCCCCTCGTCCTGGCCGCTGCTGCCGTCACGACCGATCACCACCACCGGAACGGTATTGGCTTGAAGCCGCTGATACTCGCGCCGCCCGACGCTGGACAACTCGATGTCGAACTCCCGGAACGGGACCCGCCGTTCATAAAGCAGTGAGCGCGTGCGATTGCACACCGCGCAGTCCCGTTTGGTCAGAAGGATCACCGGGTGCCGTCCCGTGGCATCTAGCGCCATGCTGCCCTGCTTGAGTATGATTTGTTCGCCCGCGTACCGCAGCGTTTCGGCAGTCGTGTGATTCGGCGGCGAGTCGCCGTAGACGACCTGCCCGTCGTCCTCCCAGCGATACAGTGTGTCCGTCCCGTCCGCCGATTGGGCACCGGTGGCCATCAGCATCGCGCTCACACCGACCAGCAGTTTGACTGTCGAGTAACCTGGCAGTGCGGTGTGTCGGAACATGATGGTGTGAGAGTATATCGGCATTCCATCATGGATTGCTTACATGCGGTCTTGGGAAAATTGCCATGTCATCCAGGATCCCCCGCATCCACTGGCCACATCCCTTATCGGAGGGGAGCACTGTCGAGCTGGATGCAACCGCGGCCCAGCATATCGTTCGTGTGCTCAGATTGGGGCCAGGCCAGGCCCTGAGCCTGTTCGACGGCAACGGGCTGGAGGCAGACGGCCGGTTGCAGCAGGTCGCGCGCAGATCTGTCGCTGTCCGTCTAGGGGCGGTTCGGCGCGCCTCCCTGGAATCGCCCCTCCAGGTCACGCTCGCTCAGGCGGTTTGTCGCAGTGATCGCATGGACTTCGCGCTGCAAAAGGCGGTGGAACTCGGGGTCAGTACCGTTATACCGCTCATAGCCGCGCGTTCCCGGCTGCCGGATGATCCCCGCCGCCTGGCCCGGAAACAGGCCCACTGGCAGGGTGTCATTGTCGCAGCCTGCGAGCAGTCCGGGCGCGCGCATGTGCCCCGGTGCGCACCCGTGCAGGTATTGGATGATTGGTTGCAGGGGGAACCGCTGGCCGCGGATATGGGTCTGGTTTTGGATCCCGCGGCCACATGCGGAATGCGTGATTGTCCCCAACCCCGGGGCAAGGTTAAGGTCCTGATCGGACCAGAAGGGGGATTGAGCCGCAGCGAGCTGGAGCAGGCGCTGGCCTGTGGTTTTCTAAGCCTGCGCCTGGGCCCGCGGATTCTGCGGGCCGAGACCGCTGGAATGGCCACCCTTGCTGCGCTGCAGGTTCTGTGGGGCGACCTGGGCTGAGACTTTCGCGGGTTCCCCTATGCCGAGCGCGGGGCCAACACGAAGGCCATGGCCAGGCACGCCAGCACACCCATGGTCAGCCGTCCCCGTAGCGTCAGGTACCAGCCTGGCACCATGTCAGTCCGCCCCAGCCGTCGATCGGCGCCGAACTGGGCGCTGAAACCGGCGGCCAGCACCAGCAGGGCGGGCCCAGGAGGCATTCCGAGCAGAAGCACCGCCCAAGCAATGAGACTCGGCACCACGCTCCACACCAGCATGCGCACGGCGGCAGTTTTGGCGACCCGTTCACTGGCAATGGCGACGCCCCAATGGACGGCGCCCAGAAATGTCAGGATAACCACACCGTAACCGATCAGCGCTCGCCAAGCCGGCTCGGCCAAGTCAGTGCCGCCAAAGATCAGAGTCAGCAGCGCACCGTAAAATGGCAGCAGGCCGGCGAATCCCAGCCATTGGGCAGCGTTGCCAAGCGGATTCCGGATGCTTCGATTGCCGTTGACTGTTTCGTTCACAAATGGACCGTAAGCGTCACAGCAGCGCTTCTATGGCGTCGATCAGCTCCGGTTCCAGCGGCCGCACCTGACTGGGGAATGAGGCCACCGTTCTTCCCTCGCGATCGATTAAATACTTATGGAAGTTCCACTTAGGGTAGCCACCGGCCTGCTCCGCCAGTTGCCTGAAAAACGGATCGGTTTCCGCGCCTTCGGCCACTTTGGTCTTGCGAAACATGGGGAATCCCACATCGTAGGTCAATCTGCAGAAACTCGCGATCTGTTGTTCGCCGCCGGGCTCCTGGCCACCGAAATCGTTGGACGGGAAACCGAGCACCACCAATCCCCGCGCCTGATACCGTCGATAGAGTTCCTCGAGGCCCTCATACTGCGGTGTGTATCCACAACGGCTTGCTGTGTTCACCACCAACAGGACCTGCCCTGCGTATTCGTTGCAAAGGCGAACCGTCTCCTTGGACCCCAGGCGCCGCATCTCGTGATCCAGAGTGGCTGCGCAGGCAGCAAGGGCCGTGCCCGGCAGCGCTGCCATCGTCCACGTCAGCAGGCTTGCCGCGATAACGGTTCTGTATAGCATTACAGTTCTCTACTGGTTACTCGTAACGTCCTCGTCTGGTAGACCGGTCGGCCTGGTTCTGGTTCCGGGCAGTTCTGCTGTCGGTCTAACACTGTTCCCAGGGTAAGCCTGCGTGGCGCCATCCGGTGACGCTGCTTCGATGGTGCGCCTCGTTCAGAGGCCCCTCGAATCCGCCCTCGATGTTGTAGACCTGGGTAAACCCATCGGCCAACAGACAGGCCCCCGCCTCCAATGAGCGGTGGCCGCTGCGGCAGATCAGCAGCACCGGCGCCACTCCGTCATCGTGGGACGTGACTCCGCCCAGCATCAGCTTGCGAATCTCCTGGGCAAAGTGGGGATTGACCTTCCAGTCAGGCTCGTCGATCCAGGATACGTGGATTGCACCCCGCGGATGGCCGACGAACAGATGCTCCATGGACGAGCGCACGTCGATCAGCATTGCGCGTGGGTTCTGATCCAGCAACTCTTTCGCCGCCTTCGGCGTCAGTGTCTGTACCTGATGTTCCAAATCGACTCGGCTGGTCATGCGCTGTTCTCGTGATCCAATTGCTTAGACCCGGGATTATAGGACAGCTTATGGCCTGTGTTGGCTTCCATAGGAGTCTGCGCGGTAGCAACGCATGAGGCGAGGTGCTGTCCAGTTCGAGAACCATTTCAGGATCGCCCGAGAAGCATAGCCGCCGCTATGTGACCAGGAGGATCGCGGAATCGGGCCGAAATGGCTGTGCCGCAGACCGTTCCCTTTCTACCGTGGCCGTTCCTAGTGTGCGTGCGGTTGGATCCGGCGCAGAAACACGTCCATTTCTTTCACGCTCTGTATGTCCCCTTTTGCCTCGGCCACCTTCATACCCCGTTTGAAAGCGGCAACGGCCGCCTCCAGATCCCCCAGTTCTGCGTATGCTTTGCCCAACAGCTTCCAGGCCGCCGAATAGTTGGGGTCAAGTTCGAGCGCTGCCCGCAGGTGATCGGCGGCCGCCTGGTACCGCCGTTCGGAGATCAGTGCGTTACCGAGGCCGAAACGGATCAATGGCGAGTCCTGGCCGGACGCCAGCATGGCTTCCAGGTTGTGGAGCAGACTCATTGGGTTTTCCCATTCGCCGGAGGTCGACCTGCCTGCGCCACCAGCCAGGATTCGCCCCGTACACCCAAAGACGGATCGCCGCTGAGATCGTCTTCCCGATACGCCCTCAGTTTGAGCGGCGGAACGAACAGATGCAGCAGCTCATTCTCAGCCAGTCGGTAGGCTGGATTCCTGGGCCCGCCGCTGTTCGCACCGTTTCGAGTGAACGTTTGATAAAACAACAGCCCACCCGGCCGCAGGGCGTAAATCAGATCCCGCGTCAGCATTCGTTCAAGAAAGTATGAAACACAGATCACGTCGAAGCTGCGGGGCTCGGGTGGGCGGACCGTGACGTCCCGGGCCTCAGCATCGATCTGAAGCGCCTGTACCTGGGCCGATGCCTGCAGGTGGTGTATTGCGACCGGCGAAAGATCCCAGCCCGACGTGTCCAATCCTAACCGGGCCAGAAACAAGGCGTTTGCCCCTAGACCGCAGGCGAGATCCAGGGCGCGGCCCTGTGGCGGCAACAAATGGGCGTGTCCTGACAGCACCCGGCTGGGCTCGCCCGCGTTGGTTGCGCCCGCGTACCGGGCGTCCCACTTAGCCTGTTGGTCATTACCCATTAGCGATGCCAGAACGTGGGGGTCAACAGGACCAGTAGTGTGAACACTTCCAATCGACCCAGCAGCATTGCGAAGCACAAGGCCCACTTGGAGGCGTCGTTGATGTCGGCGAAATGCGCGCCCACCTGCCCCAGACCCGGGCCGAGATTATTGATGCAGGCGGCAACCGCCGAGAACGCTGTGACCTGGTCCAGCCCGGTGGCCATGAGGAACAACATGATGAATGAGAAGCTGGCGATATACAGGGCGAAAAACCCCCATACAGCGTTGATCACGTTCTCCGGCAGCCGTTGATTTCCCAGCTTGACCGACACCTGGGCGCTGGGATGAATCAGGCGCATGATCTCTCGCTGCCCCTGTTTCCACAGCAACAGGAACCGGATCACCTTCATTCCGCCGCCGGTGGATCCCGCGCAGCCTCCGACGAAGCTCATGAACAACAGCAGCACCGGCAGGAAACCGGGCCAGGCGAAGTACTCTGCTGTGGTAAACCCGGTGGTGGTGGCGATGGATACCACTTGAAACACCCCGTGTATTGCTGCCTCGTCCAGGCTGTACCAATGGGTGAAGTAGAGATACACCACCGTCACAATGGAGACGACTGCCAACGCGCCCAGGTAGGCGCGGAACTCGGCATCCCGAGCATAGGCCAGCAGACTGCGGTTGCGCACGGCCAGAAAATGCAGCGAGAAATTGGCCCCCGAAATCACCATGAAGACAATTGCGATGGCCATAACCGCGGTGCTGTTGTAGTAGCCAATGCTGGCGTCGTGGGTGGAAAAGCCGCCGATTGCAACGGTGGAGAAACTGTGCGCGACGGCATCGAACGGGGCCATGCCGGCGAGCCAGTAAGCCACCCCGCAGGATACGGTCAACCCGAGGTAGATATACCACAAGGCCTTGGCCGTCTCGGTGATGCGCGGCGTCAGCTTGGAGTCTTTCATTGGGCCCGGGGTTTCGGCCCGGTAAAGCTGCATGCCTCCGATACCGAGTATGGGCAGTATCGCCACCGCCAGAACGATGATGCCCATGCCCCCAAGCCATTGCAGTTGCTGGCGGTAGAACAGAACGGAATGGGGCAATTCGTCGATGGCGGTGATCACCGTGGCCCCGGTTGTGGTGAGGCCGGAAACAGACTCGAACACCGCCTCGGTGAAGCTCATGTTGAGCTCCTCCGCCATCAAAGTGAACGGCAGGGCGCCAAAAAGACTGAGAACCGTCCAGAACAGAGCCACTACGATAAAGCCGTCTCGCAGGCGCAGATCCCGGCGTTCCTCCAGAACCGGGACCCAGAACGACAGACCTGACGTGAGCGTGATGACGAACACCAGCGCAAACGGCAGAATTCCGCCGTCGCCGTAGAAAATACCCACCGCCGCTGGCGGCAGCATGGTCAGGCTGAAGATTGTCAGCAGAATGCCGAGGATGCGCTGGATTACACTGAGGCTCATGGGGCGGGCTTGATCAGATAAAGGTGACGCTGACCTGAAACAGCCGCTCAACCGCGGTGATCCGCTTCTTGTCGGTCAGCAGCATGATCACATGATCCTCGGTTTCGATGACCGTATCGTGGTGTGCCACGATCACCTCATTGCCCCGAACGATGGCCCCGATGCTGGCGCCAGGCGGCAGCGCAATATCTTCGATCGCCCGTCCCACCACCCGGGAGGTGTTGGCGTCTCCGTGGGCAATGGCCTCTATTGCTTCGGCGGCGCCGCGACGCAGCGAGTGCACCTTGACAACATCCCCGCGGCGCACATGGGTGAGCAGACTTCCGATGGTCGCCTGCTGCGGCGAAATGGCCACATCAATGGTTTCGGAGTCCTCTACCAGGTCCACATAGGCCGGGCGGTTGATCAGAGACATGACCTTGCGCGCCCCCAGTCGTTTGGCGAGCATGGCGGACAGAATGTTGGCCTCGTCGTCGTTCGTGACCGCGCAGAACACATCGGTGTGCTCGATGTTCTCCTCGATCAGCAATTCCTCGTCGGCGGCGTCTCCCAACAGGACGATGCTGCGGCCCAGGCTGTCGGCCAGCCGGCGGGCGTTGGCCGCGTCCCGCTCGATGATCTTGACTTGGAAGCGATTCTCCAGGGCACTCGCAAGGCGCTTACCGATGTTGCCGCCCCCGGCGATGATGACGCGTTTGACCTGTTTGTCCAGCTTCCTGAGCTCACCCATCACCGCGCGGATGTTCTTGCGCGCGGCGATAAAGAACACTTCGTCATCCGCCTGAATGACGGTTTCTCCCTCTACCACGATGGGCCGCCCATCGCGGAAGATCGCAGCCACGCGGGTCTGGATGCCGGGCATGTGTTTGGGCAGGTTGCTTAGCGCCTGACCCACCAGCGCACCGCCATGATAAGCCTTGACGCAAACCAGGCGGACGCGGCCGTCGGCGAAATCCAGCACCTGCAGCGTGCCGGGATTTTCGATCACCCGGCGAATATAGTCGGTGACCGACTGCTCGGGGCTGATCAGAACATCCACCTTGAGTCCGTCCTGTCCGAACAGCTGGCTCCGGTGTATGTATTCGGCCGCGCGGACGCGCGCAATGCGGGTCGGGGTTCGGAACAGACTCCATGCAACCTGGCACGCGATCATGTTGATCTCGTCGCTGTTGGTCAGCGCGATCACCATGTCGGCGTCTTCGCCGCCAGCCTGTTCCAGCACCTCCGGGTGAGAGGCGCTGCCTTCGATGGTGCGTATATCCAAGCGGTCCTGCAATTCCTTGAGCAGATCAGGCTGGGTATCGACCACGGTGATGTCGTTGCCCTCGGAGGTCATGATGCGGGCGACGGAACTTCCCACCTGACCCGCGCCGAGGATAATTATTTTCATCTTTCCGACGAATCCAAGCTTCGGAGGCCGCTGAGTTTACTCTCCGGGGCTCCGAATGCCAGCCGCGGCCCTGGTGGGCCATGCGGGAAGTTCGGTTATTCACAGAGCGCCGCTGATGAACCAATGTTGCGTTGCACCCCTTGGAAAGAGCCTGCCATTCCTTGCGGTGTGCGCCTTAGCTTGGTTCATCAGCGGCGCGCCCTCTGGGCCAGTCCACAAGCCACGTTGGCCGCGTTGCACTCGCTGGCATTGGCGACGGCAATTCCTGCGCTCGCGTGCCTTGCCAACCCGGCTTGTGGATTGGCTGTGGGTTACCGACCTTCCCGCATGGCCCACTAGGCCGCGTCGGGATGCTTGGGGTCGATCCCCAGCGCCCGCAGTTTTCGATACAGATTGGTCCGTTCCATGCCGGCCCTTTCGGCTACCAGCGCGACACTGCCGTCACAGGATTTCAGGAGTTGCCGAAGATAGCTGCGCTCGAATTCCTCCCGTGCCTCTCGCAGAGGGAGATCGGTGGCTGCGGTCACGGGTACGCTGGATGAGCTGCTCGGGCTCGAACTCAGGGCCACCTCCACGTCCTCCAGGCCAATCTCTTCCTCAGCGCCCAGGATCATAAGACGCTGCAGCAGATTTTTGAGCTCGCGCAGGTTGCCCGGCCAATGGTAGTTGCGCAGGCGGTTCTGAGCGGCCATGGAAAAATGCCGGTAGGGCAGATTCTCGTGATCCATGAACCAGGCCACGCACTGCTTGAGCAATTCCGGCACGTCTTCGCAGTGATCGCGCAGCGCCGGCACATGCAGGGGCACTACGTTGAGGTGATAAAACAGGTCCTCCCGAAAGTGACCGTTGGCCACCTCATCGTCCAGATTACGATGGGTTGCCGCCATCACCCGGACATTCACCTCTACCGGCTCAAGTCCGCCTACGCGCAGGAAAGAACTGGTCTCCAAAGCGCCGGAAAGCTTGTTCTGCGCCTCCGGTTCCAGGTCGGCTACATCGTTCAGAAACAGTGTGCCGCCATTGGCCTGTTCCAGAAACCCGTAGTGAATCCGCCCGTTCTCTTCGCTGCCAAACAGTTCACGAGCAGCGTTCTCGCCGGCGATCGCTCCGCTGCCCAACTCCACGAAGGGACCGTTTGCACGAGCGCTGTTGGCGTGCATCCAACGCGCCAGCGTCTCCTTGCCGGAGCCAGGTTCACCACTGATCAGCACCCAGGTGTCGTGCTGCGCGATTCTTAAAGCTTGTTCCCTGAGTCGTTGCATGGCGGCGCTTCGTCCGCTGGGCTCCAGCACCTGTTCGCTCTGCCGGCGCAGGCCGGCGTTTTCCCGTTGCAGCTTGTCCGTCTCCAATGCCCGCTCAACGGTGATCAGCAGCTTGGCCATGGATAACGGCTTCTCAAGAAAATCGTAGGCGCCGAGCCGCGTAGCCTCCACCGCAGTTTCCACGTTGCCGTGACCCGACATGATCACCACGGGGCAGGGCAGGCCGTCCCCGTCACGCCATTCCTTGAGCAGCGTGATTCCATCCACGTCGGGCATCCAGATGTCCAATAAAATCAGATCCGGACGTCCTGCGCGCAGGGCTTCACGGGCACGCTCTCCATCCTGGGCCACCGTGACCCGGTAGCCCTCGTCGAGCAGGATATCCCGCACCAACTCGCGAATGTCCGGTTCATCGTCCACCACCAGGAGATGGCTGCCATTCATATGCTTCAGTCTCCAACCAAGGTTGCACGGGGCGGTTCCATGGCCGCTGCCGCGTCTTCCGTTCCGCGAGATTCACCGTAGGGAAGATGTATCACCACCCGTGCGCCTCCGTTCGGCACCGCCTCGGCGCGAATCAGGCCACCGTGCTCTTCAACGATCTTCTTTACGATTGCCAGACCCAAGCCGGTGCCTTTGTCCTTGGTCGTTACGTAGGGTTCGAAGACATCCGTCACCGATTCTGACGGAAAGCCTGGCCCGTTGTCTTCGATCACAATCTCTACGCACCCATTGCCCTCGCGCTCCAGATTTCGTGTGCGTACGCGCAGTTCACTGTCCGCCCTTCCTTCCATGGCCTCGGTCGCGTTCTTGACCAGATTGTGAAGCAACTGACGCATACGCACCGAGTCGGCATTCACCATGGGTACATCGGGATCCGCGTCCACCATGACGTCTATGTTGCCCGGGTTGTCCCGGTAGAGAAACATCACTTCGGACACCAGCGCGTTCAGGTCGAGTGGGGTAAGCTTGAGCGTAGGTGAGCGTGCGTATTCATTGAAAGCGTCGACCATCTCCTTCAGTGCCTTGACCTGTTGGATGATGGTGTGCGTTGCCCGGTCGAGCACCTGCCCCTGATCCTCGCCCACATGCCCTACATACTTGTGCCGAATGCGTTCGGCCGCCAATTGGATGGGTGTCAACGGATTCTTGATCTCGTGGGCCATACGCCTCGCGACCTCACCCCAGGCGGCGTTGCGCTGAGCCTGAACCAGCGTAGTGATGTCGTCGAACACCACCACATGTCCGGTCAGACCTCGATCATCAGCGAGGGAACTGCCGCGGCACATGAGTACTTGCCGGCCGTTGATCCCAAAAAGCGTTGCCTGTTCCGCCCATTCTGATCGTCCCAGGCGAAGATGGGTCTCTATCAGCTCGCAAAAAGGCTCCAAATAGGGTCGTGTGGCGGCGACGTCGCCCGGGCTGCGGTCGAGCAGTTCATCCCGCACCACTCCAAGTATCTGTCCGGCGGCGGTGTTTGCGGTTCGGAGCCGGCCGTCGTGGCGCATAGTCAGCACCCCGGAGGAAAGGCTCGACAGCACGGTTTCCAGGTAGGCCCGCTGTCGCTCCAGCAACCGTTGGCTGCGGGTGGCCTGATCCCGAGCATAAGACAGATTGCGGGTCATCTGGTTAAAAGACATCACCAGAAAGCCCAGTTCGTCGTTCGAGGGCACCGGCAGGCGCTGATCATAGCGCCCCTTGGAAACCGCCAGGGTACCTTCGGCCAGATCGCGCACCGGTGCGACCAGACGGCGTGCCGATTCCACCGCCGTCCACAGCGCGGTCAACAGGCTGGCGGCGAGGACCAATGAAAGAGTAATGAGGAAGCTGGTTTTGAGGGGACCACGCAGAAACGCAAGCTGGCGATAGCTGTCGTACGCCGCCTCCACGCTCTCGGCCAGGGTGTTGAAGCGCTCCGAGACCGGGAACAGTGCTTGCAGCACCCGTTGTTCGGTCAGCACTGTGCTGCCCTCGGAGATTGGCACCACTACGCGGATCTGGAGACCGGATTGGCTGCCTGGATACAAGGTGACATGGGTCTTGCCTTGGCGAACCTGCTCCAGAATCGCCTCGTCCGGTCGATTGGGGACGATGGAGGCGTCTTCGCTGGCGGTGGCTACGATCCGGCCCGCCCCTTCCATCAGCATCAGTTTGTCGGCGCCAAAGGTCTCCCTCAATTCGGTCAGGCTCAGAGTTGCCAGGCCGGGGCTGACGTTCTCCATTTGCGAGGCCATTCTCTGAGTCAGGCGTAAGGTCTCGCGCATGCGCAGATCCAGTGACGCGCGAGACAGATCCAGAGCATCATCCAGGGCGGCTTCGATGCGCACGTCGAACCAGCTGTCGATGCCACGCTGCAGAAACTGAACCGAGAAGTAGTACACGACCGAAACCGGCACCACCGACAGCACCACGAACAGGGCCACCAGGCGCAGTGTCAGGCGAGCGCCGGCGGTGCGTGCCCGATACTGAACAATCAGGCGATAGAGCTGATAGCCGCTGATGGCCGTCAGAACCAGCAAGCCGATGGCATTGAACAATAAAAGAGCGGAATACAGGCGCCCGAAGCGTGCCGAGTTCTGCGTTGCGTCGCTCATGATCATCAATGAGCCCAGCAACAGCGCAAACAGAAGCAGCACACCCAGCAGACCGGAAAGGCCGCTTCGTTTTACAGCGGCCATTCGGCCCACTCGCTGCTGATGCGCCACTGGGAGGAGAGATAGGCCAGCAACCTGAGTGGCGCCGGCAGGGACTCGATGTCCAGGATTGCACGCATCCGGACCAGATACGCTTTTCGCGAATCCAGCAGGGCACGATCGAGTATCGGCAAGTCGCGGATGCGTCCCAGAAACTCAAGCGCTTCCTCTTGTAACCGGAAGCTGTTCCGCTCATTGGTGTTCAGGTTGGTGACCAGGTAGCGCTGGGTCAGGGACAGATACTTGAAGCGGTAGCGCTGACGAAGGCTGGCGAGGTTGGCGTCCGGCAGCAGGCGACGGGGTTCCCGCACTTCGATTTGCAACTCAAAGACGATGGGTACGCCGTTGGCCAAGGCCTCCATCGGTTCGGTTCCCAAGGCGTACTCCAGGTCAGCATTGAGGGTGTAGACCTCACCGTCCAGCTGGGTTTCGGCGCTCGCAATCCGAACGCTTGGATCGTCTTGGGCGCTGGCCGTACAAACCAGCATGACCAAGGCCAGCAGCGTCACCGTAGGCACCGGTAGGACACTGCGGCAAGTCAGCATCCTAGACACTGGCTCCCACCGTGCTTTTCCGCAATCGGGCGTAAAAGAAGCCGTCCATATTCCACTCACCAGGCAATATTTGTCGGCCAGGGCCGCATTGCCGCCCCCAGTCCTCCGCCAGACTGTCCACGGTGGCATCGTCGTGATGTTGGAGGAAAGCGGTCACCACCTCCCCGTTCTCTTGGGGCATGATGGAACAGGTCGTATATAGCAGCAGGCCGCCTGGCGCCAACAACGTCCACGCTTGGCGCAGGATTTTGCGTTGACGTGTGCCCAATTGATCGAAATCCGCCTCGCGACGCAGCAGTTTGATGTCGGGATGACGCCGAATCACGCCGGTCGCGGAGCAGGGAACATCCAACAGGATGCGATCGAACAGCTGCCCGTCCCACCAGTCCTGTGGTTTGCAGACATCGGCGACCAGGGTATTGGCGCTACGGCCGAGGCGCCCGAGTGTTGCCTCGACCCGTTTCAATCGATCTGGTTCAAGGTCCACGGCCAGCAGTTCTGCCAAGTCCGGTTCCGTCTCAAGCAGATGGCCGGTTTTGCCGCCCGGGGCGGCACAGGCGTCCAATACGCGGTGCCCCGCTTCCACCTGCAACAGCCGAGCCGCCAGTTGCGCCGCAGCGTCCTGGACCGAAACCTGGCCGGACTCGAAACCCGGTAGCTCGGCAACGTCGCAGGCCGTTGCCAGCACTACCGCCGAGGGGACGATCGCGTGCGGTTCCGCCGCCAAGCCGGCGTTCGCAAGCTTGACCAGGTAGTCTGCGCGGGTCGTTCGGTCCAGCGCCACCCGGATCGTCATGGGCGGTGGCTGGTTGTTGGCGCGCAGTATGTGCTCATGATCGGCCGGCCATGCCTGTTGGATGCGGCGGCACAGCCAATCGGGATGAGCATACCTACCGGCCGGTGTCGATGTGGCCTTGCTCAGCAGCGCCTCCCTCTCCCGCAGCAGGGTGCGCAGAATGCCGTTAAGAAACCCCGGGGCCCACCGCGCGCTGACGGCGCCGCGCGCCGCGTCTACCGTGGATGACACGGCGGCGTGATCCGGTATCCGGGTGTGGAGGATCTGCTCGATTCCAATCAGACTCAGTGCATGCACCGCCCGGTCACGCCGCCGCAGGGGTTTGTTCACCAATTGCGCGAAAACGGCCTGCAGCAGGGGTTGCCAACGAATACACCCGTAGCTGAGTTGTTGAATCAGGGGGCGATCCGCCGGCGCCGCCCGGGTCAAGACACCGGGCAAGGCCACCGACATGGATTGTCCGTCCAGCACCGCGCCAACCACCTGGGCCGCTAGCCAGCGGGCGTCGGGCGGGGCACGTTTGGGCGCCGCCCGACGCCCGCTGTGCGCCCGGCTGCTCACCCGAGCACCGACCCGATCAACCGATGCGCGTTCAGGAACGCCTGGCTGTCCACTGGGCGCTTGCCGGGCATCTGCAGGCGTGTAATACGCAGCACACCATGGCCGCAGCTCACATCTATTCCTTCGCGTCCCTCCGCCACCACATGCCCGGGCGGCTCGGTTGTCTGCGCGTCCAATGCATGCGCGCGCCAGATTCTCAGGGATTGTCCGTTGTGCTCGCTGAATGCGACCGGCCATGGATTGAACGCCCTCACCTGTCGTTCGATCTCGATGGCCGGACGGCGCCAGTCGATCCGCGCCTCCGCTTTCTCGATCTTCGCCGCATAGCAGGCGTCTTGCTCAGCTTGCGCGATACCTTGAATTGTGTCCCGGCCCAAATCTTCCAGCACGGCGACAAGCAAGGCCGCGCCGGTATCTGCCAGTGCGTCGTGGAGCTCGCCGCCGGTCATATCCGGTCCGATATGAATCTCCGTTCGGCTCAGCACCGGGCCGGTATCCAGACCCTGGTCCATTTGCATGATGCTGATTCCGCTATTGTCGTCGCCCGCCAGCAGGGCTCGCTGAATTGGCGCCGCGCCGCGCCATCGGGGCAATAGCGAGGCGTGGACATTGACGCAGCCCAGGCGTGGCATCGTGAGCACCGCCTCCGGCAGGATCAGGCCGTAGGCCGCCACCACCATCAGGTCCGCGTTCAATGCCTTGAGTTCCGCTTGCACTGCTGCGCTGCGGAGACTCCGCGGTTGCCTAACCTCGAGACCGAGTGTCTCAGCGGTTCTCTTGACCGGGCAGATCCGCGGTTTGAGGCCTCGTCCCGCCGGCCTGTCAGGCTGACAGTACACCGCCAGCACGGCGTGTCCGGCATTTGTCAGCGCGCACAGGGACGGAACCGCAAACTCCGGCGTGCCTGCGAACACAATCCGCAACGGTATGGCGGTCTTCATGGAAGCGGTGGCATGACTCATGGATGCGGTCGGGGTTGGGTCAATCTGTCGGGCTACCCGCTAGGGAAGGTCTGGTCCTGGCTTGATCTGTGCAGACAGGGTGGCTGACCGAATGCGTTTTGCCGCGACCAGCATTCAGACCCTCGCCCCGTGAAGGCGCAACGGTTCTGCGCCCGGTGCTTCATCGCGCTGCTGCCGAGTTCCGTGATGGTTCGGTTTGCCGTCGTTGCTTTTCGAGCTTTTTGCGGATGCGCTGGCGTCGCAGCGAGGACAAATAGTCCACGAACAACTTTCCTTCCAGGTGATCCATCTCGTGTTGTACGCAAACGGCCAACAAGCCCTCAGCCTCCCGTTCGTAGACTTCGCCGTCGGCGTTCAGCGCGCGAAACCGGATTCGGTCGGCCCTCTGCACAGTCTCGTACACGTCCGGCACCGACAAACATCCTTCCTCCATTTCCTCCACGCCTTCGCGCGACAGGATCTCGGGATTGATCAAAACCAGCGGTTCATCCTTTCCCTCGGACACGTCCATAACGATGATGCGGCGATGGATATTGACCTGGGTCGCGGCCAATCCGATACCCGGTGCTTGGTACATGGTTTCGAACATGTCAGCAACGATTCGGCGCACGTCGTCGTCCACCGATACCACCCTCTTGGCCCGCGTTCTCAGCCTTGGATCAGGGAATTCAAGAACGTTGAGTATGGCCATAAGCGATTTTTAAACCTTAAAAATCAGAAAAATCCTATTCGTTTGACGCGATATTACCGGAAACTATAAAACCGTCGCCACTGTGCGTTATTTGGCCCGTTCGCTAATACTGCCGAGAGGCAAATAGGCTCCTAAATAAAATGATTCTCCGAAGCACACCCTGGATTTCATTTGCCCTGCGCTGCGCCGTGTTGGGCGTTCTGGCGGCCGCTATAGGCGGTTGTGCCAGCAAGTCAACTCCCGAGTTTGCGACCGATGTCGCGGCCGAGACCATTGCCAGGGAGTCGGCAGAGGCCGATGCCCGCAACGCAGCCAAGGACAAGGATTCGCCGCCTGCGAGTGCGGCGACCACGGATGCATCCTCGTCCCAGCAGGTGACCGCCACCACCGTTACACTCGCACCTGACCACCCAAACGCCTACACGGTTCAACGCGGTGACACATTGTGGGATATCTCGGCGCGTTTCCTCAACGATCCCTGGCTTTGGCCGGAGGTTTGGTACGTCAATCCCGAGATCGAGAACCCACATTTGATCTACCCGGGGGATATTATCGAGTTGACGGTGGGTGCTGACGGGCGACCGCAGCTGCAACTCCGCCGGGGCCGGGAAACCATTAAGCTGTCTCCGGAGATTCGCTCAACTTCGTTGCGCGAGGCCATTCCACCGCTGCCCCTGTCCAAGGTCAAGGCCTTCCTCGGCAGTTCCGTGGTTTTGGACGACGCAGCCTGGGAAGCACTGCCCTACATCATTGCCCAGAACGATGGTCTAATGATCAATGCAGGCGATCGTTTCTACGCCAGCGGTTTGGCCGATCCGCAACAATCCTACGGTGTGTTCCGAAAGGATCAGCCGTTTATCGATCCGATGACGGGAGAGTATCTGGGCACCTCTGGACTGTATCTGGGCACCGCTGCACTGGATTCGACCGGTGAGTTGGCCACCCTCAATATGATCAAGAGCCGACGCGAAGCGCTGCCCGGGGATCGTCTGTATCCGGTGCTGGCCGATCTGCCCGAGTCGTTCTACCCGCAGCCGGGTACCGTCAACGGCCGGATCATTGCCGTTCTGGACGGCGTCTCTTTGATCGGGTTGTATGCCAATGTGGTGATCAACCGGGGCATAGAGGACGGTGTGGAGCCCGGACAGGTGATGGGTATCGTGAAGGCTGGTGCCGCGGTAGCGGACCCCTACGATGACTCAAAGATCCACGTACTCCCCGGTGAAACCTCCGGTTACCTGATGATTTACAGCGTCTTTGATCGGGTCAGCTACGGTTTGGTCATGACCGCCAACAGGACCATGCGGATCAATGACTCGGTGGTGCCGCCCAGTGAGGCCCGGCGCTAGGGAGCCTCTGATTTATTCTGGATCAAGCAGATT
>JAHEDQ010000232.1 GCA_024641125.1 Candidatus Competibacteraceae bacterium | reverse complement strand
GGTCCCTGACGGCGTTGCGGATCGTCGCAATAGCGCTGGCTATTCCTCCTCACCGCGCCTTGTCAGTAACCACGATGCCTAACCTCAACCGTCAAGTTATTTGGAAGACACTACACTAGCGACTGCGGTGCTGTCGCACTATCGCAGCCGATCTCCTATTCTTTCGGGGACTGTCGACGTCCGCGCGATCCCATTGCAAGTAGGTCGTGAGCAGGGCGGTCAAGGATTGCAACACGCCATAGATTGCCGGAATGGCCTTTACCCAATGGTCGCGTATTCAAAGAGGTCGAAAAACTATGCCCCCCGCCTTTGCCGCTGCGCCGCCCGCCCGCCTTCGTGGCGGTGCATTTGGCCTGATTGCGCTGATCGGAATCGTGTCATCGCCCGCCTATGCCGCCGCGACGGATATGGCGCTGGCATTTGATCTGGCGGAAATGCTGAGGGCCGGTAGAACGGTGGTGTCCGGCAACCAGGCTCTGATCAACGATCCGGCCATCGGTGACAAGGGCTTCACCGGCGAGGTTCTGGTCAGCGAGGCGGAAGTGCTGTACGAGAATCGTGCCGCCGCGGCCGGCGCTGACACCTCCGAACGTGACCAGCGCCTGTTGGAGGCGCAGAAAATGGCGATGCGGCAGGTGGTCGATGCGCATCAGACGGACATCAACATGGAAGGTGTCGGCTTCAAGGGATTCATACCGGCGGTTTTTGCCCGCCTGTCCAACGACGCGTTCAAGTCTTTGGCGGGATCGGAAGCGCGCATTCGGGTCACGGCGCCCCCCGATCTGGTTCGAAATCGCAAATCCCGCCCAGATGCCTGGGAAAGCGAGATCATCAGCACCAAGTTCATGGGCGCGGACTGGCCAAAAGGTGAACCCTACACCGAGGTGGTGGAGTATGAAGGGCGCCCCGCGTTCAGGATGTTGTTGCCCGAGTACTATCTTGAATCGTGTCTGTCGTGCCACGGTAGTCCCAAGGGCGAGACCGACATCACCGGGTATCCCAAGGAAGGGGGCAAGGAAGGGGATCTGGGCGGAGCGATCAGCATCATTGTTTTCCAATGAGTTCTGATGCTGGACCCGGTGCGCGGACCGGCGAGCAGCCGGAGCGGGTCGGAGCCCTTGAAGCAATGCCGATCTGGGCAAAGCTGACCCTGCTGACGCTTACGGGTCTGGTGAGTCTGGTTGGGTCCACCTTCTTTCTTTCTTCGGCACTGCAGCAGACGGCGGATCGAACCGACCGAATGAAGGACTTGTTCGATGTGGTCGAGGTGGCCGGAGCCGCCCATGTCGCCTTCGGCGATATGCGCTACTGGCTGACCGACCTTGCCGTCAGTCTGCTGGTGGCCTCGGAGCGTCGCGCGGAGCAGGCCAGAGGCCGGCTCGATACACATCTCGATCGACTGGCCGCCTATGACAACGCCGCAGTTTCCGCTATTCGGGCCGAGGTCGCCGCCTATGTGGACAAGGCAATCGAAGCAGTGGACGCCTACACCGAAGACAATCGTGTGATCGGTAACACCCTGTTGGCGGCAGCCCGCAGCCACAGCACCCGGGTGGACGAGGCCATCAACGCGCTGGTGGCAACGGTCAATGCCGCCGCTACGGCCGAGCGCCGCAATGTGGTGGATGGAGCCGCCACCTCAGCCAAGACCGCGCTTTACATTGTGATCGCGCTGACCATCCTCGGTCTGCTATTGACCACCATCGTGCTGCGATCCATTGTCCAGCCTCTGGCCCGCTTGAAGGAAGCCATCGCCGGACTCACCCAGGGCCGGTACGACATTGATCTCCCGCCATCGGGGCGGGGTGAACTGGGGGCCGTGGCACGGACCCTGGAGTTGTTCCGCGAAACAGCCGTCGAACGCAGCCAGCTGGAGGCCGACGCGGAGCGTCAGCGCATGCGCATCGCCACCGCGATCGAAACCATACCCGACGGGTTTGTGCTCTATGACGCCGATGACCGCGTGCTGCTGGCCAATTCCCGTTATCGGGAGATTTTCCCGGAAGCCGGTGCGGTGGTTCAGCCAGGCGCCAGCTTTCGCGAGATACTCCAGGCCCAGCTGGACGGTGGCCGGGTCGATCTCGACGGTATGTCGGCCGAATCCTGGATCGAGGCGCGCCTCGCCCGCCATCGGGAATCAAAGGGCTATGTGGACGAAGTGCGCCGGGGTGGCGGCTGGGTTCGGATCAGCAAACGCGAGACTCCGGAGGGGGGTAAGGTGGCGGTCTACACCGACATCACCGAGCTTAAGCAACGACAGGACGAACTGGAGGAGGCGCGGCGCGCAGCCGAGGGCGCCAGTGAAGCCAAGAGCCAGTTCCTTGCCTCCATGAGCCACGAGTTGCGGACCCCGCTCAACGCGATCATCGGCTACAGCGAGATGCTGATGGAGGAGGCGAGCGATCTGGAACAGGACGCTTTCATCCCGGATCTGGAGAAAATCGCCGGCTCAGGACGCCATTTGCTGATGCTCATCAACGATATCCTCGATCTGTCCAAGATCGAAGCCGGAAAGATGGAGGTATTTGTCGAAACGTTTGATCTGGCTGCCATGATCGGTGAGGTGGCGGGCACCGTGGAACCGCTGATGGCAAAGAAATCCAACCATCTCCAGGTCAAGCTGGGCGCGGAGCTCGGCGAGATGCGTTCCGATCAAACCAAGATCCGGCAAAACCTGTTCAATCTTCTGAGCAATGCCGCAAAGTTCACCGAGAACGGGGAAATCGGGCTGTCGGTTCAGCGCCAGTTCAGTCCGGACGGCGATCGAGTCGTGTTCAAGGTTTCGGACAGCGGAATCGGCATGACCGAAGCGCAACGGGGCAAGCTGTTCGAGGCATTTACTCAGGCGGACGCGTCCACCACCCGGAACTACGGAGGTACCGGACTGGGCCTTAACATCACCCGCAGTTTTTGCCAGATGATCGGCGGCGAGATTGAGGTTGCCAGCACGCCCGGTGTCGGCTCTACCTTCACCATGACGCTCCCGGCGATCTGTCCGCAATTGCTGACCCCGACGGAACACGACCCGGTGTCCGAATCGGGTCTGCCGTCCGAGTACGTGCTGGTTATAGACGATGAACCGGCGGCCCGGCGAATCATCGGTCAGGCATTGGATCAGGTCGGCATCGCTTACCGCGAGGCGGCGGACGGCACCGAAGGCATCCGTATGGTGCGCCGAGCACGTCCGCTTGCCATCGTGCTGGACATTATCATGCCCCGGCAGGATGGTTGGTCGGTCTTGCGGACCCTCAAGAGCGACCCCGAGTTCTGCGATATCCCGGTGATCCTGGCCACCGTCATGGCGGATCGGGATTTTGGTCTGGCATTGGGCGCGGTGGACCACCTGTCCAAGCCCATCGACACCGAGCGACTGATATCGACCCTGGAGGGTTTTCGCAGCGGCGATGGCAAGAGCGAGGTACTGGTCATAGACGACGACCGGGTCTCGCGCGACCTGTTGCGCAGGACGCTGGTCAAACAGGGCTGGTCGGTGCATGAGGCCGCCAACGGCCTGCGCGGATTGGAGCAAATCCGGAATCTTAAACCCCGTGTGGTCATCCTCGACCTCATGATGCCGGAGATGGATGGCTTCGAGGTTCTGACTGAAATGCAGTCCGTCCCGGAACTCACCGACACCCGGGTGATCGTTTTGACCGCCAAGGACCTGTCGGGGGCGGAGAAAACCTGGCTGCGGGAGCATGCGGGTGCTGTGGTGGCCAAGGGCGCAGGGGCCCGGGGCGACCTGGTTGCTGCCCTGCAGCGTCACATACCACGAACTGTTGAGCCAACCGAGTAGCCCGCGGCCCCAATGGGGGCGCACAACCCTTAAACGAAGGCATGCATGTGGCCCGAATTCTCATTGTTGAAGACAACGAACTCAATCGCGACATGCTGTCGCGGCGTCTTATCCGGCGGGGATACCAGGTGGATCTCGCCGAGAATGGCCAGCTCGGCGTTGACCTGGCCACCGAGCTGAAACCCGATCTCGTGCTGATGGACATGAGTCTGCCGGTCATGGATGGCTGGGAGGCGACACGATGTCTCAAAGCCGCGCCCGACACCGCCGGCATTCCCATCATCGCCCTGACCGCCCACGCCATGGCGGCGGATCGTGACCGGGCAATGGAGGCCGGCTGCGACGACTACGACAGCAAACCCGTCGACCTGCCAAGATTGCTGGAAAAGATCGCAAAGCTGCTGCCCTCGGAGTCCGGGCAGGAAAGCTGAAGCGCACTGCAATGTCTGGGGAAACCGAACTCGGCAAGAGTGCCTTTGCCGCCCATCTGGCGCAGGACCTGGCGGGTCCTGCTCAGGCGATTCTGGGGTTTCAGGAATTGGCCGTTGAGCAGGCCCGCACCATCGGGCTGGGCCACCTGTTGCCCGATTTCGAACGGGTCGGCGGTGCGATCGAAGACCTAAACCGGCGGCTGGATGGTTTGATCGAGGAAGGGATGGATGCGCCACCCGTCGCCGGATCCGATGCCGAGGTGCGGCTTCGGCACGATTTGCGCACGCCGCTGAATGCCATCATCGGATACTCGGAGATGATCGCCGAGGAACTCGACCCGGTTGAGCATGAAGCTCTGCACAGCGACATTGCCGTCATACTTGCCGAGGCGGCCGCTCTGCTCGCGCGGATCGACGACATTGTGGAGTTCTCGCACTCCGCGGAAAATGGGGGTGCGCAACTGGCCGCGGAACAGGCGCGTAGCGTTGCCGACGGGCTTGAGGCCAGTGTCAGCGAAGATCCCCACGACACCGAATTGCTGCCGGGGCGGGTGCTGGTGGTGGACGACATTGACAGCAACCGCCAGCTGCTCGCACGAAGGCTGCGGATGGACGGGCATGAAGTGGTGTTGGCCGCGTCGGGTGCCGAGGCGCTTGAATGCCTGAGCGGTCAGGCCATCGATCTGATTCTGCTGGATATCCTGATGCCGGACATGAACGGCATAGAGCTGCTGGCTCGCATCAAGGGCCGCAGCGACGTGGGCAGGGTTCCGGTCATCATGGTCTCCGGCCTCACCGATATGGAGGCGGTGATCCGCTGTATCGAAGCCGGAGCCGACGATTATCTGACAAAGCCGATCAACACGGTGTTGCTGCGGGCCCGCATGGCGGCATGTCTTGAGAAAAAACGCTGGGCCGATCGGGAACAGCGTTACCTGCAGCGCATAGAACTGGAGCGGGACCGGGCCGACGCTCTGTTGCACGCGATCCTGCCCGGTCAGGTGGTTACACGTCTCAACAATGGCGAGGATGTGATCGCCGACCGGTTCGAGTCGGTTACCATTGTGTTCGCCGATCTGGTGGACTTTACACCCACCGCGGCCCAGACCAGCGCGATAAAACTGGTGCAGCGGCTGGACGAGATTTTTCGGGCGTTCGATACGTTGGCCGAGGAACACGGGGTGGAGAAGATCAAAACCATCGGCGACGCGTACATGGCTGCCGCCGGGGTGCCAGTGCACAGCGAGGATCATGCGGACCGAGCGGTCGCGCTTGGGTTGTCGATGTTGACGACGCTGGAGCGCGTCGACCAGCACGAGGTGCCGTTCAAGATCCGGATCGGAATACACACCGGACCCATCATCGCGGGACTGATCGGTCGCCATCGCTTCGTCTACGACGTCTGGGGCGAAACCGTCAACATTGCCAGCCGCCTTGAGGCAAGCGGTCTGCCCGGGCGTATTCAATTCTCCGACGCCACCCGCCGGGCGCTGACCCGCAGCTGGCCCATCACAAAACGTGGGCGGATCGACCTCAAGGGTGTGGGTTCGATGCCGGCTTACCTGATGCCCGAATGACCGGATGGGTGCAAATACTGTCCGGACGGGACGTCAATCTGGACAAGCGAGCACTGTTTCTTGGGCAGCCGTCCAAACAACGCATATTCATAAGCTATCGCCGGGATGACGCACAGTGGGCGGCGGGCCGCCTGGCCGATGCCCTGTCCGCCTACTTCGGCGATCAGCGTGTGTTCCGTGATATCGACGGTATCGCGGGCGGGGCGGATTTCGGTCATCTCATCCAGGAGAATCTTGGTACCGCGGATGTTGTGATCGTCCTGATCGGACCTGATTGGCTTGACGCCGCCGATTCCTAGGGCCGGCAACGTCTGCAGAATCCGACCGACTGGGTGGTTCGCGAAGTGGTCACGGCCCTCGAGAATGGGGTACCGGTTTATCCTGTGCTGGTGGATGGTGCCGCCATGCCGCGTTCGGATGAGTTTCCGGAGGCGCTGAAGCCGCTGGTTCGTTTTAACGCGTTGGCCATCAGTGATGATCGCTGGCAGGCCGACGTCTCGCGTCTGGCGCGAATCGTCGCCCTGGATATTCTCTCGGAAACCGGGCGGCACCTCCAGCGGATCAATCTGCTGGTTTCGGCGATCCTTCTGCTGGCGTTGGTGTTTACCGTGTCTGTGGTGGTTTCGAACCTGCTGTTGAAGCGTTCCCAGGTCACCGCAGAGGCGTCCCGTGCACAGCCGAACGGCAAGCAGACATGGCGTTTTGCCCAGTTGTTCGACCGCGTAAAGATTGAAGTCCTGTGCCAGAAACCCGCCGGTGAGACGCGGGATTCAAGCCGCCCCAGGGATTGCACGCACCCACCCGAGTCCTGGTTGGTCCCTCTGAGTACCATGCAATCGGGGATTTTATTTTTGGTCGTCGTACCGGCAAGTGACCTGCTGTTTGTCTTTGGCCGTCACTAGTGTAGTGTCTTCCAAATAACTTGACGGTTGAGGTTAGGCATCGTGGTTACTGACAAGGCGCGGTGAGGAGGAATAGCCAGCGCTATTGCGACGATCCGCAACGCCGTCAGGGACC
>JAHEDQ010000048.1 GCA_024641125.1 Candidatus Competibacteraceae bacterium | reverse complement strand
TTCGCCCGGTTGGCATCCAAGATGGTCAGACCCGGTCAAAGCCTGGCAAAAGTCGCCGGCTCGGTCCCATTGCCACATCGGAAACAGGGCAATCTGTTGGAGTCGTGAGGAAGCTGCTCAAGGAGCCCCTGTTTTATTCTGGACGACCTGAGTTGAAGGCTGAAATGTGCCGCTTGAAGGCCCGGGATCGCGGGTAATTGTCGTTCTATTGCCAAGATCTGCAACGATAAATCTGTTCATTTGCGTCCCAAGACGCACGTTCACGAACAGTTCAGAGGCTCCTTTACTGCAATCCAGCGTAATAAGCAGCCAGATTTTCGATATCCTCGTCGCTAAGCGGCTTGGCCATGGGGCTCATCAACGGGTCGCTGCGATCACCGTCGCGGAATGACCTGAGCTGCTTGGCCAGATACTGCGCTTGCTGGCCTGCCAAGTTTGGCCAAAGCGGATTATTGCTCACCCCCGACGCGCCATGGCAGCTGGCACAGACCACCGACTTGGCTTTCCCAGCCTCGATGTCACCGGCCTGGACGTCTGCGAACATGCACACCCCGATCAACATCAAAAGCGGTCTTCGCATACCCGAATCTCCCTCAGATTCTCGTCATATCGATGGCGATTTTGTGGTTCAGTTCAGTGATGCGGCGAGAATCGACCATAGAACCCAGTGCTTGGTTCAGGTCCGATTGGCTGGAGGTTCATGAAAGGTCCTCAGCCACTCGGGACGCAAAACCACCATAACCGTTATGATCATGCCGTTTATTACCCCTTCCGGGAAAGCATAAAGTGGTAGAAACGGCAGGTACTCGGCGGCCATGCGCGCATAACTATAAGTCTCGCCAAATGCCAGAATTCCGACCCTCAAGAACATCGTGGCGGCGGCTGCCAGAACGCCGCCAAAAAAACCGCAAACAAACATGTACACGAACGGATCATGCGGCAGGTAGCGCATAACCAGACGATATAACAGCGCACTGATCGTCGCGGGCAGCAGCACAACGAGCAGCACATTTAGCGCCATCGCCTCGACGCCGCCCTCCACACCCCAAATGACTGCGATCTCAACAAGGCTGGCGCCGATGACCGCCAGTGACCAACCGAACATCAACACCAGCGTAGTCACCGCCAGAAAGTGAAACCCGAGACCGGGTGCAACACCGGCCTCCAATCGCCACAGCAGCACGAGTCCCAGCAATGAGGCGAAGAAAAGGTGCTGCCTTTGCGGCATCCTCATAGCATGCCATGGGGCGGTTATCGTCGCTGCTATTATCGCCAGGATCCACATCAGCCAAGCCATCCAGCCGATGCTATGGGGTATCAATTCCGCCGGTACAAACAAGGTAGATACGCCTTCAATCGGGCAGCGCGCTGGTTGCCCGGAACGTTTCCGCGTTCTTGAGAACGAATTCGCAGAACGCCTGTGCGACGGGAGAGAGTCGTTTGCCCCGCCGATGCACCAGATACCATTCGCGTAGGATGGGAAAATCCTCCGCTTGGAGGATGACCAGCCGTCCGGTCTCAAGTTCCTGCACCACGGTGTGTGCGGAGACGACCGCCAGACCCAGACCGGCAGACACAACCTGCTTGACCGCCTCATTGTTGCCCAGTTCCATGCGTCTGTTGATGGCAATACCCTGAGCCGCAAACACCCTTTCCATGGCGCCTCGGGTGCCCGAGCCGGGTTCACGCAGCACAAACGGCTCAGACGCCAACTGGGTCAGTGCGATTTCCGTATTGCCCGCCAAGGGATGGGTTGGCGCGGCAATCACCACCAAAGGGTTCTCAAGAAACGGGCGCGCTACCACATCCAGGCCATCGGGCGGGCGACCCATGATCACCAAATCGCACTCATTCGCGTTGAGCTGATGGATCAGCATGGCCCGGTTGGTGACATCCAGACTGAGGGCGCTGCCCGGATGCTGCTGGCCAAACCCGGCAAGCATCCGGGCGCTGAATTCGTTGGCTGTCGTGGCAACGGATACGCGAAGACTGCCCGCCGTCACCCCCTTTAATGCATTGAGCACCTCTTCCAGTTCCCGCAGCTGGTCGGTGATGCGCCGGCTGTAGTCGTATAGCTCACGCCCAGCTTCGGTAAGATAAACCTTGCGCCCAAGTTGCTCGAACAAAGGCAGCTCGACGTGGTCTTCGAGCTGCCTGATTTGCATCGACACGGCCGGCTGGCTGAGATGCAACGCTTCAGCCGCGCGCGTGAAGCTCAGGTTTTCGGCGACAGCCTGAAAAATGACGAGTTGTCTGAGAGTGAAATGCATTGGAAACAATAAGTATTAACTTATCAAACGGATCATCACAATTTAATTGTGATTATGCAACGCTCCGCTAGACTTCGAGTGCGGTTTGGGTATGGGTGGCCGTTTGCGCTGACCGCCCAACCTCGAACGGCCAACGGGATCTTCAGTCAGCCCCCCCCAGGACGAATGCAGGCTGCGGATCCCGATCACACTTGGCTCTGTCCGCCCCCCCACCGGATTCAATCCGGCGGGGGTTTTTTTCGGCCGACACACGGCACTGCCCTCGATCAGGTCTTCTCTCTGACTTCCAGCTGTAGCGATGCGGAATTGATACAGTAGCGCAGCCCGGTTGGCGGCGGACCATCAGGAAATACATGGCCCAAATGTGCGCTACAGCGATTGCAGTGCACCTTCGTTCGCACCATGCCGTGCGAGCGATCCTGATTGGTCCCGACCTGCGCCTCGTCAACAGGTTGCCAAAAGCTTGGCCAGCCTGACCCCGAATCGTACTTTGCATCGGCATCGAACAACGGCTCACTGCAGCATACACAGCGGTAGACGCCGGGATCTTTGGTATCCCAATACTCACCACTGAATGCAGGCTCGGTCCCCTGCTGGCGGCAAACGCGATACTGCTCTGGGGTCAAGGTCTGACGCTCGTCTGAGCCGGTCTTGTCGTCAAAATCGTTCACGGCATCCTCCATCGTTTGTTCTCCGAGCATGAGCAGCCCATGGGCCTTATACTATGGGCTGACCTGGAAATCATGCTTACGCGGCGGGCGGACCGGTAACCGGGCGAACGTCCAAGCATCGGAGCTGCGCCGCCTTGAACGCTGACACCGACGTCCTTTTCCAATCACAAATCGAAAGCCTGCCGCTGATTCATCGAGGCAAAGTGCGCGACATCTATGATGTAGATGATCGCCACCTGCTGATTGTGACCACGGATCGCCTGTCCGCGTTCGATGTTGTGCTCCCCAACGGCATCCCCGGCAAGGGGGCCGTGTTGACTGGCCTGTCGCGTTTTTGGTTCGCCCGCACCCGCGACATCGTTCCCAACCACCTTGACCTGGCCGAACGGACACTGGAGGACGTTGTGCCTGACGCCGCAGAGCGGCTTGCGTTGGAAAATCGTGCGATGGTGGTGAGAAAGCTCAAAGCGCTTCCCTTGGAAGCAATCGCGAGAGGCTACATCATCGGCTCCGGTTGGAAAGAGTACCAACGCCTGGGTAGCATCTGCGGCGTCGAACTCCCGGCTGGCCTGGCGTTGGCGGATCGGCTGAGCCAGCCGATCTACACCCCCTCGAGCAAGGCCGGAGTGGGCGAGCACGATCAAAATATTTCGTTCGAAACCACCTGCAAGCTGGTCGGCAATAGCCTGGCCCGTCAAATTCGGGACGTTACGCTGCGCCTGTATCAAGGCGCTCGGGATTTTGCGGCACAGCGGGGCATCATCATCGCCGACAGCAAGTTCGAATTCGGTGTCGATGAGGCCGGCCGCCTGGTGCTCATAGACGAGGCACTGACCCCGGATTCATCCCGTTTCTGGCCCACGGAATCGTGGCACCCGGGTGAAAACCCGCCGAGCTTCGACAAACAGTTTGTGCGGGACTACCTGGAAACCCTGGACTGGGACAAAACCGACCCTGCCCCGGAACTGCCCCCGGATATCCTCATGCGAACCGCAGCCAAGTACCACGAGGCCTACACCCGACTCACCGGTCCGGCCCCCGGCTGAGCACCGGCGGTGCCGATTGCACCGGCGATCTCCAGCTAAGCAGCGGTTCTTCGACCCCCACGCGATCAGCGTGCACGAAATTGGTGCGGTCGGTGGGATTCCCTACGACTACACTTATCGATTGAAATAAGCCGAAAATGCGCCGGGGGAGATCATGACATCGCGTGAGGAAAGGAAGAAATCTGAGGCGATCGACACCGTAGCCGGGCTGCTGCGAGAACGTCTGCCCAAACCGGAAGGGGAACACGCGGCCGAGTTCGCTCGGCTCTACTACGGCGGCGTCGGACCTGAAGATCTGCTTCCTACCGCAGCTGAAGATCTCTACGGCGCGGCCCTCAGCCATTGGAATCTGTGCCACCGGCGGCGCGCAGGTGCGCGTCTCATTCGGGTGTACAACCCGGCATACGAGGAAAACGGCTGGCAATCGACCCACACAGTGGTTGAGATCGTCAGTGACGACATGCCGTTCCTGGTCGATTCCGTAAACATGGTGATGAACCGACACGGCTTGACCGTGCATCTGGTCATTCACCCGGTAATTGGTGTTCGGCGCAACCGCCGCGGCGAAATCAGTGCAGTGCACCCGCCCGATGCCATGGACGAAGGCATCGGTATGGAAGCGATCATGCGCTTCGAAGTGGACCGGCAAACGGAGATCGAGGCCCTTGACGCGCTGAGCGCCGAGTTGGAAAAGGTACTAAGCGAAGTCCTGGCCACGGTGGAGGATTGGCAGGCAATGCGTGGGCGGCTGATGGGCATCATTGAGTCGCTGCAAACAGAGCCGCCGCCGCTGGAAGCGGAGATCCTGTCGGAGGGTCTCGATTTCCTGCGCTGGGTGGCGAATGATCATTTCACTTTCCTGGGCTGTCGGACCTACGATCTGGTGACGGCACAGGATCAGGATGTGTTGCGCTTGGTCTCAGGATCGGGCCTCGGGATCCTGCGGGACGATGGGGAGGAGCATGTCTCCGAGAGCTTCGCCCACATCGCACCCCATTTGCGGGTGATGGCCAGGGAGAAGACCCTGCTGGTGATCACCAAGTCCACCGCCCGCTCCACCGTCCACCGACCGGCGCATATGGACTATGTGGGCGTTAAACGCTTCGACCAGAGCGGTAACGTGCTGGGCGAGTGGCGCTTTCTGGGCCTGTATTCATCCCTGGCCTACAGCACCCGACCCGAAGAGATTCCCTTGCTGAGACAGAAGGTTGCGCACGTACTCAAACGATCCAACTTCTCGCCCAGCAGCCATGCCGGCAAGGCGATGCAGAACATTCTGGATCACTTTCCGCGCGACGAGATGTTTCAAGCCACCGCCGACGAGCTGTTCGAAATCGGCACTGGAATTCTACAGGTTCAGGAAAGGCACCGCCTGCGCCTGTTCCTGCGCAAGGACCTGTTCGGACGGTTCGTAACGGCGTTGATCTATGTGCCGCGGGATCGCTATGACACCGAACTCCGACTGAAGCTGCAGAGCATCCTGATGGATGCGCTTGAGGGCATCAGCTCAGAGTTCAATGTCCAGTTTACCGAGTCGGTGCTGGCCCGGGTACATTTCATTATCCGGACTCAACGCGACAGCACCATCGAGTACGACGAAACCGACCTGGAAGCACGGATGTCCGCGGCCATGCAGTCGTGGGAGGACAAACTGCATGCGGCGCTGCTGGACACCCATGGCGAGGCGAAGGGCAACCGCTTTAGCAACCGTTATGCACATGCTTTTCCGGTGGCGTATCGGCACGATTTCACCGAACGCACAGCAGCGATTGACATCGAGCGCCTGGAAGCACTCAGCGACGGGGAGGAACTACTCACTCACCTCTACCGGCCCTTGGAGGGACCGGACAACCTGCTCCGTTTCAAGGTCTATGGCCACCGGACGCAAATGGCCCTGTCAGACGTCCTGCCGATGCTGGAACGCATGGGCCTGCGGGTGCTGGAGGCCAGACCCTATGAGGTGACCCCGGCATACGGCGATACATTCTGGATCCTGGATTTCGACATGACGGCGGCACAGGGCAGCGAAGTGGATGTGCTGCAGGTCAAAGACGTGTTTCAGGAGGCCTTTGTCCGCGTTTGTCGGAACGATCTGGAAAACGATGGCTTTAACCGTCTGGTGCTGTCCGCCGGACTGGGGTGGCGCGACGTGGTGGTGGTTCGGGCCATCAGCAAGTATCTGCTGCAGACCCAGGCACCTTTTAGCCAGGCCTACATGGAGAGCACTCTGGCAAACAATGCGCCGATCGCACGTCTGTTGGTGGACTTGTTTCATGCGCGTTTCGACCCACAACGTCAAAGCACTGCCAGAGAAGCCACTGAACAATTGCGCGAGCGCGTCGTGACTGCCCTCGACAATGTCGTGAATCTGGATCAGGACCGCATACTGCGTCGATTTCTGGCGGTTATCCTGGCCACCCTGCGCTGCAATTTCTTCCAACAGGACCAAGATCAGCAGTCAAAATCCTATCTCGCGTTCAAACTCGACCCGCAACAAGTGCCCGAGTTGCCGGAACCCCGGCCCATGTTCGAGATATTCGTTTACTCGCCCCGGGTGGAGGGCGTCCACCTGCGGGGTGGGCGGGTGGCACGCGGCGGACTGCGCTGGTCTGACCGACGTGAAGATTTTCGCATCGAAGTGCTGGGCCTGATGAAGGCGCAGATGGTCAAGAACTCAGTCATCGTACCGGTGGGGGCCAAGGGTGGGTTTGTCTGCAAACAACTTCCGGACAGCGACAACCGCGACGATATTCAGGCCGAGGTCGTCCAATGCTACAAGACCTTCATACGCGGGCTGCTGGATGTGACCGACAACCTGGTGGCCGGCGAGGCGATCCCGCCCACGCGCCTGGTCAGATACGATGCGGACGACCCCTACCTGGTGGTCGCGGCCGACAAAGGCACGGCAACGTTCTCCGACATCGCCAATGGCGTCGCCAAAGAGTATGGCTTTTGGCTTGGGGACGCATTCGCTTCGGGCGGATCGGTGGGATACGACCACAAACAAATGGGCATTACGGCGCGGGGCGCATGGGAGTCGGTCAAGCGGCTGTTTCGAGAGCAGGGTGTCGACACACAACGCACCCCGTTCACGGTGGTGGGTGTGGGCGACATGTCAGGCGACGTGTTCGGCAACGGTATGCTCTTGTCCGATCAGATTTGCCTGGTCGCGGCCTTCAATCACATGCACATTTTCCTGGACCCGAAGCCCGACCCGGGCGCCGGTTTCAAGGAACGAAAACGGTTGTTCGAAAAGACCCGCTCGAGCTGGACGGACTACAATAAAAAGCTGATTTCCGAGGGTGGCGGCATATTCGCGCGTACCGCCAAGTCCATCACCCTCAGCCCGCAGGTCCAGCAAGCGCTGGGGGTGGATTCGGATCGCATGACACCCAATGAGCTCATCCGCTGCATTCTCAAAGCGCCGGTGGACCTGCTTTGGAATGGTGGAATAGGGACCTATGTCAAGGCCGCATCGGAGTCCGATCAAGACGTTGGGGACCGGACAAACGACGCGGTGCGGGTAAACGGACGTGATTTGCGCTGCAAGGTGATTGGCGAAGGGGGGAATCTTGGCCTGACCCAGCTGGGTCGCGTCGAGTTCGATCTTGTAGCGCACGGACTGATCAACACGGACGCAATCGACAACAGCGCCGGCGTCGACTGCTCCGATCACGAGGTGAACATCAAAATCCTGCTGGACCAGGTGGTCCGGGACGGGGATATCACGCTCAAACAGCGAAACGGCCTGTTGGCGGAGATGACCGACTCGGTCGCTCAGCTGGTACTGCGTCACAACTACCTGCAAAGCCAGGCGCTGAGTATTTCAGCTGCCGCCCGCGCCGAGCTGATTGGCGATCAAATGCGGCTCATTCGCGCGCTGGAGCAAAGCGGTCGACTGAAACGCGCCATTGAGTTTCTCCCCAACGACGAGACACTTGTTGAGCGCGAGAACAGTGGCAGTGGATTGTCACGACCGGAAACGGCCGTGCTGCTGGCCTACAGCAAAATAAGGCTGTACGACGATCTCCTCGCCTCGGACATCGCGGAGGACACCTACCTGGCGGGTGAACTGCAGGACTACTTCCCGGAGCCGTTGCAGGAACGGTATGCGTTGCGCATGGAAAACCACCCTCTGCGACGCGAGATAATCGTCACCCGGATTGCCAACAGCCTGGTGAACCGAATGGGCAGCACATTCTGCCAGCGCATCCAGGATGTGACCGGTCACGCTCCAGCCGACATTGCGCGCGCCTACACCGTGGCACGCGAAGTGTACGCGCTGCGCACCATGTGGCAGCAAATCGAAGCTCTCGACAATCAGATCCCCGCGTCTGAGCAGCTGGAGATGCTGAGCAACACGATTCGCCTGGTCGATCGATGCACGCTATGGCTGTTGCGCAATCGTCGCCAGCCGATGGACATCGCCGCGGTGGTAGCGGAACTGGGCCCCAACGTCGCCCAGGTCTGTTCGGGCATTGGGGGATTTCTGCGTGGAGACACCCGGACGGCATTCAAGCGACGGCTTCGACACTACTCCAATCTCGGCGCACCGGAATCCCTGGCAGCGAACATGGCAGGTTTAGACGCGCTTTACTCAGCGCTGGACATTACCGATGTGGCCGTACGCGGTGAGTTGAACGTGAGTGAGGTGGCCGGTGCCTACTTCGCATTGGGCATCGCCCTGGACTTGCCCTGGGTGCTCATGGCGATACGCGCGCTGCCCCGCCACACCCAATGGCAGAATCAGGCACGCTCGGCACTGCGCGACGATCTGTTCACTGAGATGCGCCATCTCACGGGACACCTGATCCGTACGACGCCGGACATCCGCAAGAGTGATCAGCGCGTGGAGGCGTGGTTATCGAACAACGCCGCCGCGGTGGAACGCTGCAAGCGGGTGTTTGCTGAGATACAGTCGTCCCCAAACCCGGACCTGGCAATGCTGTCGGTGGCCGTTCGGGCGGTACGCAACCTCGTTACGGAGGAAGTCATTCCCTCTGCCGATTAAGGCTGTTTGTGTCGGGCACGGCCAAATCCGACACGGAAACAGGGCATTGCAGCCACCCACCTTTGGGAAACTGCCCCGTGTCAGGGTCGTCGAATGATGCGGCCGATTTCGGATAATTCGCACGCGGGTATTTTGGCTTTGGTGTAAGAATGTCGTCAACGTAGAGGCTTGGTCAGGCGCCACGGCGCCCTCGAGTCGAAGCGATAACACACCCATGGCCGACCGCGGCTGGATACCGACACGCAGAGGAATGACTGAATGTCCATCAGCAATGCCCTAGTCGTTGACGACTCCCGTCTGGCTCGGCTGACATTGACCAAGTTGCTTGAGAAACGGCAAATCGACGTCGAGAAGGTGTCGTCGGCGCGCGAGGCGTTCGAAACGCTGAAGTCGCTTCGACCGGACATCATACTGATGGACGTAACGATGCCGGACATCGATGGTCTCGAGGCCACACGGATGATTACCAACAATCCGGAAACATCGTCCATCCCGGTCGTGATGTGCACGGCGGAGGACTCGGATGAAGCCCGTGCCAAGGCTGAAGCTTGCGGCGCCACGGCGTTTCTCACCAAACCCGCGGGCGATGAAAATCTGGATCGCGTTCTGGCCGAGATCGGGCAACGACTCAGCGCCGCCCGCACGTTCGAGCCCGCACCCCAAATCACGCCGGAACCAATACCCGCCCAGCAAGCGCCGGACTTTCCGACAAACGAAGGCCCATCGGCGGACTTCGGCGATGCGGCCAGAGCAGCCGTAGAGGCATTGGTGGAAGAGCGGCTTACCACTCTGGCTGAGAATGCGGCACGAGCAGCATTCGATTCCCACCGCGCGGATCTCGAGGCAACGGTGGTTCAGGCGGCTGATTCCAGCGCCCGTTCCGTCGCCGAGCAGGCCGTGCGCAAAGCCGTTGAAGAGGTGGCGGTGGACATCGCGCGCCAGGCGGCCGAAGACGTGGTAAAGGCCGTGGCGACCGAAGTCGCCCAGGCTGAAACCAAGAACATGGGCTCGACCTTATCGGACGCCCTTCGGGCCGAGGTCAAATCCGACATACAGTCTTTGCTCAGCGGCGATGCATTTACCCAACGCATTCAAAACATCGCGGGAGAGACCGCGGAGCGAAGCGCGGCGGACATTGCCGAGCGGACCGCGCGCGAGACCGCCCGGGAAACCGCAGCCGAGCTGGCGCGTAGCGAAGCCAGAGAAGCGGCGCGGGCCGCGGCGGAAGAACAGATTCGCAGCGCCGGTCTGGAGGACGCCATTGTGGCGGCATCCAAGGCCACAACCACCGCTCGACTGGCTGTGCTCGCCGCCGGGAGCGCAATCGCGGCAACCGTGGCGCTGGGGTTGCTGCTGTAACACCTTACGAACCGGGATCTTAAGAGCGGCCTGATCAATTGCTGCAATCGCGCTGGGGTTTCGCCCACATGTGGAGATCTGCCGCGGGCCTCGAACATACGCCCATGTGGACCGAAGCGCGGTTTGCATCAGTTGATCAGCAGCCGCGCTGACGCCTGCTTGAAAGGGAACGAAGCGGCTGATTGCTCGGGCTGCCCACTTACCCGGCATCAGCCGCGGATCGCAAAATCGTGTAGAGCTGATCCTTCAAAAGCAGTCTTGTTTTCTTCAGGTCCTCCGTGTACGCGTCAGAGGGTGTTTCGATCTCCTGCTCAATGCGAATCACCTCTTGGTTTACCTCATGGTAGCGCTCGAACAGCTCGACAAAGCGGCTGTCGCTGAGCTTCAACGCGTGAATTTGTTCCCGATACTCGGGAAACTCGTGCACAAGATCATGCGATTCACCAAGCATAACGCCCCTCATGAACAGATGCGGCCATCCCGCACCATGCAATCATGATCAGGACCGCTTCGTCGATCAACTCCTGATTTAGCTTTCAATCGATCCCGAAAGACCCGGCACCTATCGTCTCCCGCTGGCAGACCGGCCCATCAACCGCCTCGGCCCGTTTTGTCATCTGACGCAGGTCATTGACTTGGTCCGGAATATGGATATTATTACGAATCAAAATGATTCTCATCCGCAAAACTCTGAAACGGAGCCAGGAATGATTCCCCGTCTCGCCCGCGCGGCCATCATCAGTCTGAGCGCACTGACCTGCACCGCCCAGGCAAGCGAAGAGGTCAACGTATACAGTTACCGCCAACCCTTTCTTGTGGAGCCCATTTTTAAGGCTTTTACCGACGAAACGGGTATCGAAGTCAATGTGGTTTTTGCGAAGAAAGGGCTGATCGAACGCCTCAAGCTTGAAGATAGAAACAGCCCGGCAGACTTGATGCTGACCACAGACATTGGCAGCCTGAACGATCTGGTGGAAGGCGATCTGGTCCAGGCGGCGGCGTCGGACGTGCTCGAAGCCAACATTCCGTCCGCCTATCGCGATCCGGACGATCGCTGGTTTGGTTTGACCGTCCGAGCCCGAATCGCGGTGGTGTCGAAGGAACGGGTTGCCGACGGCGCGCTCAAGCGATACGAGGACCTGGCGGATCCGAAATGGCAGGGGCGTCTATGCAGCCGAAGCGGTAAACATGTCTACAATGTAGCTTTGGTTTCGTCCCTCATCGCCGCCGACGGCGAAGCGGTCACGCGTGCATGGCTGGACGGAGTCAAAGCCAATCTCGCACGCAAACCCCAAGGTAACGACCGCGGGCAGGTCAAAGCCATCAGCGAAGGGGCCTGTGACGTGGCATTGATCAACAACTACTACATGGGCAATATGCTGGCTGACCCGGAGCAGGCTGCCTGGGCCGAATCGGTAAGCATTGTCTTCCCAAACCAGGGGGATCGGGGCACACACGTTAACCTGAGCGGCGTGGCCCTGACCAAGCATGCCCCGAATCGCGAGAATGCCATTCGACTGATGGAGTTTCTGAGCGACGATCAGGCGCAGGCAATCTACGCAAAGGTCAACTATGAGTACCCGGTCAAGCCCGGCGTAGCGTGGTCTCCGCTACTCCAGTCCTGGGGCACGTTCAAAACGGATCCAGTGCCCCTTTCCGAAATCGCTGCGCTGCGCGTCGATGCCATAAAACTGGTTGACGAATCCGGTTTTGACGACTGAGCCACGGGGACGAGACCTTCGCTGGACGGGTTATAGGCGCGGGCAAAAGCCGGGACGGTAGCCAAACCCAGCATCTCTGTGAGCAGCAAAATCACTCCAACAACAGCGCCCACCAACAATACCGGCGTCCCTGAGGGTCTGCAGAATCGCCAGGGTGCGCTTTGGATTGGTGGCGCCCTTGTGGTCGCCGCACTGGTGGCCTTGCCGGTCGGCGCCGTCATCCTGTTGTCGCTGTTCCCAGAGGAAAACATCTGGGGCCATCTCGCCCGCACGGTCCTGCCTGGATATGTTCGGCGAACATTGACGCTGTTGATCCTGGTCGCCGGCGGCACCCTCGCAATCGGCGTCGGTACTGCCTGGCTTGTCACCATGTGTCGATTCCCTGGGCGGCGCTGGTTCGAATGGGCTCTGTTGTTGCCTTTCGCAGTGCCCGCTTATGTCATTGCCTACACCTACACCGACCTGCTGGAGTACGCAGGACCGGTCCAGGGGATGCTGCGCGAGGGCTTCGGCTGGCGCAGTGCCTCGGATTACTGGTTTCCGGAGATCCGATCCCTGCCTGGGGCGGCCGCCATGATGGCGCTGGTCATGTACCCGTACGTCTATCTGATGGCGCGGGCAGCATTTCTTGAGCAATCCGTTGCAACCCTGGACGCGGCCCGAATTCTGGGTTGTTCACCTTGGCGAAGCTTCGTGCTGGTTTCCCTGCCCATGGCACGACCGTCCATAGCGGTAGGCCTGGCGCTGGTGTCCATGGAGACGCTAAACGATTTCGGCACCGTGGACTACTTCGCGGTGCGAACCCTTACCGCTGGCATTTACGATGTCTGGTTGGGTATGGGCAATCTGGGCGGCGCCGCCCAGATTGCCAGCGTCATGCTGACCTTTGTTGTCCTGCTGATCACGCTGGAGCGGTTCGGCCGCCGTCGTCAGAAGCACTTTCAGTCCAGCCGGCGGCTGCAGAGACTGCCAGGCTATCGGTTGCGCGGTTGGCGGGCAACCGTCGCATTTCTCGTCTGCCTACTGCCGACAGTGGCGGGCTTCGTTGTCCCAGCGGCCATCCTGTCGTCCTATGCGGCGCAACGGTTCGACAGTAGCTGGACGCTGGATTTCAGAACCTACGTATGGAACAGTTTGTCGTTGGCTTTGGTGGCGGCGGTCGCTGCCGTGACGATCGGAGTATTCCTCGCTTACGCCCGACGTCTGAGCGGAGGTCGCTTACTCAGCATCGCTGTGAAGGCCTCGGGTCTGGGGTATGCGATGCCCGGCGCCGTGCTGGCCATTGGCATCATCATCCCATTCGCAGCCGCAGACAATGCGGTGGATACGTTTTTCCGAACCTATCTGGGTATCTCTACCGGATTACTGCTCAGCGGCACCGTTTTCGCCCTGCTGTTTGCATATGTGGTGCGTTTTCTAACCGTAGCGGTGGGCAGTGTCGAAGCCAGCCTGGAGCGGGTGACCCCGAGCATGGACATGGCCGCGCGTTCACTGGGTCACGGTCCCGCAAGCACGCTGATCAAGGTGCATCTTCCGCTTATTCGAGGTGGCATGCTGACTGCCGCCCTGGTGGTGTTCGTGGACTGCATGAAAGAGCTGCCTGCGACGCTCATCCTACGGCCGTTTAACTTCGACACCCTGGCCACCTATGTTTACCAGTTCGCATCTGACGAGCTATTGGCGGAATGCGCTCTGGGCGCACTGATGATCGTGGCGGCCGGACTGCTTCCCGTTTTTCTGTTAAGCCGGACCATATCGCGCTCGAGGTCCGCCACGGAAGCGCCCTGACCCTGGAAGACGGGCCGGCCGGTCCCATGCATGACCCTGCCCGCCGGTCCGCCAACAACCCCGCTTTCATGCAACAGCGTCCGCTTCCGTCAGGTGCAAAGAGTGGACTGAGCCCGAACAGAGCGCCCGTGGAGGACAACCCGCCATGACCCCATACCCGAACCTGCTCGCCCCCTTGAACCTGGGTTTTACGCTGCTGCCAAACCGCGTGCTGATGGGTTCCATGCATACCGGGCTGGAAGACCGGGCGCGCGACTACGACAAACTGGCCGCTTTTTTTGCGGAATGCGCAGCAGGCGGCGTCGGACTGATGGTTACGGGCGGCATCGCACCCAATGTTTCGGGCTGGCTGGCGCCGTTCGCGGGCAAGCTCAATCGACCCTGGGAGGTGGCGCGTCACCGGCGGGTCACCCGGGCGGTGCATGAGGCAGGCGGCAGGATCTGCATGCAGATCCTGCATGCAGGTCGCTATGCCTATCATCCATTGGCGGTGGCGCCATCAACCGGAAAATCACCCATCTCGCCGTTCCGGGCACGTGGACTCAGCGCACGGGCCATCGACCGGCAGATCGAGGCATTCGTTCGCTGTGCACAACTGGCTCGGGATGCCGGCTACGACGGCGTCGAAATCATGGGATCGGAGGGTTATCTGATTAATCAGTTCGTCGCTCAGCGAACCAATCGTCGACGCGACAGATGGGGCGGAAGCCTGGAAAATCGCATGCGTTTCCCAGTTGAAATCGTGCGCCGTACCCGAGCCGCCCTGGGTGAGGATTTCATTCTGATTTACCGACTCTCTATGCTGGATCTGGTGGAAGGCGGCTCCGAATGGCATGAGGTGGTGACCTTAGGCAAAGCCGTCGAGGCGGCCGGCGCCACTTTGCTCAACACCGGAATAGGATGGCATGAAGCCCGTATTCCCACCATCGCAACCATGGTGCCGCGGGGCGCTTTCACCTGGGTCACTCGACGCATGCGCGAGCATGTCGGCATCCCGCTGATCGCCACCAACCGGATCAATATGCCCGACGCAGCCGAGTCCATTCTGGCGCGGGGCGACGCGGACATGGTGTCGATGGCGCGGCCATTCCTGGCGGACGCACATTTGGTGCGTAAAGCCACCCGAGGACGGGCAGACGAGATCAACACCTGCATCGCTTGCAACCAGGCCTGCCTAGACCAGATATTCGCCAGGCAGCGTGCCACTTGTCTGGTCAACCCCCGCGCCTGCCATGAAACCGAACTCAACTGGGGCCCAACACCAGAGCCGAAACGCATTGCGGTGGTGGGCGCAGGCCCGGCGGGCCTGGCCTGCGCCACGACGCTGGCCCAGCGCGGACACCGGGTCACTCTATTTGAGGCGGCAGAGCGCATCGGCGGCCAATTCAATATGGCCAAGCGTATTCCGGGCAAAGAGGAGTTCGAAGAGACCTTGCGCTACTACGGCCGGCAAATCGTGCTCTCCGGGGTCACCTTACGGCTTCGCGCGGAAGTTGTCGCCGGCCAGCTGGTGGGAGAATTTGAGGAAGTGGTGCTGGCGACGGGGGTGCGCCCGAGGGTCCCGGAGTTGGACGGCCTGGACCACCCCAAAGTCTGTTCCTACACAGACGTTCTGCTTAACCGGCGGGTTGTGGGGAAACGGGTCGCCATTATCGGCGCAGGCGGCATCGGTTTCGACGTGGCCGAGTATCTGAGCGCGCCGCGCCCCCCGGCCGGTCCGGACATCTCCATTTTTTTGGAGGAATGGGGCATCGATAGCGACTACCAAGGACAGGGCGGCTTGCGTCAAGAACCTGCGGCGCCGGCAAGCAGCGGCCGCCAGATCTGGTTGCTTCAACGCAAAAACGAGCGTGTGGGTAAACGCCTGGGCAAAACCACGGGGTGGGTTCACCGAATCGAACTGCAACGGCGAGGCGTGCAAATGATCCCCGGCGTGACCTACCGGGGTGTGGACGATCAAGGTCTGCACATCGCAGTGAACGATGCAATTGAGCTGTTGCCGGTGGACCAGGTCGTGTTGTGCGCCGGCCAGGTACCGAATCGAGACCTGGAGGCCCCACTGCAGGCAATCGGCATGCGCGTACATACCATAGGCGGGGCCGAGCATGCCGGGGAGCTGGATGCGAAGCGCGCAATCGAGCAGGGCACCCGTCTTGGAGCCACACTATGACGGCATACAGTTCCCACGCTGCAGCGGTTTAAAGAAACAAAGTTCCAGCAGATGGCATCCAATCTGCATCAGTCGGTCTATAACAAGAACAAAAATCCGGTGACGCCATGTCTGCTTTCGTACTTCGCTGTCTTATACCTCTTACCCTGTGCTGCATCAGCAACGTTGCCTTTGCGGCCAGCATATACAAGTGGATCGGTCCGGAAGGTACCACGCACTATGCCAACTCCCATCCCAGCGACGGCAGCGTGCAGGTGTTGGAGCCCGAGCGCGGCACCTTGATCGAGGCGTTGACGGGTCTGACTTCGCCCCAGGCAGTTGCCCGAAGCTGCCCGACTCAGCTCTGTACCAAGGTGTCGAAAGTTGACCCATACTGCCGGACCCTGCAGTGTCGAATCGCCCACGGCATCGAAGATGACTGCTTCAGCCCGACCTGCCAGCGCAAGCGCCAAAAAATCGAGACCTGGCTTTCGCAGCAATCCCGCCGGAACCCTGAGTAAATCGCAAGCAGCGAACCGATTGTGAGAAGAGGCGGTCCAAATCTCTGGACACGTCGGTGAGCGATCTACACTCTGCCAACGGCCTCGCCGGAATACCCACAGCTTTATTTTGCTGAATGATCACACGGGACCTGGGCACATGATTCCGGCCGAACACGACTCCCACGGCGAGCGGCGCTCCGCGGACAAGCCCCGGCGCCTGCGCCGATGGCTGGTCATTGCCTTGGTCACGGCGTTTCTGATACCGACGGTCGCGGCGACAGCCCAACGTCTCCTGCTCAACGACGAAACGCCCTGGTGGGCGGCTCAAAAAGGCCCCACCGGGCTGGCTCCCGACCCGGCCACGACGCCAGAAGCGGTGCTACAGGTCTACGCCGCCCGCGCCTGGGGATGGCGTGGCGCTCTGGGCGTGCACACCTGGATCGCAGCAAAACGCAGCGGTGCCGAATCCTATCAACGTCTCGAGGTGATCGGTTGGGGCGTTCGCCGCGGCGGGATTGCTGTACGCGTCAGCACCGGTGCGCCAGATGCGCTTTGGTATGGGCAAAGGCCTGAACTGCTCGCGGAACTGCGGGGGCCCGGAGTGGACGCTCTCATCGATCGGACCCTGAACCTGGCCCGCAGCTATCCATACCCGGCCGAATACCGGGTATGGCCTGGTCCCAACAGCAATACTTTCACCGCCCACCTGGCCCGCGGGCTTCCGGAACTGGCGCTCGATCTCCCCACCACCGCGATAGGCAAGGACTTTTTGCCCAATGGGCGCTGGTTCGCAAAAGCCCCGAGCGGAACCGGATTTCAACTGTCGCTGTGGGGGCTTGCCGGCATCACCCTGGCGCTGGAGGAAGGCCTGGAGTTCAACCTGCTTGGGTTGGGCGCGGGGGTAGATCTCTCCCCGCCCGCTCTGAGGGTACCCGGCCTGGAACGGATCGGTTCCCGCAACATCCCACGGTCAGACCCAAACCTCACTGCTACACTAGAACCTTAATACAACACACGGCCCGGCAAATGGCGCGACCTGCGTTCGTCGCCTTTCACCCATGTACCCCGTTCAGGGAGGGCTGTTATGACGATCGAGTAGGGGTGATTCATGGTCGGCGTGGAAATGGAAGCAACCGATCGCAGACGCCATAGACGCTGGCCCCTGCTCCTGTACTTGAGGGTGTACGATCTGGATGGCGATGCCCTGTTGGGGCACCTGGTGGATCTGCACACGGAAGGTCTGATGTTGGTGAGCTGTGATCCCATACCGCTGGATCGAGAATTTCGGCTAAAGCTTGAGATGCCGGCCGAACTGTCGGTACGCAAGCCATTCCGCGTGCATGCCAAAAGTGTTCGTTGCAATCGCGATGTGAACCCAGACCTGATCGATACAGGATTTAGTATGTCCACGCTAAGCCCGCCGCAGACCGCCCGCATCAAAACTCTGATCGAGGAACTGCGCTTCGACCGGAGCCTTATCTGAGACTCAGCTGGAAAGCAACACCAGTTCGTATACCACAAGCACGCCATATACCGGCACAAGCGCCGACACCACGTGTCGCACCTTGAACCATCGGAAGATCTTGAATTCCGCGTGAGCGACCAGAAAAACGAGCCCAAGACCAGAAGCGGCCATCTTGACCCAGGCGAACAGCTGCACATCGCGCTCGATCAACTGGGCCATAAACCAGTTCAATTCTGAGCCACCTCTACCCAGAATATTTAGGGTCAGCACAGCGTCAGTGAAGCACAACAGCAGGGTTGCGACCACGGCATACATCAGATGAGGGTCGTGCCAATCGGGGTAATGGGTGTGGCGATCAGTGCCGCGGCGGGCACCTCTTCGGCGGCGCTTGATTCCGCCCACGAGAAGCGAGCTGAAGGGCCGCCTTCGCCGATCAGCTGCCCGACGACATGTTTCTTGCCGGTCGGCATCCGACTCTCTACCCGCGTGGGACATCTGGTCACCTCTATCTTATTTTTATTGGACCATGGTGCTCAGCCCTGATCGATGGCACCGGTGAACTGTCGGATCCAATACCACCAGTCCGGGAACCAAAGATGCTCAGCTTACCTGGACCTTGGAACATTTGACGGTAGCATGTCAACTCCTGCCATTCTTTCACCGTTGCCGGAAAGGCCAGATTCGCCCGGCCCGCCCGGATGGTTTAGAGTCCTGCTGTCATACTGGACGTGAGCTGAGTTTCGTGACGCCCCCAGACGCTTTCACTGACCTTGCCAACCGCATGTCAGCCGCTCAATCCACAGCGGCTCTCATCGAAGGGCGACGCACTATTCACGATTTTCTGCCGCACGCGGTTCCCCAGGAACTGCTATCCCGGGCCATCGATGTGGCGCGCTGGGCACCGAACCACTATTTGTCCGAACCCTGGCATTTCTACATACTCGGGCCGCAAACGGCGCAGGCCATCGCAGATCTCAACGCGGATCTGGTTACGGCCGCGCGGGGCGCCGATGCCGGCGCCAGCAAGCGGGCGCGTTGGCGTGCGATCCCAGGATGGTTGGCGGTCACCTGTGATCGCTCCGAAGACGCGACCCGTCAGCAGGAGGATTACGCGGCCTGTTGTTGTGCGATTCAAAATTTGAGCCTGTACCTTTGGCAGGCTGGCGTCGGCGTCAAGTGGACCACCGGTGCGGTGACACGGTCACCGGAGTTTTATGATTTGATCTGGGTCGACCCTGCGCGCGAGTCCATAGTCGGACTGATTTGGTACGGCTACCCTGCGGAAATCCCGCGAACCGCACGAAAAGCACTTGATCAAATTGTTATTGCGCTACCTTGAATCTGCGAGTTTCCGCCTCCAATCTGCTTCGCCCAGAATAAATCAGAGACTTCCTAGGCGTTGAGATCTGGAATGAGCTCACTCTCCAATCGGGAAATCTGCTCGCGCAAAACAAGCTTGCGCTTCTTCAGTCGGCGGACATAGAGCTGGTCGACGTAGAGTTGCGACTGGAGGTCGCTGATGGTGGCGTCCAGCTGCCGGTGCTCGATGCGCAGGGCCTTGATCAGCTCGAACCCTTCGAATGAGTTAGTGTCGATATTGCTCATGGCGCTGTCGTTTGAAAGGTGGATTGCCTTGGGAAAAACCGCAACCCGACAAGCATTCACGGCGGCGCGGTGGAATGCAATGTGATAATTGTAACTATAAGGCTTATATTTCGGTACCAAGGGGTTTCCCGAATCAAATAAGATACGGCTGCGAACGAGCCACTCACGGCCGCGGTGACATGTTGATCATATCCTGACGCCGGCTTTCGGTCTCGACGGAAAAATCAACAGGGAACGCTGCCGATGCAAATTCGCGGACTGCCGTTTGTTCGGGGGAACACCTGGCCGTCAATAATTTGAGCAGTCGAGGCAATGAGTGGCGCTAGGCTGCTGGCGATCCTGTTCCGAACCATTCGAAGCCGATGGAGAAGATGATGCCCAAAAAGGTCAAGCGCAAAGTCAGCGAGAAGGAACTGGCCACAATGGTGACCGATTCCGCCAACCAAATTTGGTTGGCCGGGTTGGCCGCATTCGACAAGGCGCAGAAAGAGGGAAGCAAAGTTTTCGACACACTGGTCAAGGAAGGCGAAAAAGTCGAGAACAAAACACGCAAGATCGCGGGGAAACGGTTTGACGAAGTCAAAGCTAAAGCCAGCGGCACCTGGGACAAGCTCGAGCATGTGTTCGAGGACCGTGTGGATCAGGCCTTGGGCAGCCTCGGCGTACCCAGCAAGAGTGATGTGGCGAATCTGTCAGACCGTGTGGCCGAACTGACCAAGACCGTGGCCGCGCTCAAGCCCGCGAAGCGAGCACCCGCTGCTAAGAAGACAACCGCAGCAAAGCGCCCGGCGACGGTCAAGAAAGTGGCCACGCCGCGGAAAACCGCAGCCAAGGCGCCATCGAAGCGCGCGGCGAAACCTACGAGCGCGGCAGCGACACCGGACAATCTGACGGTGATCACGGGCGTCGGTCCGGTGCTGGCGCGCAAGCTGGCCGCAGAGGGCATCGTCAGCTACAAGCAGATTGCCGCCTGGAAGAGCAAGGACATTACCGCTATAGAACCGAAGTTGATGCGCATCGCGGGTCGCATCACACGCGATGACTGGGTAGGGCAGGCACGCAAGGCGCACCGGGAAAAATACGGCAAGAATCCCTGACCGCCAAACCGGTGAGATGCCGCTCAGCTGTGGTTGCGGTATCTCACCGGCGCGGTAAGCGGGCTGACTGTGCCTGAGCATTCGGATCAATTCAGCGACCACCCTTGTCTCGGCTGAAACACACAGAATACGGAAACCGGGTCGAGTGAATGGAGCAGCAGCGCCGGGCCTACGTGCTGGCGGTGGTGGCGGTGCTGTTCTGGGCGACCGCAGCCACTGCGTTTAAGCTTTCGCTGCAATACCTGGCGCCCTCGACGCTGGTGCTCTACGCGAGCCTCACTGCTTGCCTCTGCCTGCTGCTGATCCTGACCCTGACCAAACGCTATCGGGAGTTTGGCCACTGGCAGGCACAGGATGTCGGCCGGTCGGCGCTAATGGGACTGCTGAACCCCTTCGCCTACTACGTCATCCTGCTGGAGGCATACAGCCGGCTTCCCGCTCAGCAAGCGCAACCGCTGAATTTTGTCTGGCCCATCGTTTTGGTGCTGATGTCCGTGCTGCTTCTGAAGCAGCGCCCGGGATTGGTGACCCTACCGGCGATGGCCTTGAGCTTCACCGGTGTTACGGTGATTGCAACACGCGGCAGCTTCACCGGCTTTCAGAGCACAGACCCAATCGGCGTCGCTCTGGCCCTGGGCAGCACCGTTGTCTGGGCGTTGTATTGGATACTGAGCGTTCGGGACGCACGCGATCCGGTCAACCGGCTGTGCCTTAACTTCGCCTTTGGAAGCGGCTACACGTTGCTCTATCTGGCGGCGACCGACGCACTGGTCGCACCGACGCTGCCTGGTTCGATCGGCGCCGTGTATGTGGGACTGTTCGAGATGGGTTTAACCTTTGTTCTCTGGCTGCGCGCACTGCAACTGTCGCGCACAGCCGCCGAGGTCAGCAACCTGATCTACCTCACACCGTTCGTCTCCCTTCTTTTGATCGGCATCGTACTGGGCGAGCCCATACACCCCAGCACGCTGATTGGTCTGGTGCTGATTGTCGGCGGCATACTCATCCAGCAGTATGGTGGCCGGCGAAGGTCTCCGGCCACCTCGGATTAGGGAGCCCACCCTCATGGCCAGAACCGACGCTCCAGGCCCATCCTCATGGACATCGCCATGGGCTCGTATACGCTTAAAACTGCACAAATGGCGCATACCCGACGAACTGCGCCATATGCGCACCGCGCACCCGGACTTCGCATTACTACCGCAGGACAACGGCGGGTGGCGTATTCTCTGGCGCGGTGAGACCGTGGGGAACACTCTGCCGCTGACGGCGTTGACGACGCCGAGCCAAGACCACTGCTTCATCGTCGGCACCGGCCCCTCGATCAGCGCGCTGCATTTCCAACGCTTACTCGGCCATGACTGTATCGGCGTCAACGGCAGCATACTGAAATCGATCGAGGCCGGCGTCCCATTCCGATCCGTAGTGATCGGCGATCGCCAGTTCTTTATCGACCGTTTCCCCTTGGTCCGCCAGACCCTGCTGTCCGGCACAGAATGTCTGTTCAGTTTTCGAGGGCTGAGCGCAATTTGTGAACGGGCCCCCGAACTGCTGGCCGATGCCCGGGTGTTTGTGCTGGACGAAATCAATGGCCGGTACGGGATCGCCAAACCCTCACCCCAGGCATTCGACGAATTGGCGACGGCCGATCCCGAACTGCGGCTCCACCCCAGCCGGCGCCCTTCGGAAGGCCGGGTGGGCTACTCGCTGAATCCCGATAAAGGCGTTTTTACCGGGCAGACCATCGTATACTCGGCGCTACAGGTGGCGACGCGACTGGGCTATCGACGGGTTTTCCTGCTCGGCCTGGATCTCGGCGGGACCGGCTCCGGCACCCGATTTTACGAGTCCGGCGCCCATGCGGCGCCCATGCGTCTGGACCGGGACTACGAGCCCTACATTCTACCGGCGTTTGAGACCGCAGCGGCGGTGTGCAAATCCATCGGTGTGGAGGTTTACAATCTGTCACCGGACAGTCGCCTGCCCGCTCAGATCATTCCAAGGCTGACACTGGAGCAGGCCCTGGACAGCATCGTCGACGCCCCATCGAGCTGAATCCATCCTGAGAAGCCTCTGATCTACTCGTGAACGTGCATCTTGGGACTGAAAGGTACAGCTTCATCGTTGCAAATCTTGGCAATAGAATGATTATTACCCGCGATGTGCGTCTTGAATCCGCGCATTTCGGCCTCCAATCTGCTTGGTCCAGAACAAATCAGAGGCTCCTTAATGCCCCGCAAGGCGGAATCCGGAAGACGGAAATCAGAGGAACGTCAATATGGCTGACCCAGAGCGAACCGCTCGCATTTTCGTTGGCGCCCATGCCACAGAGAAACTGGCGTTAGAGGTATTGGAGTACTCGATCCGACGGCACACGGCGCTGGATCTGGACTTTCAGACCATAGACAACAGCCTGGCACCCATGCCCACCGACGCACGCTTTTTACCCTATACCAATTTTTCCTATGGCCGGTTCGCCATTCCCAAACAGGCCGGATACACGGGTCGGGCCATCTACATGGACTCGGACATGATCGTGTTCCGAGACATCGCCGAGATCTGGGACATGCCATTCGACGGCGCCAAAATCCTGGTGGAGAAGATTACCGACGGCACCCGGGGCAAGGGCAGGCTGACGGCGGTCATGATGATGAACTGCGCCGCCCTGGACTGGGACCCCGCGGAAATCGTGTCACGACTCGGTATCGACTACGATTACAGCGAGCTGATGTCCATTCTGCCCTTGCTGGAGGAAGGTGATCTGCGGGACACCCTGCCCCTGGGCTGGAACAGCCTGGATGAATACACCCCCGAGACCCGCTTGCTGCACTATACCAAGATAAAAACCCAACCTTGGGTGTATGCGGCACACCCGTTGGGTTATCTGTGGATTGATGAGGTCAAGCGAATGCTGGCCGACGGTGCGCTGTCGAGCGAGACGGTTCAGGAGGAAGTGACCAGCGGTCATGTTCGCCCATCGCTGCTATTGGAATTGGGGCTGAGCGAACACGCGAGCAAATCCCAATGCACCCCAGAGCAACTGCTCAAATTCGACCGCCGTGCCGGCTTTGTAATTCACAAAAAGCTGATCGACGATATGAACGCCAAGGAGAAAGCGCGACTGGAGCACGACCGGACGACGGATCCCGACGCATACTGGCGTGCCCGGCGACGGCGCATGTGGCGTAACTTTTACCGCCACCCCGTTCGTTTTCTCACCCAGGAAAAACTGCGTTGGTGATCAACCACCGGTCCGGTTTCCCGTCGGCTCTGGAAAGCGGGTGACCCGAATTCTACAGGTCAGTCGATCCATCATCGACGGCGGCTTCGACTATCACGCAGAGATTGCCCGGGCCTACACTGAGCGGGGTGCTTCGGTGCTCACCGTGTTTCAGCGAGGGCAGCTGGATCCGGAACGCGCGGCGGCATTTCCCGGCGCGGTGGTATGCCTGGACGCCCGCCGGCGCCGGCGCTTCAAGAACAAACCGTTTTTCACCTGGGCGCTTTGGCAACTGCAGGGTCGCGATCCCGCCGACCTCGCCATTTGCCACCATCTGACACCGGCCCAGGCGACCGACCCTCTGCTTCGACTAGGCAGAGTCAGACGCGCCCGGATCGTGGTCCACGATTACAACTATTTTGACCCGGCCGACGACAACGGGCGCAAACGCGGTCGGTTTCTGAGTTCCGCGATCGGGCGGGGCTGGTCGGTCATCGGCGTCTCCAATGCCATCTGTCGGAACATCCAGTCTCAGGTTGCAGGTTTCCCCGAGGGCCGCTGCCGTGTCATCCCCAACGCCATAGACCTTTCCGTCCTGCGCGGGCGCGCCTACGACCGAAGCACGGCTCGCCAGATGCTGGGGTTGGAGGACGCCCGTTTCATATTCGGCACGGTTGGGCGACTGGTGCCTTTCAAGGCTCAGAATGAGCTGATCAATGCGTTTGCTTCGATCGCGGCCCAGATGCCCGACGCGGGACTGATCGTAATCGGGCGGGGGCCGTTACGAACGGATTTGGAGCGCCAGGTAACCCGGCTGAATTTGCACGGCCGTGTCATCGTTCACGGCTTTGCTGACGACGCGGCGCGCCTGCTCAGGGCACTGGACGTGTTTGTCCTGCCCTCGCATAACGAACCGTTCGGCCTGGTTGTGCTGGAGGCCATGGCCTGCGGCGTGCCGGTGCTCGCCAGCGACAGCGGCGGACCCGCCGAGATTCTGGTACGGCGCGATCAGCTTTTCCGCACCGGCGACGTCAAC
>JAHEDQ010000356.1 GCA_024641125.1 Candidatus Competibacteraceae bacterium | reverse complement strand
CCTTCCCGCAATACACGGTCCTCAGTGTCGCCAGCAGGTCGCGCAGGCGCATCCGCACATCGGCCTGGCCGGCGAGCCTGCCAACGTAGAATTCGGTATCGAAATCGGCTTCGCTGAGCCCGGCGTAGTCGAGCCGCATGACGTTCGGCATCGGGCGTTGCTGCATGCCAAGCGGATCGAGATCAGCAATCTGGTGGCCGCGGAGGCTGTAGACCTGTATCAGGCGGGAGACCGCCGCCTGCTTTTCGGCAGACAGGCTGCCATATTCAGTGTCACCCGCGGCAGGGGGAGCGTCCTGCCACGAAGCTGCCACCCGCCCTGTGCCATCGTCAGCCGGCCATCGGCGGGGAGCCTCGGCATCGGCCGGAGCCTGTTCCGCGAAAAACTGGCGCCAGCGCGCGGGTACAGAGGCCGGATCGCGGAGCCAGCTGTCATACAGCTGCTCCATGTAATCGGCGTTGCCGCCGAACAGCGGCGACGACTCATAGATCTGGCGAAGTGTCTGGCTCATGGGTGTCCCGTACCCTCCGGAGGCGCCACTATAGGTATGTTGCGTCCGGGATCAAGAAGTACTTGGCGCCGGACGACGCCGGTGGAGCAATAACTACAGATCCGACCAGGGTCGCCAGTGAAACGGCAGGTCTGTGACGTAGACGGCAAACAGCCAGAGCTCCCACAGAATCAGGACGCAATAGCCGGCGCAGAAAAGCTGCAAAACCCGGAATACAGGGATCACGAACAGGAACTGGCGACGCGCGGCAAATGCCAGCAGTACGACACTGATACCGGTCACGCCGATTTTCACCGCCAGGAATTGCTCAACATCCCGGGCGATCAGGTCGCCCATCAGGGTGTTCACTTCCTCGGCGCCAACGGCCATCAGGTTCAGTGTGAAAAGTGCATCGGCACAACACATCAGGATAATTGCCAGCACCAGGTAGAGTACCCGGGGCTCGTGCCAGTCGAGATGGATTCGCTCATGGTCGCCGTCCCGGCGACCCACGCGACGGCGTGGACGGAAACTGCCGTAGGTGAATGACCAGAAGGAATGAGTACGCCGCTCACTGGCTCGCCTCTCCGCGATCGGGAGCTCGGTCACGGATGATTCGCCGGTCATGCGGGCGAACCAGTCACGCCAGGGACTGCGAATGGGCTTGCCAGACAGGGGATCCCCCACGGAACGCTTCCTTCAGAATCTCCGGGGATGATAGGACGCCGGCCACCCGGCGCCCCGGACCCAGTTCGCAGTTAGGCCGGACGCAGCAGCCGGCGACCGCCCAGGGTCAACAGCCCAAGAACAAAAGCGCCTGACAGGATCGTCAGCGGAATGCCGGCAACTTCCGGCAGATGCTGCCAGCCACGCTGCCAGTACAAGGCTCCCAGCAGAACGAGGTAAGCGATGGCGATCAACCACCGGGTGCGACGGGTCAGTCCAAGACCGTGCATCTGCGTAATGATGAACATGCCAAGACCGCCCATGAGGAACATTTGCCACGCCTGGCCCGCCAGGTAAGCCACCATGGCGCCGTGGAAAGGAAAGGCCACTTCCATGACGATGGTCCATCTGCGATTCACGTGCGCACGGGTAAAAAACAGGCTGCCCTGCAGGAGCAGCAGGAACATGTAGAGAAATCCGAGCAGGTGGCCCCAGGTGTCATCCATGGGGTGATACCAGAAGGTGTAGATCGTGGCCCACGCAAAGTAGTAGCCGTGATAGCGACGAAAGAACGGGCCGACGTTCTCCAGCCAGTTTGAGCGAACGCCGAAAGCCACGCCACGTCGATGGTTTTCCATGACGATGACCGCCATCAACAGCAGGATCACGGACCATTGCGCCGTCGACTCGTGGACGTCCTGGGCCAGACCGTCATACCAAACCTGGGTCTGCACGAAATGGAGGGTAATGAAAAGGGCGTTGATGCCAAGCGCAGCAACATTGAACCGGTGCAGACCTTTCGTGTAGCCGGGCCGCTTCTGTTGCGCGAACCAGATCAGCCACCAGATGGCAATCTGGTGCAGGAAGT
>JAHEDQ010000231.1 GCA_024641125.1 Candidatus Competibacteraceae bacterium | reverse complement strand
CTTTGCTACACGCTTCCTTCAGACCCCACCTCGCGATGACGCCCTTGCGCTTCACTACCCTTCACCTCCACCAGGTTGGGAGAGGGACTTTCACCCTCCAAGTCAGCCGGCATGCCCGGCGCACGTGACGGCTCCCCCGGCAAAGCCGGGGGCTTCCGAAGAATGTGAGCCGCTCGAAGCGGCATGGACGGGGCCTTCGGCCCCTTGGCCCCCCTCAAAGGGGGGAATGCTCTACATCAGTTGAAGTTGGTCGATCCTTCGATCTTCTTTTTCCTGATGACGGATGTACTCCCGAATCACCTCTTCGTCGCGCCCAACTGTCGAGACGAAGTACCCCCGCGCCCAGAAGTGCTGACCTACGAAGTTGCGCTTTCGCTCCCCGTACGTTCTGGCTATGTGGATGGCGCTTTTACCTTTGATGAACCCGATCACCTGCGACACCGCATACTTGGGCGGTATCGAAATCATCATGTGCACGTGGTCAGGCATCAGATGCCCCTCCTCGATTTGGCTCTCCTTACGCTCAGCCAATCGGCGCATCACTTCGCCCAGCTCCTTACGGAGCTGACCGAAAATCACCTTCTTGCGGTACTTCGGTATGAACACCACGTGATACTTACACTCCCACCGACTGTGGCTTAAACTCCTGTCTTGTCTCATGACTTCTCTCTTACGTGTTGCTTGGCGGCTCACGTAGGGGGGATCTCATGAGACTCCCGGAATTGTCAAACTGTGTCTGCCTCCCCAGCAGAGCTGGGGGGTCTCTCGGTTTTGGCTAGGATTCCGAGACCAAACGCTCAATTCAGGCACTGCAAAGCGCAGACTCGGCCTTCGGTCTCCGCGACCAGCCATCCCTCCAGGTTGACCCACCGCCCAGCTTCAAAGTCCGCTTCAATGGCGCGGCGCAGCGCGGGAACCAGTGTCAACGGACCATCCGCCCTCGAGACCGCTCCGTGAGCTGTATCCAGTACCCCTTCGATATGCCGGAGCAGCAAGTTGACGTCACGCTCGAGCGGTCTGTGCTCAAGATAAACCTGGCCGACAAGCATTGCACTGGCGGTGTGAGCGGACGCTCGCGGAAAAGCGCGGCCAATGGGCGCATTAGGCGGGCTTTCGGGCGTCGCCGCCACCATTTGGGCAGGCGTTAGAACGCCGATGGCCAGCAACTTTAGCAGATCTCTCCTTGCAAGCGCGGGCATGGCTTAACCGCGCACCAAAGGGTCGACTGAAGAAGTGTTACCGATTGCTGGGGGCACACTCTCGACCTCATACGATCTTCCCGATTGCTTGAGATGATCTGCCAAGCGGAGCGCCATGGCAATTAGGGTCATGGTCGGCCAGCCAGATCCCACGGTGGGGAACACGGAGCTGCCAGCGATGTAAAGATTATCGACACCGTGAACGCGGCAATCCCGGTTGAGCACACCTTGTGACGGATCCTCCGAGATCCGCGTTGTGCCCATCTCGTGCCGACCTCCTAGCGTATCCGGCGGCCACTCCCAATCCTCTTCCTCCACGAAAGAGCGAACGTGGCCATATCCTGAACGCCCCACCTGAGCCGCAAGAGCCCGCATGGTCTCGCGCACGGTGCGGCGGTCCCCGTCCGCCAACGCCCAGTTCAGTTTCGCGCGACGCATGCCGAGCGCATCCACCTTATCGGACAAGGTAATGCGGCTTGCCGGGTTCGGATGTGGCTCAAACCGCACATAGCACCGGTAGTGGTCCACAGGCTGGTCATCTCCATAACGGAAATCACTGTAGACATAGCGGCTGACCTCGCCCGGATCTGAAAACACATTCGCCAGGTGTTTCCCAAAGTTATCCGGTACCCGGGCGTGTTTGAAATCACGGAGAATCTGGCGATATGACATGATCGGAAGCGACTGCGAGCGGTCCGGCAACCATTCCGGCCCAATCGGCCGCAGTGCCACTGCACTCTGCGTGATTCGGCGCTCGGTCTGAGCTTTCTCCGACAGCCGATACTGGATGGCGACTTTGTCCTGACCGTTCCGCATGGTCAAGAACGCGCGGGACGGCCTGGCATCAACCTGCGGATGCAGTTCGCCCGCGACCAGCCGGGGGTGATCCATAAAAAAGCGCCCGACCTGATCATGTTTATTACCCAGGCCCGCTGGATCGGCCCCATTCGATAGCAAAAGCAGCCGGGCGTTCTCAACGCCTCCGGATGCAAGAACAAATCTTCGAGCCTGGACCACAAATGTCCGTCCGTTGAGGCATTTCACCCGCGCACGCCGCACGGTTGCGGCGTTGACGTCCGTTTCCAGCGCAGTCAGGTTTGACCAAAGATGCACATGGACATTGGATGCCTGTTCCAGTTCATCCCGGTAGACCTGTCCGAAACGTTGGGGCTTGATCTGCACGGGCACCGGTTCCAACGGCCCAGCCTTCAAAGGCAGCACCTGTCCACCCATTTTCGTCAGCCAGTGAGACAGGTCCCAGGGATCCTCAGGGAGCCCGATCAAGTTCTGCGCGCGATCATAGAAAGGGATGAGCTGTTCAAGGCTAATCGGCCAGGCCGGCGCATCAACCCATTCACGATGACCCATGGCGATTGCGCTCAGGGGGAAACAATTTCCGGCCCAATGATTGCTGGTGCCGCCGAAGTAGCGCAGAACAATACTGACCAGAGTGAAGAATGGCTGCCCGGTTTCTTCACCTGCGGCCAATGACTGTGTATCTGCATCAAACCTGAGACCACCGCTTTCCAGCACGCAGACCGATTCGCCCCGACCGATGAACTCGCGCGCAATCGAGATCCCAGCCGGTCCAGCCCCTACGATACATAGGTCGTATTGGCGGATCTGGTCCTGTTCGAGCGTCCTGCCGTCAACAAACACTTAGCATCGTGCTCCGTAAACAACTGACATTTCCGAGCATTCCAAACGCCTCCGCACAAGGCGTGATTCCGAAAGCACAGGTACGCTCTGCAGGGCGGCCTAAGCGTCGCGCCGGGGCATTCGGGACGCCCTCTGCGAACACTGACGCGTGCGGTGCGATACTCCCGTCTCCGTCACCAACAATAGGCCATGCGTTGGCTTGAGTAGAAAGCCGCCAGTTCGGAAATCTCCTCATCGCTGAGTGCTTCGGCTACCGCTTGCATCAGAGCGTTCTGGCGGGTTCCAGCACGATAAGCCTGTAACTGCTTCTCCAGATAAGCGGCGCTCTGACCAGCCAGATTGGGTGTTTCGGCCTGAGCGGTCTGCCGGCCCTGTCCACCGTGACAGGTCTGACATGCCTGTCGCGCCTTAAGCGCACCCGACACTTCATCATCGGCGGCCAAGACGTTCAACCATGAATATGTGCCGAGGCAAACGATCCATATGGAAACATTGAGCAAGTGCCTCACGAGAACTCCTATCGCTTAGGCCGCGGCATTTGATTTGATCGCATTTGAAGACAAATTTTGCGAAAAATTGCAAAAATCAGGCCGTATGCCAAGTCTCGGCAATGAGCGGGGCCATGGCATCATAAGCAGACTGCGGCACGGAAACCGCGTCATCGTCCAATGAGTAGGCCGCCATCGCCTGGACCAGCAGTTGCACTTCATCGGCCACAAGTCGAATCCCCGCCTGGGTTTCGAACCGGTCCACACGATCGGACTCCGACCGGAACCAATTCTCGATGGTCAGGTGATCTCGCCCCTCGCCAGCGATCACCCTTAGATCGTCCCCAACCCTGTCGAACCAAAGCCGATCCGGTGTAATGCCCGCGCCAAACAAAACCCGGTCCGTGCCTGGCCAATCAAGCACCGGCATTCCCAGCGGCGCTCCATCCTCTATTTCGAAGGACGGAGACCCCACCGATTCCTCTGGTGGGTCGATCGGTCTGACATCCTCGCCCATATCCGGCGGCGATGGAAATTCTGCAGGAGGGTCGACCTTATACTGCTGGATGATCCGGTCACGACCAAACCCGGGCTCAAAAAAATAGGTGTCATCACCCCAATAGCCTGAAAGCGTGTCACGACCACCGCCGCCAATCAGAAAATCGTCGCCTCCGGACCCAATCAATGTATCGTGCCAACGCCCACCGTCGATGGCCTCAAGGTTCGTGACATCGATGCCCCGCAGGTCGAAATGGTCGCTGCCGATGGTACCAAACAACCTGTCATTGCCAGCCCCAGCCTGAATCTGTTCGATGGAGGCCGCCGAGCCCAAGGCCTGGAGGTGGATCTCGTCATCGCCGTCCGAACCGGCAATGACGTCCCAGCCATCGCCACCGCTCACGCTATCAAGCCCACGGGCCGAACCGCTGAAAACAAAACGGTCGTCCCCGTCTCCACCCATCAGCCTGTCAGAACCAAAGCCGCCGTGGATTACGTCCGCGCCCTCAGAACCGACGATGAGGTCATTGCCGCCGTGGCCGAATACGGTTTCCACACCGACCAAATGAGTGGCCGAAAAGTCGAGCACATCGTCGGCGTTGGTGCCCGCGATCCGATCGATGCCGACGCCTAAATCGATCAGTTCCGTCGAGTGGCCGGGCGCAAACTCGTTTAGCTTCAACACATCGTCCGCGTCGGTGCCGAATACCTGGTCGAACCCAAGCCCACCCAACAAACTGTCGTAGCCGCCTGTAGCCTCCAAGAACAGGAAGGTGTCGTCGCCTTCGCGGCCCTCGAGTCGGTCCCGACCCCAGGTGACGATCAAAACATCGTTCGCAGCTGAGCCCAGAACCTCATCATGACCGGCTCGCGGGTCCAGCCACCAGCCCGTATCACCACCGTCCGGACCCGCCTGCAAAGCTTCACTGGCAGCGGATCCCGTTTTTTGAACCAGTCCTTGAGGCGCAACGAGCGGCGTGGGATAAGCGGCGATGACGTCGAACTCGAAACCAGCTGATCCACCTCGATCATCGGTCGCCTCCACCCTGACGCGATGGGGACCCAGATCGCTCAGCGAGGGCACACCACTCAGGGTCCGGGTATCGGGATCGAAACTCAGCCAGGATCGCGATTCGTTGCTCACCAACCGCATGCTCAGATTGAGGGAATGCCCCGGATCCGGGTCCGTGAACAGGTCCTCGCCAAGTTCGAGGTCCCATCGCTGCCCGATTACGACCTGCTGATCCGCAATGGGCCGCATCACGGTCGGCGGCGTGTTGATGAGGTATCCACCGGCCAGAACCGACTCCACGTCGGCACGCAGAACCTCGGTGCCATCGGCAAACTGGAAGCGATCGATGGTTTCAGCTCCGGTCCACCCCTGGACCAGCAAAGACTGATCGGGCCCGATCACCAACTTCAAGCTGTCGCCTTGCGCGGTCCAGGATACATCGCTGGATTGGATTGCCGTTCCAAATGTCACCGTGTCGAAGCCGGTCCGATCCAGCAGGGTGTCGTGCCCATGCGCGGCGTTGATCAGATACCGATCATTGCCACGCCCGCCCTGCAGTGTGTCGTTCCCGGATCCGCCTTCGAGGGTGTCATCGCCGTCACCCGCGATGAGATGGTCATTGCCACCATTGCCGAGGAGGTGGTCGGCCATTCCACCGCCCTCAAGGGCGTTACCGTATTGGTTGCCGATCAGTGTGCCGCCTGCACCTCGTCCGAATCGAAGATTCTCCACCTCCGCGTAGGAAGCCAGATCCTTCACCGAATGCCCAGTGCCGATGAACTCCACCGTGTCGGTGCCGCCATCAGCCGCCTCATCAACGGTGTCGTCCGTACCGACTCGATAGAGATCGTCCCCCGCTCCACCCACAAGATGATTTGACGCGGCACTCGCAGAGCCGTCCAGGATATTACTACGGCGATTGCCGCGACCTTCGGTTGAAGCGGCTCCGGTTAGAACGAGGTCCTCAAGGTTGCTCCCCAGGGTGTAGGAAATCGAACTGCGAACGGTATCTCGCCCGGCGTCGCCGTCGTCGATGATCAGGTCGCCCGGGTTATCGACGACGAACGTATCCGAACCGTATCCACCAATGAGGGTATCGGCACCGAGCCCACCATCCAGGTGATTGTCACCCACGTCCCAGCGCCCAACAATCGTGTTGTCCAATGCATTGCCGGTGCCCCAGAGCCCGTACATGTAGTTGCCCACGAGCTTGAGATTCTCGACGTTCTCGGGCAGTACGAAAGAGGTGTCGGAGTAAACCCAGTCGGTGCCCTGCCCGGGCAACTCTACCACCGTATCACCCGCGTGGACGCGATAGCGATCATCCCCCGCGCCGCCGCGAAGCAGGTCGAAACCCCCAAGACCGTCCAGGACATTGTCTCCAGCATTGCCAATCAATAGGTTGTCACCCGCGTTGCCCGAGGCATCCAAGTTGAGGAAACCCAACAAGGTCAGATCCTCCAAATGATCGTGCAACGTGTAACTGACCGCGCTGTAAACACTGTCATGCCCGCCACCCGGCTGTTCGATCAGCAGGTCGTCGGGATGCATGACATCAAACCGGTCGTTGCCGTCGGTGCCGTAGAACACGCCGGGTGCGACCACGTCGACGGATGGCTGGAGGTCCAAACCAGACCAAACGGTCCCGTCCGCAAACTCAATACGTTCGATTCCCGCACCGGGTCCATTTCGGCTTCCGTTGGCACCGAATTGACCCTGGATCCAAAGCTGTCCAGGACCTTTGTCGAGAACCACAACAAGATCATCACCCTGCCGGTGAAGGGAAACGTCCTCAGGTCGGATCTGGGCAGCCAGTTCAATGCGATCGATATCGCTGTCGCCGCTGACGGCATCGATGATCCGCGCCTGGCCCATGCCCCGGCCGAATCGGTAAGTGTCGCCGCCTTCCCCCCCGTTCAATATGTCGCGGCCCTTACCGCCAATCAGATAGTCCGAGCCGCTTCCACCGGAAACGACATCGTCACCCGAACCGCCATCGAGTCTATCGTCCCCGTCACCGCCATTGATGCTGTCGTCTCCCGGGCCGGCCAGCAC
>JAHEDQ010000047.1 GCA_024641125.1 Candidatus Competibacteraceae bacterium | reverse complement strand
CGTGCCCGTTCGGACCAAGCACTGGTGGTTGATATCAAGGCGGTGGTCTTGCCTGGAAAAAGTAAACACCTGACTTCACGCTCACGGCTTCGGCGCAAAATGAACGTCGTGGTGCTCGGCGTGCGTATTACGGGGAAGTCCATGTCGCTTAACTCAGTGTCCGAACGTCGCGGGGGGACCAGACTTCCTGCTCTTGAATACGACGACGGTCTTACGTTCAAACCCCTACAACGAGTAGTGGATGCTCAGCTGCTGCCAGGGGAACAGCACGTCCATCTGGTAAACCAGGGAACGCAGGAAATCTCGGACGAATACATTCCTCTCCTCGTCCTCCAGCGAAAGGTGGAATCGAGATCGGTGTTGTTCACCGAGCAGTGACGTTCGGCAAGCTCTACCTGTCGGCGCTGGCTAATGCTTTCGGCCTGGACCGGCGCCCGGGCCATACCCTGCCCTGGGCGCCGGCCAAATCGAGCCGTTTTTTTCGGGCTTCGGATGGTATTGATGGCAGCACGCACCACCAGGACGGACGTGATCATCGTCGGGGCCGGGGCCGCCGGGCTGATGTGTGCCATCGAAGCCGGGAGACGAGGTCGCTCGGTCCGGGTGCTGGATCATGCCAACAAGGCGGGCAAAAAGATCCTGATGTCGGGTGGCGGCCGCTGCAACTTCACCAATCGGGAAATCGGTGCAGCGAACTTCATTTCGCACAATCCCCATTTCTGCAAATCGGCGCTCAGCCGTTACACCCAGTGGGACTTTATCTCGATGGTGGAGCGCCACCGCATCCCCTACCACGAACGGGACCTCGGGAAGCTGTTCTGCGACCGCAGCGCCAAGGACATCCTCCGAATGTTGCTGGCGGAATGCGAGACGGTGGGCGCAACAGTCCATCTGAACTGCAGCATCAACCGGGTAAGCAGGATTGACTACCCCTGCAATGGCGGCCGGCACCGCTTCAGGGTGGAGACCCCGGATGGTGACCTCGAGGCGGATTCACTGGTCATCGCCAGCGGCGGTCTGTCGATCCCAAAAATGTGCGCCAGCCCGTTCGGCTACCGGGTTGCGGAACAGTTCGGCCACGGCATCCGGCCAACGTCGGCCGGCTTGGTCCCCTTCACCCTGCATCCGGAGGACAAGGCGCGCCTGGGCGAACTTGCCGGTGTCTCGGTAGAGGCTACGGTGCGGGCCGGTCAGATGGCGTTCGACGAGCCGGTTCTGTTTACCCATCGTGGGCTGAGCGGCCCTGGAATACTGCAGATCTCGTCGTACTGGCACCCCGGTGAAGCCATGGCCATAGACCTGTTGCCCGGGCTGGACCTGATGGGGTTGCTGCCGGCCCGGCAGGCCGAGCAGCCGAACGTGAAACTGAGAACGGTGTTGGCGGGCATTCTGCCGAAGCGACTTGTATCAACCCTGCTCGACGGGCATTTTCTGGGCGCGGATATTCGAGATACACCCATGCGGGGGCTTTCGCCTACCCGGATGGAACGACTCGCACAGCAACTGCACAACTGGGAAATCAAACCCAGCGGCACCGAGGGCTACCGCACCGCCGAGGTCACGTTGGGGGGCGTGGATTGCAGCGAGCTTTCATCGCAAACCATGGAATCGCGCAGGGTCCCGGGTCTGTATTTTATCGGTGAGGTGGTGGATGTCACCGGATGGTTGGGCGGCTACAATTTTCAGTGGGCCTGGTCGTCCGGATGGTGCGCGGGACAGGTTGTTTAGGCGACCGCCCGGTAAAATCCAACAGGCTCTCGGGGCCGGTTCAACCGCCTTCAATGGCCGCCACGGGCACCCGGTAGAACTCCTGATCATCGATACCGATGTACCAGTCGTCACCCTGTTTGCCCCAGGTCAGGCGCCCACCGTCCGGGGTGGTGACATCGTCCCGGGTGAAGTTGAGCACCCGCTCGCGCCCGCCCGGTCCGGTGACCCGAATCGACGCCTCCCCGGCGGCCCCTCGCAGAATACCCGCGGCGCAGGTGCCGTCGTGGGTTGGCGCGCCCTGTGAACACGAAAGCAGAGTCGTGGCATCGTACTCCGCAGTGGAGTAAGGCGAGGTGGCGCTTTCGGATCCGTCGCCGGTACCCTGCATACCGGCCGTGCTCCAATAAACGAAAATGGATTCCGTACCGGTTCTGAAGATGAGCCCGTCCTTGCCGAGACCGCTCTGCCGATACGCCGCACGACCGGCTGCATCCAGGTAGTTGCCCGGTGCATCGCCGGTTGGGGTGAAGTCATAGGCAACGCCATCCTGGCGCTGAATCCGGACGTGGCCCTGGCGCTGGGAAAACGTACAGAGCACGGTCGCTGTCGCGTGGTCCTCTCCCCGGGGATAGATGTCGCAGCGGGCATCGACCGTATCGGCGGAAACCGGCGCGGCCCAAAGCGCAACCAATGTCATCAAAGTCCCGGTCCATCCGATACCACTGAACAGCCCACTCATACGCCCAATCCGTCGGCTATTGCGCCTGCTCGACACCGGAATCCACCTCGTCGGACACCTGCTGCGGCACCTCCACCACCCGATGTCCACCGAACAGAATACCGGCCAGGATCAGGATTTTGATGGCTTGCCCGAAGGAAATCTGCTTGATCCCGAAAACCTCTGGCAGCGTGGTGTTCCACAGCCAGCGGAAGATGAACACCATGATGGCGATCAGGATCAATCCGATGGCCAGACCCACAACCACGCCAAATAGCTGCTCTTGCATCGCGTACTGCTCCAAATCCCGTTCCGACGCGCCCATGCACCGTCCCAATAAGAGCGGGAGTGGAACAATCCTCGCATTTGATGTCAAATTCGCGGACTTTTTTTCGCCCCGTGCTCGCGCGGGCATGCGTCCGGAATAACGCAGGAGGGCTTTGACCAGTGTGCACCGGATGTGATCGAAAATGACGCCAGACACAACGAAAGCACGCCCGGCGCAGGGCACAGACAGAATGCAGTGGCATGTTCGGGACGCTGTCGGGCGAGACCGGACATGGCCGCTGTCCGCTCTGTTGTGCGGTCTGCTCGCAAGCGCATCGGCGCTCGCCGGAAACGTGGCAGGCACCCTCATTCCCCATGTTTCGCCCACGGGCGTTACCGAGCGCTGCGTAATTCTGAACCCCATCCCGGATGGGCGTTACAGCGATCAGGACCGCAGCCAGGAACAGGCCTTTTGCGCCATCGACTTCTATCGAGGGGATCGCGGCCTTTGCCCCAAGGTCTTCAGCACCAGCCCCGGCACCCTGATCTACGATCTGTCGCGAGGCGAATTCGCCGGTAACGCGAAAGCGTTTGAGGCGCAGCAATGCGCCACCAGCAGTCCCGTCAAGCGGGGCGCCCTGGGCGAACCCGTGTCCTACAAAATGACCATGAACAGCACCGACACCAGCGCGACCTTCTCCTCCGCGTCATTGCTGTATTACCACTTCTCCCGCTACCTGGACGCCCATGTCCATGTGCCGGTCAGCGTTTATCGATCCATGGACAAAAAAGCCCACCTGGATCGCGTCACCCGGCGCGGGCTGGACCTGTCGGGGCGACGCAAAGGCGCGGATATGAACCATGCGGGATGGCGCCTGTTAGAGGCGTCGGAACGCGATCCCGCGGCATATCATCCCACCGATGAGCTGTTCACAGCTGACCGGGAACAAGTGTACGGGGTTTTACTGCACCCCCATGGGGACCGTTACGGGGCGGAACTCAACGGGACTCGAAAATCGGGCTGGGGGGCGGGTCAGAATCGCGATTTCCAGAAAACCGCCGCGTTTGTTGCGCTGCGCTCGCCGGCACCCCTGCGCGAGGCCATTGAGCACGGCATCCAGACGGCCGCGGAAGACCCGGAAATGCGCCAGGCCATGCGCCACGGCGCGACCCCCGAGCAAATGGTATTCTGGATGCAGGAACTCACGGAAATCACTCTGCTGGATTACATCTTCAGTCAACAGGACCGCATCGGAAACATCGACTATCTGAGCTACTGGTACTGGGTTCAGGACGGGGAGCTCAAACAGGCCCCGGCCAGCAGCACCCAGGTTCCCGAGGACATCGCGCGATATCACCCGCTACGCTTAAAGCGTACCCAGCTGAACGACAACGACGCCGGTGGCCGCGTGGCCTATGCCAACTACAGCAAAACCACCGGCATGCTGGAGAATCTGCACCATTACAACGCCGGTACCTACCGGCGGCTGATGCGCCTGGCCCGGGATTTGTCGGACCAGGGAGAGCTTTACCGGTATCTGGTCGATAGCTTCGGGCTCACTACCAGACAGATCAACCAAGTTGTGAACAATACTCAACAAGCTGCTGATATTTTAAAAAAACAGTGCAATTCTGGTGCGCTACGATTCGATCTGGATCCAACCGTCTACCTGATGACCGGCGGCGCTCCCGAGACCCGGGTCGAGTGCGGCGGATGAACACCGTCGGCCGAGGGGAGCACGCTCGCCACCACGAAAGTCTGCGTGGCAGCAAGGGAATGGTCTGCGGCACAGCCATTTCTACCGCTCCCAGAGGAGTTGCGGGCCTGTTGGCAGTGATGCTGGTTTTGATGTCGGCCATAGTCGCCGCCGGCGCCCCATTGCGCATCGCCGTGATCTCGGACCTGAACGGTTCCTACGGTTCAACCGACTACGACACCGCGGTTGCCGCCGCGGTCGGCGAAATCATCAACCTGGAACCCGATCTCGTGATCAGCACCGGCGACATGGTGGGTGGTCAGCGTCGCCCGCACCTCAGCCAGCAGCAAGTCGGCAAAATGTGGGAGGCTTTCGACGCAGCGGTGAGCAAACCACTGGATGCCGCCGGAATCCCCCTGGCGGTAACGCCCGGCAATCACGACGCCTCCGCCTACGATGGGTTTCAGCGCGAACGCCGCATTTACGCCGACCATTGGCTTTCCCGCCGCCCCAAGGTCCGATTCCTGGACGACGCGGCCTACCCGTTCCATTATGCGTTCGAAGCGGACGGGGTTCTGTTCGTATCCCTGGATGCGACGATGGTCGGATCGCTGCCTGCTGATCAGCTGGACTGGCTCCGACAAATCCTGGGGCGCGACGGCCCCGAGTACAGGGCCCGAGTGGTGTTCAGCCATGTGCCGCTCTGGCCCTTCGCTCAGGGCCGCGAAAAGGAGTTCATGGGCGACCCTGAGTTGCAGCTTCTATTGCAGGAACACAATGTGGACGTGTTTCTCAGTGGGCACCACCATGCGTTCTATCCCGGGGTCAAGGACGGCGTCACCTTCGTCAGCCAGGCCTGTCTTGGCGCCGGTCCGCGCCGGTTGATCGGTTCGTCGACCAGATCGATGCGCAGCTTTACCGTGCTCGAGTTTGCCGGCGACGATATTCGCATCGCCGCACGAGAGGGTCCCGGGTTCACAGATGAGGTGGATTGGCGGACCCTGCCCGAACGGGTGCGCAGTCCGGTGGCGGAATTGATTCGGGCCGACCTTGCCGAGGTCCCATTAAACTGATCGGCTAGCGGGCCAACCGCGCCCGATGCTGAAAACTGGATGGTTTCGATTCAGTCCGCCGGCGGCGCCGAGTCTTCCATCAGAAAACGTCCGGCCACCCAGCCTTCCGAGCCCTGGAATGACACGCGGCACCAGTATCGCCTGCGGCTTTCGGCCCGCTCAGACTCGGACATGCTCTGCCACTCGCCATAGCTGGGAAGCCCCTGACAGCCCAGGTTTTTCAGGCCCCGGGCATCATGGGGAATGGCGCCCACTTTGGCCGCATCGGCCGAGGGCTCCGACCGGATATTCAGCACATCGTCCGCCGCAACGCCGGTGACGGCGTAGAAATCGGGACCATCGGCCGTGGCGGACGCGGTCAGGGTCCAGACCAAGGTGCATAAGCCGAGCAATCCGGCCACGTGGGGTATTCTGAGCATAAGTAAATCTTAAAGAGCCTCTGATCTATTCGTGGACGTAGTCTTGGGACTGAAATGCACAGCTTCATCGTTGCAAATGCTGGCAATAGAACAACTATTACCCGCGATCTGCGCCTTGAATCTGCACATTTCACCCTCCAATCTGCTTCGTCCAGAATAAATCAGAGGCGCCTCAACCTTCAATTGACATGACCCAGGAAACCACCCTGGCGGCAAGGACCCTGCCATTTCTGTACGCCGGCTTTTTTTACGCCGGCTTTTATATCGTTCTGGTCTGGCAGATCGTGGTGGTGGCAACCCAAGCCCACACCTCGTTCCTGCCGCCCCCGTGAGACGTCGCCAAGGCGTTCACAGAGCACTTTGTCAGCGGGGAGATCTTCCGTCACACCGGGATCAGCCTGGCACGGGCCATGTCGGCGTGGCTGCTGTCCGCGGCGATCGCCATCCCCCTCGGTCTGGCCATGGGCCGATCGGTGCGGCTGGAGCGGCTGGTCGATCCGTTGGTCGCGCTGTTTCGACCGATCTCGCCGCTGGCCTGGATTCCCCTGGCCATCCTATGGTTCGGAATCGGCGAGGCGGGCAAGGTTTTCATCGTTTTCATCGGCACTTTTTTCCCGATGCTGCTGGCCACGGTGGCCGGGGTCAAGGGATTCGACCCGGTGCTGGTGCACGCCGGCCAGGTGCTGGGATGCGGCGATCGCCTGAGCCTGTTTCGAAAAGTGATACTGCCCGCTTCGCTGCCCAGCATCGTGGCCGGTTTGCGCATCGCATTCGGCACCGGCTGGGCAGCCATCACAGCGGCCGGCGTGGGGGTTTCCAGGTTCGAACTGGACCCGGAATTCGAGGCCATCAAGTGGATCATCGACGTGCTGCTGTGGCGGGCCTTTGCGGCCCACCATGGGGCCGACTACGACCAACACGCCGGCGAAATGAGTTCACGGGTACGGGGACTGGTGAAGCGAGGACGAAACATCAGCGATACCGAGCACGAACGCGCCCGAACCGCTGCGAGCAACCTGACTCAGCGCCTCGCGGCCCTGCTGCCTCCCGGTACCATCGCCCTGAACGCCGCGGTGGACGACATTGCCCCGCCATTCACCGACGGCACCGGCGCACCGATCCCGCAGGGACTGTGGACGGTTGCCGGCCTGCCTGGATTGGCCACCCCCTGTGGACGGGTCGGCCCTATGCCCGTGGGCGTGCAACTCGGCGCAAGCACCGGACAAGAGGCCAGCCTGTTCACTGCCGCCCGACTGACTTTTGAGGAGGACGTCGAGCAAGGGTAGGTGCGGGGCGACGGTTCGCGTAGCATCGGCATCCTTCCAATCAGGGGCTTGTCCCACAGAATGGGCTGTTCACCACACCATGCTCTGGATCCCTCTCACCATCGCGGCCGCGTTTCTGCAAAACGTGCGGTCCGCGCTGCAGAAATCCCTCAAGGGCCGGCTGGGCACCACCGGGGCAACGTTTGTTCGTTTCGTATACGCGCTGCCAGTGGCAGTTGCCTATTTCATCGGCCTGATTCTGGCGACGGACCTCGCCGTGCCGGTGCCAAACATCACGTTCGCGCTCTACGTCATCCTCGGGGGCCTGGCGCAGATTACGGCCACAGGCCTGTTGGTATCGCTGTTCGATAAGCGCAGCTTCGCCGTCGGCACGACCTACTCGAAAACCGAGACGGTTCAAGCCGCGATTTTCGCGATTGTCTTTCTCGGTGAGTCCGTGTCCCGGGCCGCGGCGCTGGGGATTGCCGTCAGCCTGGCCGGCGTCCTTACGCTCTCCACCGCGCGCAAGCCGGCCACTGAGCGGGGACAGATCCGTAAATGGGGCGGCAAGCCCGCGCTGGTGGGGCTTGGCTCCGGCGCCGCGTTCGGGGTGGCGGCTGTGTCCTACAGGGGCGCCTCCCTGTCGCTGGGGGGTGAAGGATTCGTCATGCAGGCAGCGCTCACCCTGCTTTGTGTGCTGACCTTCCAGACCGTGGTTATGGCGCTGTTCATGGCTTGGCGCATGCCGAGCGAGATGCGCGCATGCCTGCGCGCATGGCGGCCGGCCATGTGGGTGGGCGTGAGCGGCGCGATGGCCTCGGCCGGCTGGTTCAGCGCCATGACGCTGCAGAACGCGGCCCTGGTTCGCGCCCTGGGACAAGTCGAGCTTATTTTCACCCTGGCCGCATCGGTGATCTTCTTTCACGAACGCATTCTGCGGGCCGAACTGGTGGGCATCGGGCTGGTGACCCTGGGCATCCTGATTTTGTTGCTCGGGTGACGCGGGTACCGGCCCAGCGCGGGTTGCCATTGCCCTGAAACCAGACCAGCCCACATACTCTACACATTGAGAACGAGGAGGTCGCCATGGGCTGTTGCCATCATTTCGCGCCCACCCAGGGCGGGGCCAGTAGTTTCACGGTGGACATGCCCCGTGTCACCTTCGGTCGGGGCTGCCTGTCGGAACTGGGGGAACGTGCGGCCGGCCGCGGCCTGAAGCGCGTGGCCGTGTTCACCGACCCATTCCTGCGGGACGGCCTGCAGCTGGCGATAGCGACCCAGGCGCTCGACAGTTCGGGGCTGGACCATGAGATCTTCGACGCCGTCCGCATTGAGCCGGACCAGCACTGTGTCGACGAAGCCAGCACGTTTCTCAGTGAAGGCCGCTTTGACGGCGTGGTGTCGGTGGGTGGCGGATCGGTCATGGACACCGCCAAGGCGGCCATGCTCTACGCCCTGTACCGGGCGGATTTCCTCGACTATTTCGGCCCGCCCATTGGCGGCGGCGTGGCCGTCCCCGGCCCGGTGCTGCCCCATATCGCCTGCCCCACCACCGCCGGCACCGGCTCGGAAACCACCGGTTTGTCGGTGCTGCGCATCAACCAACTGAACTGCAAATTCGTCATCGGCAGCCGCCATCTGCTGCCCGACGAGGCGCTGATCGATCCGGCCTGCCTCGACACCCTGCCCCGGCGCATTCTCACCTCCAGCGGCTTCGACCTGATGAGCCACGCCCTGGAGTGCTATACGGCGCGCGCCTATACCCATTGGCCCAAGGTGACAGACCCGATGGCGCGACTCATGATCCAGGGCGCCAACCCGTGGAGCGACATCCACGCCCGGGAGGCGCTCAGGATCGTGGGGCAATGTCTGGTGCGGGGCGTGGCGGATGCCGAAGACCACGAGGCCAGGGATAAACTGATGTGGGCGGCGTCCCTGGCGGGGATGGCTTTTGGCAATTCCGGCACCCATCTGCCCCATGCGCTGTCCTATGCCATCACCCACCTGGTCGCGGACCAGGCTACCGAGGACTACCCGGTCGCGGCGCCGTTCGTGCCCCACGGCATCAGCGTGGTCGTCAACGCACCGTCGGTATTCCGTTTTACCGCCTGTGCCGCGCCGGCACGGCACCTGGAGGCGGCACGGTATCTGGGCGCCGACACCCGGGACGCATCGGAGGACGACGCCGGCGAGATCCTGGCCGGGCGCATGATCGAGCTGATGGCTGCCACCGACATGCCCAACGGCATCGGTGGCGTCGGATTCGGGGCGGAGGACGCGACCCGGCTGGCCGATTCCGCTCAGCGTCAGCGGCGGGCCATTGGCAACGCGCCCCGTGAGACGACGCTCGAGGATATCGAGCACATCTTCCGGCACGCCGTGAGCTACTGGTAAGCCGGGATGATTACACGCATCGGCATCAACGGCTTCGGCCGCATGGGGCGTCTCGGTCTGCGCGCCGGCTGGCATCGACCGGAACTCAGGTTTGTGCAGGTCAACGAGATCGCTACGGACGCGGCCGGATCCGCCCATCTGTTGAAGTTCGATTCAGTACACGGCACCTGGACGCCAGACTGCGCTGCCGACGGCGATGCGCTGCTGGTGGACGGCCATCCCCTGGCCTACACCCGCAACACCGGCCTGGGGGACACCGACTGGTCGGGCTGCGACCTGGTGATCGAGGCCACCGGCACCCACCACAAACGACCCGAAACGCTACAGACCTATTTCGCCCAGGGTGTGAAGAAGGTCATCGTGGCCGCGCCCACAGAGGGGGCGCTGAACATCGTCTACGGGGTCAACGACGGCCTGTACGATCCGGCACGGCACCATTTGCTGACCGCGGCCTCGTGCACCACCAACTGCCTGGCGCCGGTGGTCCAGGTCATGCACCAAACCATCGGCATCCTGCACGGGAGCATGACCAGCATCCACGACATCACCAATACCCAGACCATCGTCGACCGGGGCCACAAGGACCTGCGCCGGGCGCGAGCCTGCGGCCAGTCGTTGATCCCCACCACCACAGGCTCGGCCCGCGCCATCGGCAAGATATTTCCGGAACTGGAAGGCAGGTTGAACGGCCACGCGGTCCGCGTTCCGCTGCTCAACGCCTCATTGACGGATTTTGTGTTCGAAGCGGCCCGGCCGGTCACGGTGGAGGAGGTCAACGGCCATTTCGCAGCGGCGGCCAATGGGAAACTGCGGGGTATTCTGGGCTATGAGACACGCCCGCTGGTGTCGGTGGACTATGTGAACGATCCCCGTTCTGCCATCGTCGATGCCCTCTCCACCATGGTGGTCAACAATACCCAGGTGAAAATCTACGCCTGGTACGACAACGAATGGGGCTATGTAAACCGGCTGATGGACATCGCCGAAAAAGTGACCGTGTCCGGTATCTGAATGCGCAACTATCTGGTCGTCACCTTCGGTTACTGGGCGTTTACCGTCACCGACGGCGCGATACGCATGCTGGTGGTGCTGTACTTTCATCTGCTGGGCTATTCGCCCCTGCAGGTGGCCATGCTGTTTCTGTTCTACGAGTTCTTCGGCATTGTCACCAACCTGGTGGGCGGCTGGCTGGGCGCCCGGGTCGGATTGAACCTGACCATGCACATCGGCATGGGCCTGCAGGTGCTGGCTCTGACCATGCTGGCGGTGCCGGACGCCTGGTTGTCCGTACCCTATGTAATGGCGGCGCAGGCCCTGTCCGGCATCGCCAAGGATCTGAACAAAATGTCGGCCAAGGCCAGCGTAAAAACCCTGGTGGGGGGCGGTGGCGAGTCGAAGCTGTTCCGCTGGGTGGCGGTGCTGACCGGTTCCAAGAACGCGCTCAAGGGGGCCGGGTTCTTTGTCGGCGCGGCCTTACTGGAGTGGATAGGCTTTCGCGGCGCGGTGCTGGCCCTGGCGCTGATGCTGCTGATGGTGCTGATCGTTACCGCGATTCTGCTGCCCAGTGGCCTGGGCAAAATGAAATCCAAACCCAAGTTTTCGCAGGTCTTCTCACAGGTGCCGGCGATCAACTGGCTTTCGGCGGCGCGGTTTTTTCTGTTCGGCTCCCGGGACGTCTGGTTCGTGGTGGGGTTGCCGGTGTTTCTGTACTCGGTGCTGGGTTGGTCGTTCACCCAGGTCGGCGCGTTTCTGGCCTTATGGGTTATCGGGTATGGCGCCGTTCAGGCGGCAGCACCCCGCTTGCTGAGCCGCCATCATCGCGGACACGGTCCGGACGGCGCCACCGCGCGCATGGGTACGTTGGTCCTGGCGCTGATCCCGGCCGGTATCGCCCTGGGACTGGGCCTGGGTTGGCCGCCCGGGCCGGTGCTGATATCGGGCCTGGTCGTATTCGGCGGCGTTTTCGCGCTGAACTCCGCGGTTCACTCCTATCTGATCCTGGCCTATTCCAGTCACGACAGTGTGGCCATGAACGTGGGTTTCTACTATATGGCCAACGCGGGGGGGCGGCTTGCGGGCACGCTGCTGTCCGGTTGGGCCTATCAAACCCAGGGCCTCACCGGCTGCCTGTGGTGGTCCAGCGGCATGCTGCTGGCGGCGACCCTGTTGTCCATCCGCCTGCCGCCGATTCGGAGCGCGGCTTTACAGAGCGGAAGCAATTGACTGGACCTGGAATGCACTACGAATGCGGGCAGGTGGCCGAGACGGCGTTATCTGTTCCCCCTCAGGCGGCGGTACCGGGCGCTTCATTTGACAAAGCTCTGCCAATCTCACCCAATGACACACCGTCCACAACCCGCCCCACGGTGGAGAAAAACCATGCTTGGCACATTCAAACGCATTGTTCTTGCCGCCGCACTCCTGATTGCGGCGAGCCTGACACTGGTGACTGGTTCGGCGGCGGCCGACAGCTCCACCTGGGAGGCAATCAAGGAACGGGGCAGCCTGCGGGTCGGTGTAACCCAGGCACCGCCCTGGTTCTACAAGAATCCCGCGACCAATGCATGGACCGGTCTCGGCGCATCCATCGGCCAGGCGATGGCCACCGAGCTTGGGGTGGAATTCGACCCGGTGGAAGTGACCTGGGGTACGGCAGTGGCGGCGCTCCAGGCGGACAAGATCGACATCATGTTCGTGCTGGATGCGACACCGGCCCGGGCCATGGCGATCGATTTTCCGTCCCAGCCCCTGCTCTACTATGCGTTGGCTGTCCTGGCCGATGACGATCTGCAGATTTCCACCTGGGAGGATCTGAACAAGGACGGCATCAAGATCGCGGTGACCCAAGGCACCACCATGGACACCTACATATCGGCCCGGTTGCCCAACGCGGAAATCCTGCGCTTTCCATCCAACGGCGAGTCGGTCGCGGCATTTCAGTCCAAGCGCGTAAACGCGGTGTCCTTGTTTCACCCGCCGCTGATCGCCATGCGCAAAAAGATCGGCCGGGGTCAGATCGTGCTGCCCTCGCCGGTTCGACAATCCGCCTCCTCCGCCGGGGTGCGCCGCGAGTCCGACAAGACCTTCAGGGACTGGGTGAATACGGCCATTTCCTATTACTACCAGACCGGTCAGACCCAGGCCTGGTACGAGGAATTTCTCACCAGCTTCGACGTGGATCCGACCACCGTACCGGCCATCCGCCGGGAGGACTGGTAGCCCGCCACGGAGGCGCTTCGGCGCCTCCGTAATCGCCGCTGACGCGATTACGGCCCATGGGCTACGAGTGGGATTTCACCGTTGTCCTTCGGGACTTCGACCTGTTGCTTCTGGGGCTGCTCAACACCCTCAAGGTCACTGGTCTTGCGCTGCTGTTCGGGGTGCCCCTGGGACTGACGCTGGCTCTGCTGCGACTCTATGGCAACTGGCTGGTGCGAATACCGGTGGGTCTGGTTATCGAGTTCCTGCGCTCAACCCCACCCATCGCTCAGTTGTTCTGGTTTTTTTTCGCCCTGCCGATTCTGGTGGGTGTGGAAATGGACCCGTTCAAGGCATCGGTGCTGACCTTCTCGCTGCAGTCATCGGCCTTTTTTGCGGAGGTATTCCGGGGCGGTATCGTATCCATCGACCGCGGTCAGTGGGATGCGGCAAAAGCCCTGGGGATGTCCCGCAACGAAACCCTGCAACGCATCATCCTGCCCCAGGCGGTGAAACGGATGATTCCGGCGTTTCTGGAACGCGCCATCGAACTGATGAAAACCACCACCCTGGTCGGCACCATCTCCTATGCCGATCTGTTGTACGAGGCCAACAGCATCGCCCAGTCCAGCTATCGCACGCTGGAGGTGTTCACCGTCGCGGCCGCCATGTACTTCGTGGTCATCTTCGCCTGCTCGGTGGCAGTGCAACTGCTGGAGGCGCGCCTGACCCGCCCCGATGAGTCGGCCCGGCACTGATATGGAGCACGTCTGGGATTTCTCCGCACTCCTGAACAACAAGCAGCTGTTGCTCATCGGGCTGCGAAACACCCTGATTCTGGCGGCCGTCTGCCTCGGGCTGGGGCTGTTCTTCGGTATGCTGGTCGGTGCCGCCCGGTACTCGAAAAAACCCCTGCTCTACTGGCCGTCCACCGTATTCGTGGAAGTGTTCCGCAACACGCCGGTGCTGGTTCAGATCATGTGGTTTTTCTTTGCCTTTCCAATTATCTCACCGTTCGATATCGACGCCTTCTCCGCCGCCACCCTGGGGCTGACGCTCAATACCACGGCGTTCTCGTCAGAAATTTATCGGGCCGGCATCCGATCCATAGAACGCGGGCAATGGGAGGCGGGCAAAGCCCTGGGCATGAGCTATGGGGAGCAGCTGCGGCGCGTGATTCTGCCCCAGGCCGTGCAGCGCATGCTGCCGGCATTCATGAACCGGGCGGTCGAATTATTGAAAATGACCTCGCTGGCGTCGGTGATCGCCTATCCGGAGTTGATGTACCAGGCAAAGATCATTTCCACCATCGAGTTCAATCCCATTGAGATGTACACCTCGGTGGCGCTGATGTTTTTTGCCATCGTTTTCCCGCTGGCACTGTTGGTCCAGCGGTTCGAACTCAAACACAAGGCGCGTTGATGGAAGAAGTACTTCGCATCGAGGACCTGCACAAATCATTTGCCGACCTGGCGGTACTCAAAGGGATCGATCTGGCGGTCAACCGGGGTGAGACCATCGTCATCCTGGGCGCCTCGGGCTCGGGAAAATCAACCCTGCTGCGCTGCGTCAACTTCATGGAAATCCCCAGTTCCGGGCGCATCGTCATGAATGGCCGAGCCGTGGGACGCGCGGTGGACGGCAAACAGACCTACTCGGAGAAGGAATTGACGCGTCTACGGGCCCGCGTAGGCATGGTGTTCCAGCATTTCAACCTGTTCCCCCACATGACGGCCCGTGAAAATGTCATGGAAGGCCCACGTACGGTTTTGAAACTGGATCCGGCCGAGTGCGCACGCCGGGCCGACACCTACCTGGACAAGGTCGGGTTGGCCTGGAAGGCCGATGCACATCCCTCCGAACTGTCAGGTGGACAACAGCAGCGCATCGCCATTGCGCGCGCGCTGGCCATGGAACCGGAGGTCATGCTTTTCGACGAAGCCACCTCGGCGCTGGATCCTGAACTGGTCGGGGAGGTCCTCGGCACGATGAAGGAACTGGCTGACGAGGGCATGACAATGCTCATCGTCACCCACGAACTGGGCTTCGCCTACACCGTTGCAGACCGGGTTCTGTTTCTGTCGGAGGGGCGCATCCTGGAACAGGGAACTCCCGCCGAGGTTCTGACCTACCCAACACAGGAAGGCACCAAAAACTTTCTGCGCGGACACGGTTCCTTCCGCCTGCCCGAACCCCAACTTGACTGAGACGCCCATGAACATAGCGACCGACGGCCAGACCACTCATGACGCGGAAGAGGACGTCCGCAATCAGGATATCAAGATCTATGTGAATGGTGACCTGATACCCAGATCCCTCGCTACGGTGTCGGTCTACGATTCCGGATTCATGCTCGGCGACGGCATATGGGAGGGCATGCGTCTGTACGACGGCGTCTGGGCGTTCTTCGACGAGCACATGGACCGGCTGTTTGAAACCTGCAAGGCGGTGTCCATCGACATCGAAATGGACCGGGACGACATCCGCGACGCCCTGGCGCGCACCGCCCGGGTCAACGAAATGCACACCGATGTCCATTGCCGCCTGATGGTCACCCGGGGCGTCAAGGTCAAGCCGTTCCAGCATCCCGGCCTGTCCCGTTCCGGTCCCACCGTGGTGATCATCATGGAGCATTCGAAACCGGCGGACCGGCTACAGTCCGGGGGCATCCGGCTGGCGACGGTACCGCAGGTCCGGGGTCTGCCCATGTCCCAGGACGCCAAGTACAACTCCCATTCCAAACTCAACTGCATCCTGGCCTGCCTTCAGGCCGAGCAGGCCGGCGCGGACGAGGCGTTGATGCTGGATCCCCACGGCTTCGTCAACACCACCAATGCATGCAATTTCTTTATTGTCCGAAAAGGCGAGGTCTGGACCTCCACCGGAGACTACTGCATGAACGGCGTGACCCGGCAGAAGGTGATCGACCTGTGCCGGGAAAACGGCATACCGGTGTTCGAACGGAACTACTCTCTGGTGAACGCGTACGGGGCCGACGAAGCATTTCTTACCGGCACCTTCGGCGCGCAGACACCGGTGGCCGAGATCGACGGCAAACCGATCGGGGACCAGGTCGGGGCGGGGCCGGTCACTCAGCGGTTGCGGGGTTTGTACAAGGATCTGATCCGGGCCCACGTTGCAGCACGCTCGTCACCATCGGGTTAAATCGGATCCCCACCTCCGATGCGGGCGCCGTCGCCCAGAACTTTGCTGGTAACCAACAGACAGACCAGGGCCCATGCGGCACCGGCGATCCAGCCGGCGACGATGTCGGTGGGCCAGTGCACACCCAGATACAGTCTGCTGATACCCACCAGGACGGTCAGCAGCACCGACCAGAACAAAAAGTAAACCTTGAACCGGGTGCGTTCGCTGAAGTAGGCGAGCATGGCCCCCAGGGTGAGATACACCACCGCGGCCATCATGGCATGGCCGCTGGGAAAACTGGCCAGGGCGGCGGAGGTCCCGTGGGGCACGATATCCGGTCTCGGCCGCCCGATGAATCCTTTAAGCACGGTGTTCAGGATCAGCCCCCCACCGACGGACAAGGCCAGGGACAAAGCCAGACCGGGTTTTCGCCGCAACCACAGATAGCCACATGCGGCGACGGTGAGCAAGGTCAGGGTTCCAAATCCACCCAGAGCCGTCAGATCGCGAACGAACACCTCCATCCAGGGTGGACCCAGGGGATCGGACAGATCCTCGGGATTGCGAAACATCAGCAGCAGGTGCGCGTCGAAGCCGCGGGTTCGGCCCGCGCTGACCCCGCCCGCAAGCTTGATGAACGCCAGCAGCCCAAGCGAAACCAGGGCGATGACGATCTCGGTGGTGTACTCGGGCCAATGGGCTTTCCAGCCCGCGGGCTTGGCGTCGATCTGCATGATGGCCTTAGTACCAGGCCTCAGTCACACGCCCCTTCTGTATAGCCCTCGACCACGGCCACACTACAGGCCGAACAGGCGTTGGAATACGTCACTTGCCGCTGGTCATCCAACTGCCCGCAAACGGGTACATAATCCTGAGTACAGACTTCAGGCCTCGGTCCCTCGCACGCTGTCATGATGGGTGCCGGCTCCGAAGTCGATGCACAGCCCCCCATCGCGCAGAGCGCCGCGGCGCAGATACCAGTCAAAACCCAAGTTCGCATGCCAGCTCCTTCATCCAAATAAATGCGGCTCGATGGGTGCCCAAATCGATTGGAACGGTTGAACCGTTGGCCGATTGTACATATGTTTTGAAGCGCTGGCGGCCAATCTGGCCAGTGCCTGGCCCGCCGAGATTCCGGGGCAGGCGCACACGATTCCAGCTACGATCTTTACACCGCCTCATATCTCAGACCGATATCGGACGCCCCATGACCCTGACTCTGACCGTGAACCTGGAAGCCGATCCACAATCATCCACAAACCCGGTCGTCTGCGTTGTCAAGGCAGGATCAGGGCTGTGAACGCACCGGAAATCCACGGTCAGTCGATCGCATTGCGGGGCGTGACCAAAACCTGGGATGGCCTGCACGCGGTGCGCAACATCAACATCGACGTGCCGCCGGGCACGTTCACTGTCTTTCTCGGGCCTTCCGGCTGCGGCAAGTCCACCACCCTGCGCATCATTGCCGGGCTGGAGTTCGCCGACCAGGGGCAGGTACTGATCGGAGACCAGGACGTCACGGCCAAACCGCCCGCGCAGCGGGACATCGCGATGGTGTTTCAATCCTATGCCCTGTTTCCACACCTGAGCGTGGCCGAAAACATCCTGTTCGGACTCAAGGTCCGACGCACACCCAAAGAGCAACAGCGGGCGCGGCTGGCCAAGACCGCACACATGCTTGGCCTGACCGACTATCTGGCGCGAAAACCCGCCCAGTTGTCCGGCGGCCAACAACAGCGCGTGGCCCTGGGGCGCGCCATCATCGCCGAGAAATCCATTTGCTTGATGGACGAACCGCTGTCGAATCTGGATGCGAAGCTGCGCAACACCATGCGCGCGGAGATTCGGGAATTGCAGCAAAGCATCGGATTTTCCATGGCCTATGTGACCCATGACCAGGCCGAGGCCATCACCATGGCCGACCAGGTCGTGCTGATGCGCGCGGGGCAAGTGGAGCAGGCGGGCCCGCCAAGAGAGATCTACGAACAGCCGGCAACCGCGTTTGTGGCCGGCTTTATCGGCACACCGCCGATGAATCTGGTGCCGGGTGCGGATCTGTGGCGCCACCTGACGGGCTTCGACAGCGCACAAACCGACGGGCTGGAGAATGACGCGGCGCGAGGCGCGCTCACCGTCGGAATACGCCCGGAGCATATTCGCCTGACCGACGGCGCCGGGGTGCGCACGCAGGTGCGCAGTGTCGAGTACCTGGGCTCCGACACGCTGGTGGACTGCCGGGTCGGTGACTCGAGCGTGCTGGCCCGTGTCAGCAGCAGTTCGCCGCTGTCACCCGGTGAGTCTGCTACATTGACCTGGCGGGCTGACGACATGCATTACTTCGCGTCGGACACCGGCACCCGGCTGGCCGAAACGCCTGGCCGGACCCGTTTGCTGTTCGAGTGACCGCAACCTGTCAGCGGCAATGCATATAACGAAAATTCGTTAGGCGATTCATTTTCTGAGGTTGAGGAGGCGTGTAATGGGCGTGATAAAGCGTTTTGATACAGCACTGATTGCATCGGCCGTGATGCTGGGTCAGATTGCCACGGCATCGGCGGTGGATCTGGAGTTCTATTTCCCGGTGGCGGTCGGTGGCAAAGCCGCAGACACGATACAAGCGCTGACCGATGAGTATGTGGGCAACAATCCAGGGGCGGACATCAAGGCCGTCTATGCCGGCTCCTACCAGGAGACGGTGACCAAGGCGTTGACAGCCGCACGGGGCGGCAAGCCACCGCAACTCTCGGTGATCCTGTCGGTGGACATGTTCACCCTGATCGACGAGGACGTGATCATCCCCTTCGACGGCCTGGCGCAAACCGACGAAGACAAGGCGTGGATGAGTTCCTTCTACCCCGCCTTCATGGAAAACAGCCAGACCGGCGGCAAGACCTACGGCATTCCCTTCCAGCGCTCCACCCCCGTCCTGTATTGGAACAAGGACGCGTTCAAAGAGGTGGGGCTGGACCCGGACACACCCCCCGCGACCTGGGACGAGATGGTCGAGTTCGGCAAAAAACTGGTCAAGAAAGACGCCAACGGCAACGTCACCCGGTGGGGCGTGCGCATCCCCTCCTCCGGCTTTCCCTACTGGCTGTTCCAGGGCCTGACCACCCAGAACGATGTCATTCTGGCCAACTCCGATGGCAACCAGACCTCGTTTGACGATCCACGGGTGGTGGAGGCACTGCAGTACCTGGTGGATCTGAGCGGCAAATACGGTGTCATGGCGCCGGGCATCATCGAGTGGGGCGCCACGCCCAAGGCCTTTTTCGAAGGCCAGACCGCCATGATGTGGACCACCACCGGCAACCTGACCAACGTGCGTGAGAACGCGCCATTCGATTTCGGTGTGGGCATGCTGCCGGCACACAAGCGTCGAGGCGCCCCCACCGGCGGCGGGAATTTCTACATCTTCAAGGATTCCAGCCCGGAACAGCAACAGGCCGCGTTCGATTTTGTCAAGTGGATCACGGCACCGGAGCAGTCGGCCAAGTGGACCATTGCAACGGGCTACGTGGCGCCGCGACCCGATACCTGGGAAACCGACACCATGAAAGCCTACACAGCGGATTTCCCGCCCGCACTGGTCGCGCGTGATCAACTGGAATTTGCCGTTGCCGAGCTGTCGACCTATGAGAATCAGCGTGTGACCACGGTCTTCAACGACGCATTGGAAGCGGCCATCACCGGCGCCAAGACACCGGCCGATGCCCTGGCCGAGGCACAGCAACAAGCCGACGCGATCCTCAAGGATTATCGTTAGGCGCGCGGGTTAGGCACGCGACAAACAGGCGGGCCGCTCGCGGCCCGCCGCACCATTGGAGCCCACTTTATGCTGCATCGACGGGCCTGGGTTTACGGTTGGCTGTTCCTGAGCCCAGCCCTGCTGTTTCTGTTCGCCTTCACCCACTACCCGGCGCTGAATACCATCATCAGCAGCTTTTTTTCGACCCCACGCGGGCGCAGACCGGCCAAATTCATCGGCCCGGAGAACTACCAGGAGATGCTACAGGACCCGGTGTTCTGGAAAGTCCTGTCCAACAATTTCTGGTTTGCGGCCGGGACCATCCCGATCTCCATCGGCCTGGCCCTGCTGATGGCGCTTTGGGTCAACAGCCATCTCCGCGGACGCACTCTGGCGCGCATGGCGTTTTTCGCGCCCACCGTGCTGCCGCTGATCGCCGTCGCCAATATCTGGATGTTTTTTTACACCCCGGGTTTTGGTCTGATCGACCAGATTCGAGGCGGCCTGTTCGGTCTACCGGCGATCAACCTTCTGGGCAACCCGGACACGGTCTTGGCCGCCATGATCGTGGTCGCGATCTGGAAGGAAGCGGGCTTTTTCATGATCTTCTATCTGGCCGCGCTGCAATCGATCCCCCCGGTGTTGCGTGAGGCCGCTGATGTGGAGGGCGCCGGTCGTTTCTACTTTTTCCGCCGGGTCATGCTGCCCCTGCTCATGCCCACCACGCTGTTTGTATCGGTCAACGCCGTCATCAATTCCTTTCGCCTGGTGGACCACATATTCGTGATGACCGATGGCGGACCCAACAACGCCAGCAGTCTGCTGTTGTTCTACATCTACGAAACGGCGTTCAAGTTCTGGCAGACCGGCTACGCGGCGACCCTCACCGTGGTCATGCTGATCCTGCTTTCGGTGCTGGCCATCGGACAGTTTTTTCTGTTCGACCGAAAGATTCACTACCAATGAGGGCGGGGCGCGCCGGGTGGCCGGATTTCGACACCGCTCTCAATACCGTGGCAATGTGCCTGTTGGCGTTTCTCTGGGCGCTGCCACTGCTCTACGCCATCTGGACCGCAATCCACCCTGCGGCCTACGAAACCCGTTTCGTACTGACCGCGCCGCTGACGCTGGACAACTTCGCCAAGGCCTGGGCGGCTGCGCCCTTTGCCCGCTATTTTCTCAACACGGTGATGCTGGTCACACTGATCCTCATCTGCCAGTTCGTCCTCTGTACCCTGGCCGCATTCGCCTTCGCCCGTTTCCGCTTCCCCGGTCGCTCCCTGCTGTTCACCCTGGTGCTGCTGCAACTGCTGGTGATGCCGGACATCCTGATCGTAGAGAACTACAAGACCATCCGCGCCATGGGCCTGGTGGACACCATCATTGCCATAGGGCTGCCGTATTTCGCCTCGGGGTTTGGCATCTTCCTCTTGCGCCAGACCTTCATGTCCATCCCAAGAGAACTGGACGAGGCTGCGCGGGTCGAGGGCATCTCGTTTCTCGGACTGCTGTGGCGGGTCTATATTCCGCTGGCGAAACCCACCTATCTCGCCTATGGCCTTGTGTCGGTGAGCCACCATTGGAACAATTTCCTGTGGCCGCTGATCATCACCAACTCGGTGGAGACCCGGCCGGTGACCGTGGGCTTGAGCATATTCTCGGCGGTGGATGCGGGGATCGAATGGTCGGTGATCAATGCCGCCACCCTGATGACGTCCGGGCCTTTGCTGATCGCGTTCCTGCTGTTTCAGCGCCAGTTCGTGCAAAGCTTTATGCGTGCGGGTATACGCTGACTGCACAACGTCAAAACCAGGAAAACGGATGTCAAACCAAGCCCAGCGCAAGCTGGCGGTCGTTCTGCATGCGGATGTGGTGGGCTCTACGGCACTGGTCCACCGGAACGAGTCCGTGGCCCATGCCCGGATTCGAGATGCGTTCCAACGTTTCGCCCAGACCATCGCGCTGCACGGCGGCGCCGCCCACGAGATTCGTGGGGATGCGCTCCTCGCCGAGTTTTCCCGGGCGTCCGATGCTGTCAGCGCTGCACTGAGTTTCCAGTCCGAAAACACACGTTGGAATGAGAGCCTGCAAGACGATATCCGACCGGTGGTCCGAATCGGAATCAGTCTGGGAGAAGTCATCATCGCCGACGGCACCCTCACCGGTGTCGGTGTGGTGTTGGCGCAACGCCTGGAGCAGCTGGCCAAGCCCGGCGGGGTCGTGGTCCAGGGCACGGTTTCTGAGACCGTACCGTCGAGACTGCCGTTCGAGTTTATAAGCCTGGGCGAACACAGCCTCAAGGGTTTCCAGCACCCGATCAGGGCGTTTGCGGCCGACCTTCAACCCGGCGAGAGCTTGCCGCCACCGGAGGCCCACATCAGGCAGGAGTCGGGGCGAAATCAGCAGAAGAACGCGTTCGGGAATCCCACCGGCGAGCCCTCAAACAAGCCCTCGATCGCGGTTCTGCCATTCATCAACATGAGCGACGAGCCCGCGCAGGAACATTTCTGTGACGGGATCACAGAAGACATCATCACCGCCTTGTCGCGCAACCGTTGGTACGACGTCACGTCGCGCAGTACCACCTTTGGCTACAAGGGCCAGTCGCCGGATGTACGCCGGATCGCGGACGATCTGGGTGTCGGTTACGTGCTGGAAGGGAGCCTGCGAAAAGGCGGGGACCGCGTTCGTATCACGGCACAGCTTATCGATGCGCGCAGCGGAAACCATGTCTGGGCAGACCGCTTCAACTACAAACAGGCCGACGAGTTCACCGTGCAGGACGAGATCGCGCATCGGGTCGCATCGAATCTGAATGAGCGCATCTGGCAGGACGTGGCCAGGAACATCCACCAGAAACAACCCGATTCCTACGGGGCCTATGAGTATGCGTTTCGCGGGCTCGAACTGTTACACCGATTGGAACCGAAGGAGGTCGCGCAGGCGAAGATTCAGCTTAGCCATGCCCTGGAACTGGAACCGGAGCTCGCCACCGCCCATCTGGGGTTAGGCTTCTGTTACCTGCTGGATTTCGCGTTCTGGGACGACCCGTCCGAAAAAGCACTGGACAAGGCGCACGAGCACGCAATCAAATTGAAAACCCTGGCGCCGGACGACGCCCATACCTTCCGGCTGCTGAGCCGCATCCACTCGGCCACACACCGGCTCGACGAGGCCCGCCGCTGTGTCGACCGAGCGCTGCGGATCAACCCCGACGACGGCGATATCATTGGCAACGAAGGCGTGTTCCTGCTGTGCAACGGTGCGTTCGAGGACGCGATCGATGCATTCGACCGTGTCCTGGCCCTGCATGCCGACACGCCGCATACCGTCGATATCATGCTGATGTGGAAGGGGCTCGCGTGGTTCGGGATGAGCGACTGCGATCAGGCCATCAATACCCTGAAAGGCATCAATGGCCTGGTGTACATAAAGAGCCTGCTGCTCAGCGCCTGCTATGCCCAGGCTGGCCTGGATGAGGACGCGAAGCGTATGTCAGCACAGGTGCTCGATATACGTCCGAATCTGCATCTATCGGACATCGGCTTGTTGCGCTACTTCGGACTGAAAGCAGACCGGGAGCGCCTGCGCACGGCCCTCACCCGGGCGGGATTGCCGGACGCGCCTTGAATGGCGTCAGCGAGGGAGGCTCCGCGCGGTGCTTCAGGTCGCCAGTACCGATTCCACCAAACTCACCCAGAAATCCGCGCCGGTGGTCAGGATGGCATCGTTGAAATCGTACTCCGGGTTATGCAGACCGCAACCGCCCGGGCCGTCCCCGTCGTTGCCAAGCAACACATAACAGCCCGGACGCGCCTGTAGCAGAAAGGCGAAGTCCTCCGAGGTCATCGGCGGCTGGAACACGTCGGTGACCTGGTCGGCGCCGACCACGGCGCGGGCCGCCTTAGCCGCGATCTCCGTTTCGGCCGGGGAATTGATGGTGGGATCGAACACCGACCGGTAACGGAATTCACAACCGGCGCCATGGGCGGCGCAGATCCCCTCCGCCACCCGCTTCATGCCGGACTCGATCCGGATCTGCACCTCGGGTGTGAACGAGCGGGTATCGCCCCGCAGCGTGACCGTGGAGGGCACTACGTTGACCGTGCCGTCGGTGACGAACTCGGTGACCGAAACAACGCCGCCGTGACTCGGGTCGAGCGCACGGGAGACGATGGTCTGCAAGCCCAGCACCACCTGCGAGGCGACCACAATGGGGTCGACGCCGCGGTGGGGCATCGCCGCATGGTGGCCGACACCCTGAATTACGATCTCGAAATTGTCCTCCGAGGCCATCACCGGCCCGCTGCGTACCACGAAGCTGCCTTGCGGCAGCGAGGGGAAATTGTGGATCGCATACACGTCGCTGACCGGCCAGCGCTCGAACAGGCCATCCGCCAGCATCGCCTTGGCGCCCTGACCATGTTCCTCGGCGGGCTGGAAGATAAACACCGCCGTGCCGTCGAACCGGCCATGTGCGGACAGGTGCTGCGCGGCCCCCAGCAGCATGGCGGTGTGGCCGTCGTGACCACAGGCGTGCATTTTGCCGGGTACCTGGGAACGGTGGTCGAACGTATTGCGCTCGTTGATGGCCAGGGCGTCCATGTCCGCACGCAAACCAATCATGCGCTGGGCCGTTCCGCGTTTCAGCACCCCCACTACACCGGTGCCACCGATGTTGCGATGGGTCTCGATGTCCCAGCTTTGCAGCAGTTCCGCGACCCTGTTTGCGGTGCGCGTCTCCTCGAACCCCAGTTCCGGCCAACGGTGAATCTGATGCCGCCAGGACTGCATATCGGTGTGTAGATAGTCGGTGATTCGCTGGTGCATGGGCATACTCAATCAAACAACAATAAGCGCAGACCAGTCCGGCGCGCGCCCGGCTAAGAAGCATCGTAATATGGATGAAGCAGATTGTCGGGTTAAGTGTGCAGATTCAGGGCGTAGATGGCGGGTAATCGCTGTTGTATTGACGAGATCCGCAAAGATGAAGCTGTGCAGTTCAGTCCCGAGATGCATGTTCCCGGACGGATCGGAGGCGCCTCAACGGCAGCATTCTCAGCGGCTTGTTGAAAGGCCCTTACCTGCCGGACACGACACTGGATATAGTATGCTCTGGTGCATTGGAGGACGACCGTGAACTCGACGAGCAAATCGAAAACCGATGATGAAGAGGCGGCGCGCATTGACGCCCTGTCGACCGATATCGAGAAGCTGCGCGCTGATCTCAGCAGTCTGGTCGACTCCGTCGGCAAGCTTGCCAAGAGCCGCCTCCGCGCCGAGGCCGCCGAAGGCGTTGCCCGGAGCGAAGAGGCACTGAGCGACCTCACGACAGAATTGCAGCGTATCGAAGGGGACATCATCACCTCGGCTCGCGAGAGTCCCTGGCGAACGCTCGGCATCGCGGCGTTGATCGGCCTGATCGCCGGCCTGATTCTGCGACGCTGAGACGCGCATGTTTCGCATCGCCCGGCTGTTCGTCACGCTCGGCGCGAGCCGGCTGAGTGATCTGCGCGACCGGGCCGGGCACCGCATTGTGTTTCTGGCGATTATCGGTGCGCTCGGCGCTCTGTTCGCGATTTTCGCGCTCGCGGCCATCACCGCCGCATTGGCGACCTGGCTCGGCATAATCGCTGCTCTGGGGATCATGAGCTTTTGCTGCTTCATGGGT
>JAHEDQ010000230.1 GCA_024641125.1 Candidatus Competibacteraceae bacterium | reverse complement strand
CAACCGACGGATCGGATGATGCCCCGGCATGAGGTTTGAATCCCGGCGCGGCAACCGGTTCACGTCGCCCCGATGATCGTATTCACCGACCTGGACGGCACGCTGCTGGATCACCACAGCTATGACTTCACGCCCGCGTTGCCGGCGCTGGAGCGCCTGCGGGCGGGACGGGTCCCGGTTGTCCTGACCACCAGTAAGACCCTGGAAGAAACCCGCCACTATGCGTGCGAACTGGGTCTGGACGGGCCATTGATCACCGAGAATGGCGGTGCCGTGTGTGTGCCTTTGACAGTGGATGCAGATCAGCCGAAAGACTTGATCATGTCCGGATACGGGATCAGCGTGTCGGGACCGGGCTATGGGGCGCTAAAGGCATGGCTGCACCGACTGCGGACGACGCACGGATTCCGGTTCACAGGATTTTCCGACTGGACGGTGGAGCAGGTGGCCCGACACACGGGCCTGGGCCAGACGGCGGCGGGCCGGGCCCGGCAAAGGCTCGCCACCGAGCCTCTGGTCTGGGAGGATTCAGAGCAAGCATGGACGCGCTTTCAGCGTGAGGCGGCGGCGGCGGGTCTGCGCTGTGTCGAGGGTGGGCGTTTTCGCCACCTAATCGGCCCGCGTGGGAAGTCCGAAGCCATGCGCCAGGTGCTGGAGCGGTTCCCAACGGCTGGCGGCCCCATTATCGCCCTGGGCGATGGCCCAAACGACCGGGAGATGCTGTTACAGGCGGATATCGCCGTGGTTATCCGGAATCACAACGGTGGCTACCTGGATTTGCCTGAACGACCGGATGCGATCCATACCCGGGCGGCGGGGCCGCAGGGGTGGCTAGAGGCGATGGACTGCATTCTCGAGGATCACCCTGTTTGATCGCGGCAATCGATCAGAGGCGCCGAAGGAGCCTCCGATCTAATCGTGAACGTGCATCTTGGGACTGAAATGCACAGCTTCATCGTTGCAAATCTCGGTAATAGAACAACTATTACCTGCGATCTGCGCCTTGAAGCTGCACATTTCACCCTCCAATCTGTTTCGTCCAGAATAGATTAGAGGCTCCCGATACAATCCAAGGGGTCCGGCATGGCAGATTTTCTCCAGAACGGCGTCATTACGACGCTGCACAAACTGAAACAGCGCGACCTCGGCGAACTGGAAGCTGAGTTGAGCGAGTATGGCGCCCGCCAGCCCATGGCGCTGATTTTACCCAGCCTGTTCTCGGAAATCGAAGGACCGGCGCTGCCCAGGATCGTCGAACAGCTGGCTGAGATTCCATATCTGTCCGAGATCATTATCGGGCTCGACCAGGCGGACCACACTCAGTTCAAACACGCCCGGGCATTCTTTGACGTGCTGCCCCAGCGCAAGCGCATCCTCTGGCACGACGGCCCTCGGCTCAGGCTGCTGGACGAAATGCTGCGGGACCAGGACCTGGCACCGCAGCAGGCTGGGAAGGGCCGCAACGCCTGGTATTGCCTGGGTTACGTGCTGGCAGCGGGGCGCGCGGACATCGTCGGCCTGCACGATTGCGATATCGTCACCTATGACCGGCAGCTGCCGGCCCGGCTGTTCTATCCCCTCGCCAACCCCAACTTCGATTTCCTGTTCTGCAAAGGCTATTACGCACGGGTCGGTGACGATCGCCTGGGTGGGCGGGTGACCCGGCTGTTCTACACCCCGTTGTTGCGGGCGCTGGAGAAAGTGGTGGGCCGTCTGCACTTCCTCGATTATCTGGACAGCTTCCGCTACTCCCTGTCGGGTGAGTTCTCTCTGCGTAAGCAGGTGATCAACACCATACGCATTCCGAGCGACTGGGGTCTGGAGGTGGGGGTGCTTTCAGAGTTGTACCGGAACTACAACTGCAAGCAGATCTGTCAGGTGGACATCGCCGACAACTATGACCACAAGCACCAGGGCCTGTCGGACACGGATCCCGAAGCCGGGCTGGCCAAGATGAGCACCGACATTGCCAAATCGATTTATCGCAAGCTGGCTACCGAGGGCATTACCTTCTCAAACGAGCTGTTTAGGACGATCAAAGCAACCTACTATCGGACCGCGCTGGATTTTGTGGAACAGTACTACTACGACGCCCGCATCAACGGGCTGCACTACGACCGGCACGAGGAGGAAGTGGCGGTGGAGGTGTTCGTCCAAAGCATCATCCGCGCGGGCGAGCAGTTTCTCGCCAATCCCATGAAGGCGCCATTCATTCCCAACTGGAACCGGGTCACCAGCGCCATCCCGGAGTTCGGAAAACTGCTGTGTGAAGCGGTGGAGGAAGACAACGAAGCATGAGCGAGGGCGCCGATCTTGATTCCGGAACGACGCCTCGCCTGATCACCCGCCTGGAGCAGGGGTCGAGCCGGCTTCCGGTGGAGATTGCCTGCTTCGATACGGTCAACATGCCGGCGACCCTGATCTCCACCACCGGCTATCACTGCGATGTCTGGCGCATCATCCGCCGACGCGCCATCGGCCCGCAGAGCGCTGTTATCGACTTCGTGGTCAAACGGCACCTAGAGCCTTGTACGCTGCGGGAGATCGAGATCATGCAGCGGGACTACGAGCTGCTGTCCGGCGCCCTGGGCGACATGGTTCCCAAGGCCTGGTTTGTGGCCACCCGGGTGAGCGGTGCCCTGAACTGTGTGGTCATCGCCGAACCGGTCAACCCCTGGTTCAACCTGGCCAACCCAGCCTACGAGGAAGAGGGCATAGAACTCCTGCGACGGCACAGAAAGGCGCAGGACCAGCTCAGGCGATTCCTGGCGGCGGCACGCACCTGGGATGAGCTGGGTGGCGGCCGGGTGATCGATCTGTGGGGCCTGGATAATCTGGTGCTGGACGTGGATCGCCGGGTTCGATACATCGACAGCTTCCGGGTGTTTTTTCACGCAGATATGCTGCACATCCTGGATGAGGCGGACGAAGATCTTGAGGAGAGAATCCGCATGTCCCGGGAGAGGCGGGCCTTTCTGCAACACATTCTGTCCTTGTCCGAACAGCATTGATTACGACGCGGGTGGCGCCCTCGAGCCAAGGCCCTGACTGATGAAATCGCGCCGGGAGTACCGCAAAGTCATGCCGTCTAGCAGACCCACTCCGGCCCGCGCAGTGCGCAGCCAGGCCAGCACATCCAGTCGACGCTATGGCATCACCACGCTGCTGGCGGTGGGGTTCGGGGGCCTGATACTGGTGTCGGTGCTGTTGGTTCTGTTCTTTGCCGTGCGCGGCGGCGTCCAGAGCACCCGCGACGCCCTGGCAGAGTTGGCCCAGCTCACCGTCGAGACCATCGCGACCGAGGTGAATGAGCGCCTGAGCCCCGCCCAAAGGCTGAGCACGGGTCTGGCCAGACTGATGCGGGAAGGGATCATCGACCCGGCCGACCTGCCTGCCGTAGGCAAGCAGATGGTGAGCCTTTTGATCACCGAACCGGGGGCGGAAGCGGTTGCTTTCATACACCCGGACTTGCATGGCGTGGTCGCCTCTACCGACAGTGCAACGGGCCGGACGGCTTGGGTCCGCAGGGACTATACCGGCCAGGCCGGAGCGGAGGATGCCGTGCGCAATCTGGCGCACAACACCGACCCCTATTGGGGCCCGGTGCTCTACAGCGCCGAATCTGAACGCAGTTTTCTGAACCATCGTGCCCCCGTGCTGCTGAAGGGCAAGCCGGTTGGCGTATTCATCGCCACGGTCACCATCGAAACTCTGTCGGATTCCCTTGCCCGCGTGCGCAATGCCTTCGCCGGAGAAGCATTCGTGTTGGACGGGCCGACTCATGTGATCGCCCACCGGCGGATGGCGGCCCTGGACCTGGCGCGCAGTCCGGAGTTTCCACTGCCCTCCATCGAAGCACTGGGTGACCGGGTGCTGATGGGGCTGTTCGACGAGACGCTCAGCACACCACTGACGGAGGTGAACCTGCGACCCAACAACGAAGGCCGCCTGTACTTGGACCAGGAGGATGAATTCGTGGTCTTTTACCGACGCCTCTGGGACATGGGGCCTGTGCCCTGGCTGGTGGGTGTGCACTATGCCAACGCAGATCTGAGAAGCGCTTTCAACCGGGTGGTGGATGCCGCGCTCATCGGCCTTATGGTCACGTTGGTCGCGGTTCTGGCCGCCATCGCGCTGGGGCGCCGGGTGGCGGCTCCAATTCGGTCGCTGGCGAATGCGGCACGCCAGCTGCAATCCGAGGGGCCAGGATCGGTGACGTCGGTGGAGGGCGGCCCCACCCGGGAACTGGGCGATGCCGCAGAGGCGTTCAACGAAATGATTCAGGAACTGCGCCAGCAGGACCTGATCCGCGATACGTTCGGCAAATACGTGCCCAAGGATGTGGCGCAGCGGCTGCTGGAAGAAGGCGGGCAACTCCCGGTTGAAACCGGCCTGGCGACGATACTGTTTTCCGACATTGTCGGATTCAGCACCCTGTCAGAAAACTTGCCGCCGGAAGAGTTGATCACCACGCTGAACGAGTATTTCACGGTCATCACCGAACCAATTGAGGATCTTGGCGGCGTGATCACCCAGTTCCAGGGCGACGCGGTGCTGGCCACCTTCAACCTGCCGGTACCCCACCCGGACCATGCCGCCAACGCTGTCCGTGCGGCGATTGAGATTCAGCGCCGGCTGGAGCATCGCCGGTTTGGCTCCGGCCATGAAATGCGAACGCGGATCGGCATAAACACGGCCTCCATCACCGGCGGCGCGGTGGGCTCCAGCGGGCGCCTCAGCTACACGGTGCACGGCGACGGCGTCAATGTTGCCGCTCGCATCGAGGAACTGAACAAGACCTACGGCACCCGGATTCTCATCTCGGGCAGCACCCTGGCGCTGTGCGGCGACGGCTTTCGTTTCGAGCCGGTGGGCGACATTCCGATTCGGGGCCGCAGCGGGTCGGTGCAGATCTATCGGCTGGCGGACAGGACGGACGTGTCCGGGCCAACGTCGGAGACCCAGGCCACGCCATAGGGCGCGAGGGTCAGGGTTACGCGGTCCGGCGGCAGCTCGACGCCATGCAGCAGGTCCCATCGCCGGCTCCGTCGCCCCGGCCCCATGGGCTCCAGCGGCACCTCCAGCGGGGCCGCACCGAAATTGTGCACCGCCCAGATGGTCTGGCTGCGGTCCGGGGCCAGACGCTCGATGCCAAGCAAGCCCTCCACCAGATTCAATACCCGCTGATCCGCATCGGGATGGAAAGCGGGCTGTTCCCGACGAATCGAGAGCCAACGCTGGTACAGCGCGAACACCTGGCCGGCCTCGGTGTCCCGATCATCGAGCAAATACTCAAGCTCAGCCCGATCCCACTTTCGACGGTTGATGGACCGGGTTCGGCCGGTGCGCTCCACACCGGGCAGATCGTTGCGTGTTGCGCTCAGGGAATTCACATAGACCGCGGGAATGCCCTGCAGGCACAGGGGTACGGCTTGGGACAGCATAAACCGCGCGATGTGCAGGGCATCTGTACCCAGAGTAGGGTCACCCAGGGCGTCGAAATAGCTGATGTTGAGCTCATAGGGGCTGTCGCTGCCGTCCATGTTGCGCTTGCGTGACACATAGCCGCCCCGCTGATGCATGGCCTCCAGCAGGGCTTCCAATTCCTCCGCGGCGATCAGCCCTTCCAAGGGACGCAGCCCAACCCCGTCGTGGGAGGCGGTGAAATTCACGAAGGTGCAACCGGCCGGCGGGGCTTGCAGACTCTCGGCCCAATGCCGCAGGTGGCGCGTGGTTTGAAAATGAATCCCGTGCAACAGTAAAGGTGGCAGGCTGAACTGATAGATCGCATGGGCCTCATCGCCGTCACCGAAGTAGCTGATGTTCTCCTGATGCGGCACATTGGTCTCGGTCAACAACATGCAACAGGGCTCGATATCCGACAACAGGTCCCGCAGCAGCTTGATCACCTGATGGGTCTCGGGCAGGTGAATACAGGGTGTGCCAATACGTTTCCAGAGGTAGGCCACCGCGTCCAGCCGCACGATGCGCGCCCCCTGGCGCAGATAGAACAGCAGGATATCGATAAACTCCAGCAGCACATGGGGATTGCGGTAGTTCAGGTCAATCTGGGTCGGGCCGAAGGTGCTCCAGACAAAACGCCGCCCGCGCCGGGTATAGACCTCCGATAGCAGAGGAGTGGTGCGGGGCCGCACCACCATGGAGAGGTTCTCCGAAGGGTCGACCTCCAGAAAGTAGTCACGCCCCGGGTAGAGATTGCCCCGATAGTCGGCAAACCAAAGGCTCTCCCGGGAGACATGATTCAGCACCAGATCCATCATCAGATCGAAGTGCTCGGCAAGACGCACCACATCCGGCCAGTCACCGAGTTCGGGGTTGACCATACGGTAGTCGATTACGGCGAAACCATCGTCGGAGCAGTAGGGAAAAAACGGCAGCAAATGCACGGTGGAGAACAGACCCTGCAGGCGGTTTCTGACCAGCGTTTCCAGGGTCCGCAAAGGCGGCTCGCCAGGGCTTTGTATGGAATCGCCATAGGTGATCAAAATCGCGTCGCGCTGGTCCCAGAGGCTGGAGCGCCGTGATTTCGGCCGACGTTTTACATGTTCGACGGCCAACAGCTGGATTTGCTCGAGGATGGAGTCCGCGTGCTCGTAACCATAGAGCTGGCGCAGACGACCAAGCATCCGCATGCGGACCTCGGGCTCGAGCCCGGTCACGGTGTGTCGGTTCGCGTCGAACCTGCCGGCCTGGTCGTCGTTCACAGTATTATCATGTGCTCTGTTTCATGCCGCACGGGAACCTCTGATTTGTTCTGGACGAAGCAGGTTGGAGGGTGAAATGTGCTGATTCAAGGCGCAGATCGCGGGTAATAGTTGTTCTATTGCCAAGATCTGCAACGATGAAGCTGTGCAGCTCAGTCCCAAGATGCAGGTTCCCGAATAGATCAGATGGCATGGACTCCCCCTCCCCATACGGCATCTAAAGTGCCAGATTGGGCGTGTTAACCACTCAATCACAGGAGAAGGGGAGCCCACATGAACATTACCCACATCGCAG
>JAHEDQ010000229.1 GCA_024641125.1 Candidatus Competibacteraceae bacterium | reverse complement strand
CGCTGATCGATCTCGGCCAACGCCGCGTGGCGGGCCTCACGCGCCTTGGCCAACGCAGCCAGCTCAGTCTCCAGGGTGGCTCGAGACGCCTGCTGCCGACGCTGTTCCACCGTGATCTGACCTTTTACCTCTTCCAGCGCCTGCGCCTGGGATTCGACCCGCCCGATGCGTGCGGCGCGAGCCCGGTTCAGGGCGTCGTAGTAACCGAGCACACGACCCACCGCAGCCGGGTTATCCTGCATGAGCAAAAGCTTGACCCGTTCCTGCCGTCCGTATTGATAGGCCGCCCGGACCTGGACCGCCAGCGCGGCCCGCTCGCGGGCAAGATCAGCCTCGATGTCGAGTCTGCGAATTTCCAGCTCCGCCAGGTAAGACTGTGTCTCCTCGATGATTCGCCCGGCCTCCCGCACACCGGTTGCGGCCTGACCCAGGCGGCGTTCGGCATCGGACAGGCCCTCGACGGCATCGTCACGTCGGGATTGGCTTTCCTGCACGTCCCGGGTGATCTCGGAGATTTGTTGGCTGACCCGTGCCAACTCCTGCTCCTTATCGGCCACCGTCTGAGCGGACAATGGCGTCACCGCCCCCGGCAGCAGCATCAACAGCAGAACCATCGGCCCAGCTATGCCAACCCTGATCTGTGCCCGCATCGGCGGTTCAGAGCAACTCGACCAAGGGCGTCCCGGTCATCTCGCGTGGCTGCTCCAGCCCCATCAGCCGCAGCATGGAGGGTGCGATATCCGCCAAACTGCCCTCTTTGGCGAGGCTTGCAGAACGGCCCACGTAGATCAACGGAACTGGGCCGAGCGTGTGGGCGGTGTGGGGTTCTCCGCTGTCGGCGTCGCGCATCTTCTCCGCGTTGCCATGATCTGCGGTGATCAGCATTTCCCCGCCGGCCTGCTCCACCGCCGTCACGATGCGACCAAGGCATCGGTCCACCGCCTCGACGGCCTTGACGGCCGCCGGATATATCCCGGTGTGACCAACCATGTCGGCGTTGGCATAGTTGCATATGATCACGTCAAACTCACCTCCGCCGATGGCGTCCACCAACCGGTCGGTGACTTCCGGGGCGCTCATCTCGGGCTGTAAATCGTAGGTGGCTACCCTGGGCGATGGCACCAGCACCCGGGCTTCTCCTTGAAAAGGCTGTTCTCTTCCACCGCTGAAGAAAAACGTGACATGGGCATATTTTTCGGTCTCGGCAATGCGAAGCTGCTTCAATCCCAGTTGGGCCAGATACTCGCCCAGCCCCAGATTCAGTGCCGCTGGCCCGAACGCCACAGGGACATCCAAACTGGCGTCGTACTCGGTGAGACAGACCAGGCGAACGCATGGGACCCGTCCCCGATCGAAGCCTGGGAAATCGGCATCGGCCAGGGCATGGACGATCTCCCGGGCGCGATCGGCGCGAAAGTTCATAACCAGCACGGCATCGCCGTCCTCCATGCGAACTGGGGCTTCGCCTTGCTGTGCTACCACAGTGGGCTGAACGAACTCATCGCTCTCACCCCGAGCGTATGCGGCCTCCAGACCCGACAGGGCCGTGGACGCAAGGTGGGCCGATCGACCCTCGACCAACAGGGCGTAGGCCTGGGATACGCGATCCCATCTCTGGTCGCGATCCATGGCGTAATAACGCCCCACCAGCGACGCCAGACGGCCGCGACCCAGACTCCGCAGCATCTGCTCCATGGACCGTATCGAAGCGCTGGCGCTGCGCGGTGGCGTATCCCGACCATCCAAGAATACGTGCACAAGAATACGTTCTGCACCGCGTTCTGCAGCCAGACGCACCGCGGCTTGAAGGTGAGCTTCGTGGCTGTGCACGCCGCCGGGCGACAACAGGCCCATCACATGCACCGCCTTGTCCTGAGCAACCGCAGCATCGATTGCACCCAGCAACGCCGGGTTGGCGGCAAAGCTGCCGTCCTCGATGGCGCGCGTTATGCGAGTGTAATCCTGGTAGACGACGCGGCCGGCACCCAAAGTCATGTGGCCAACCTCGGAGTTGCCCATCTGCTCATCGGGCAATCCCACCGCGGCACCGGAACTGCGAATGAGCGTGTGCGGATACTCGGACCAAAGCCGATCCCAAACCGGCGTCTTGGCATTGAGTATGGCATTGGAATCCGGGTTCTCACTGTATCCCCAGCCATCCAGTACCAACAAAAGCAGGGGTTTCGGTCTACTTTGCATTTAACAACTCTATCCGATTGATCTGATTGAATCCGAAGGCAAGCCTGATCGCGGTTGCCACGGCGGCTTTGGGACGGATGGTTTTCCTCGGCCTCTCAGTCTGGAATGTGCGCTGCTGGATCGAAGATTTCATTTCTGTGAAACACTATATTATTGTATCCTGTAATAGTGATAAACGGGTTCCGAAGGTTTGCCAAAATGGGTACCAATCCCCCGTCGAGCATGGTCGCCTGCGCGCCCTTCGGGGATCACTCGGGTGAAGTAGAAACGCTGCTGATCACACGGGACGACGACATCGAACGAGCCTCCCGATCCCTCAAAGCCATGTCGCACCCGCTGCGCCTCAAAATATTGTGCACGCTCGGCAATCGTGAGGTGAGCGTGCAGGACATCGTGCAGCACGTGGGAACCTCTCAGAGCAATATCTCACAACACCTGGCAATCCTGCGGGACAAAGGTATTCTTATTTCCCGCAAAGATGCCAACCGGGTTTACTACCGAGTCGGTGACTCGCGCACGCTGCGCCTAATCAGTATGATGCGCGACGTATTTTGCACCGCTTAGGGCGAATTCGCGGTTCAATATTGAGGGAGACACCATCGGGAACCGCACCGGCCGATGGATGTCTTGACCCGTAACAGGAATCGTTTTCGGGATCGAAACCCAGCTCTCGACCCTGGGTGAGCGTTTCACTTCCGCAGCAGGCCAACACCTCATAATGGAACAATACCTGGATTTCGCAACGCGAAACTGGACGCTGTTTGCTCTCCTCGGCGTGATCATCGCAATGTTGGCGGGAACCGAGCTGATGCGTGTGTTTCGGCGCTACAAAACGGTGTCGGTCAACGATGCGCTCAACCTCTACAACCAGCACGATGCACTGATGCTGGATGTCCGGGAGGTGGCGGAGTTTCGAGACGGCCACCTGCCTTCCGCGCGCAACATTCCCCTATCCAGCGTCAAGAATAAACTGAGCGAGCTGGAGTCGGATCGGGCAAGGCCGATAGTGGTTTATTGCCGGACCGGCACCCGCTCCGGTGGCGCTTGCAACGTTCTGAGCAAAAACGGCTTTGAGCAGGTCAACAACCTCAGCGGCGGAATCCAGGCCTGGGAGGGTGCCAACCTTCCCGTGGTCAAGGGCCGTAAGTGACGTCGCTGCCCGAAACTGAAACGGCACCGCTATGGCCAAGATCGAAATCTACGCATCACGCTACTGTCCCTATTGCAACTGGGCCCGGCAGCTGCTCAACACAAAAGGTGTTGAGTACCGGGTGCACGATGTGGACCACAACACTGGACTCTGGCGCGAAATGGAGCAGCGTACCGGCGGCCACACCGTTCCCCAGATCATCATCAACGACCGGCCCATTGGTGGCTATGATGACCTATCCGCCTTGGACCGCACTCTGGGGCTGGATCCGTTGCTGGCAGGGACCGCCACCAGCGCCGGTAAGGTGGATTGATGCTGACGGTCTGCCCTCAATGCCAGAGCGTCAATCGCCTGCCTGAACAAAAGCCTGCGCTGGAAGGCAAGTGCGGCCGCTGCAAAGGGGCGTTGTTTCAAGGCCAGCCGGTGGAACTCACGGCCGAAAGCTTCGAGAAGCACGTCGCACGTGGCGAACTGCCCGTGTTGGTAGATTTCTGGGCGGAGTGGTGCGGTCCCTGCAAAATGATGGCGCCGGTACTGGAGCAGGCGGCAAAGCGACTCGAGCCGCGACTTCGAATCGCAAAACTGGAAACCGATCGCCAACCTGAGATCAGCGGGCGCTTTGGCATTCGCAGCATCCCCACCCTAATCCTGTTTCGCCAGGGCCGAGAGCAGGCCCGGGTGTCAGGTGCGCTCAACCTGGGGCAGCTCCTGGCTTGGGTGGAGCAACATCTCTGAGCCGAGGATAACGAGCATATGGCAGACACCCCAGTTGGCGGAGAGCAGCCGCAACCGCGCTTCGAAATCCAGAAGATATATCTTCGAGACGTTTCCCTGGAGTGCCCGAATTCGCCGACCGTTTTCCACGGTCGTCAGTGGCAACCCGAGGCTGGCCTGCAGCTCAACACGCAAGCCAAAGCGGCGGGCGAGGGTCTGTACGAGGTGATGCTGACCACCACCCTGACCGTGAAACTGGGTGAGGAGACGGCCTATCTGGTAGAGGTTCAGCAGGCCGGCTTGTTCACCGTGATCGACTTTCCAAAGGAACAGATGGGGCCGCTACTGGGCATACACTGCCCTTCCGTTCTGTTTCCGTTCGCACGGGAAGCGGTGGCGGACCTGGTCCAGAAGGCCGGCTTTCCGCAACACCTTCTACCGCCGGTGAGCTTTGAGTCGCTTTATGCTCAGCAGTTGCAGCAGCAGACGGACGCCAACACACCCGCGGCCGCCAAGCACTAATGCGCCTGTTCCGTGCCAGCAGCGCACAGACCGTCAACCGAATGGATTGATGGACGACCATGGATAGCGTCAGCATTGGCGTCTTGGGAGCCGGCTCCTGGGGCACGGCGCTGGCACTGTTGCTGGCCCGGAACGGCCATCGCGTGCGGCTTTGGGGACATCGCCCGGCTCACCTCGCCCAGATCGCCAAAGCACGCTGCAACGACAGATATCTGCCCGGCGTGCCATTTCCGGCCGGGCTCCGGGTCTGCCCCGAACTGAGCGAATGTGTAGGCGCCTCGGATCTGCTGCTGGTGGTTGTGCCAAGCCATAGCTATCGCGTGACTCTGAGCCAGGCAAGCCCTTATCTGGTTGCCGGCGCCGGCGTGGTATGGGCGACAAAAGGCCTGGAGCATGGCAGTGGCCAATTTCTCCATCAGGTCACCGCTGAGGTCATCGGTGAGGATCACCCCACCGCGATTGTCTCGGGCCCAAGCTTTGCCCGTGAGGTCGCTGCCGACTTGCCGACGGCGATGACGGTGGCGTCTTACATACCCAGTTTTGCCGAGACGGTGGCGGATCTGCTGCACGCCAGATCCATGCGGGCGTATACCAGCCGCGATGTGGTTGGGGTCGAGTTGGGCGGCGCAGTCAAGAATGCGCTGGCCATCGCCGCCGGCATCTCGGATGGTCTCGGCTTCGGCGCCAACGCCCGCGCCGCACTGGTGACACGGGGACTGGCGGAAATGGTCCGCCTCGGGTCGGCCGTGGGCGGCCGAAGAGAAACTTTCATGGGATTGGCCGGACTGGGCGACCTGGTGCTGACCTGTACCGACGATCAGTCTCGCAACCGGCGATTCGGCTTAGCGCTCGGGGCCGGCCAGGACCTGGACACGGCTCGGTCCGCCATAGGGCAGGTGGTGGAGGGTGCCGCAACCGCCCACGAAATCATGCGATTGGCCAATCAGCACGGTGTGGACATGCCTATTACCGAGCAGGTCGACCGGGTGGTTCGCGGTATCCGCACGCCGCGAGAGGCGGTGGAAACACTGCTTGCGCGAGAGCCGAAACCAGAGCTGTGAGCAATAGGAAAACCGATTCTGTTCGCGCGGATCACGTTTCAAACACCGTTTGAGAAACCCCATTGGCGCCAGACCTCGTAGCTGGCAACCGCCACAGCGTTGGACAAATTGAGACTGCGCACACCCGGCTGCATGGGCAGGCGCAGTTGGTGTGCCGGCGGTACATCGGACAACACTGCGTCTGGTAGACCCCGGGTTTCCGGTCCAAACAACAGAGCATCCCCAGGCGCATAGACTATATCGGTATACAGCCGGTCGGCCCGTGTGGTGTACGCCAGCAGTCGCGACGGTTTAACCCGTGTCAGGAATACCGAAAGATGATCGTGGGTCCGAACCTGGCACCATTCATGGTAGTCCAGTCCAGCGCGACGCAATCGGGTATCGTCCAGCTCGAATCCCAAGGGGTGAATCAAGTGCAGATGGGCCCCGATGTTGGCGCACAAGCGGATGATGTTGCCGGTATTCGGCGGAATTTCCGGTTCATACAACACCACGTTCAGCATGGCACGGTCCGCTCAGACCAACGGCCCATCCATGTCCAGTTCCTTGATCTTGCGGGTCAGGGTATTGCGACCCCAGCCGAGTAGACGGGCCGCATCCTGTCGTCGACCACCTGTCTTGATCAGAGCCGATCGGATCAATGTGCGCTCGAATGCCGGTGTGGCTGTATCGAGAATCGCGCTCTCTCCTCGAGCCAGATGCTGGTCCGCCCAGCGACCCAGAAAGACTTCCCAATCCGAGCTGTCTGATTGGGCGGTCTCAGGCGGCTCGCGCAACTCCTGGGGTAAGTCCTGCGAGAGTACTTCCCGGCCGGAGGCCATCACCGTCAGCCAGCGGCACAGATTCTCCAGTTGACGGACATTTCCCGGCCATTCCATTTGTGAGAGATAACGCTCCACCTCTGGGTTCAAAGTCTTGGACTCCACCTCCAGTTCCACCGCGGAACGCTGCAGAAAATGGCGCATTAGCAATGCAATGTCCTCTCGCCGATTGCGCAGAGGCGGCAGGTGAATCCGGATTACATTCAGCCGGTGAAAGAGATCTTCCCTGAAACGGCCTTGCCTGACCCGGTCTTCCAGATCCTGGTGGGTCGCGGCAATCACCCGCACGTCCACTTTGACCGGAGTATGTCCGCCCACACGATAGAACTCACCCTCGGCCAGCACACGCAGCAGGCGGGTCTGAAGTTCCGCGGACATGTCGCCGATCTCATCCAGGAACAAGGTGCCGCCGTGAGCCTGCTCGAACCTTCCCTGGCGCATACTCTGGGCGCCAGTGAAAGCCCCACGCTCGTGCCCGAACAGTTCTGACTCAAGCAGGTCTTTGGGGATTGCAGCCATGTTCAAGGCGATAAATGGTTGATCTGAACGCGGGCTGTGG
>JAHEDQ010000228.1 GCA_024641125.1 Candidatus Competibacteraceae bacterium | reverse complement strand
ATGCCGACGGCTGCGATGATGTCCGGGCCCATCCAGTATTTCGAATTTGTGACCATGACCGGGTGATCGTCATTGGCGCCTCGCAGCATTTCAATCTCACCCTGGATTTGGCGACCGATCTTGATGGCGCGACGCTTACCTTCACGTTCGATCATGACTGATGTCCGTTCCGCCCCAATGATGTCGCTGACAAGCATGGTGAAAAGACCCGTCGTGCCACCAGCCTGACCGCTGAAGATCTGCAGCAATCCTTCAAAGGCGACATCCGAAGCATTTTCATCAATATAGGCTGCTACTTTCCAATTTCCCTCGCCCATGCGCCCCGGGATATCCACCAGCAGACCCACGTTCAGGCCGGACAGGCTCTCGTTTTCATAACGGCCTTCGTCAATCGCAATGGCCATCCAGGTATGGCAGTGCCCTTCGGTCGGGGGATGTGCCCCAAGTGAAACAACACAGGGACAGAACACATCGCACGAGCAGTTCAGAAACAGCTCGCCTTTGATGTTCCAGCTGGTCTGTGTGACCTGCCGGCGTTGGTATTTTGACATCTGTCTATCCCTCAAAAATATGGGTGGATGCGAGCAGAGCGATCCCTCCGATAATGAGCGTAACACCCAGCGGTCTGGTTACCCGGTGGCCGATCTGCGGCAGCTTTTCGAGCACCATGAAAAGCGTTGCGAGCCCCATCCACAAAAGGCTCATGACACCGCCGACGAACCCCAGCACCATGAAGCCCCAGCAGCATCCGACGCAGAAAGCCCCGAGGCCCAAGCCCATTCGAACCCCACCGACGAAGCCTGCTTTCCAGCGGCACAGAAAGTAGCTTATCGGGCTTTGGCAGACGCCATGGCAGGTCTTTTTGGTGTGAGTGAATTGAAATGCCCCAACTGCGATCAGCAAACAACTGGAAACAAGTGTCGTTCGTGCGATCCCAAGCATGTCAATGACACCGGTCTGCAACAACACGAGCTGCAGGGTAGTGATCACAGCAGCAAAGGCGAGCCACACGACGCCGTATCCCAGCAACACCCCCAGCCATCCGGCCAGCGAGCCATTGGCGCTGCGGATCAGATCCTCATAGCTCCTCAGCGTCGGAACCATTGTCGGCAGCATCATTGCCGCCATCATGATTGCCCACATGCAGAACAAAGGACCGAATTGGGCCATGGGCATGCGCATATCCATGGTTGGGTCCATGCTGCGCATGACCTCTGCCACTGGCCCAGGGCGACCAATAAGGTCCAGGCCCATGCCGATACTCATTGCATACATCACCGACCATGCTGCAAGGATGGCAGTAAAAAAAACCAGCCACAAAACACTGCGCATTGATGCCCTCAGCATACCGAGTCTATGGCGCATACGCCGGCACTGTATGGCATGGGCGCACCGGAAGATGTGGAGCCGATGTCTCTTGGCGGTATGGGATCCATTTTAGCGCTATCTCGTAATTTCTACATGAGATGTGCAGTGAACAGGAAGAACAAACTCATCGGGTTGGGGATCGGTCGGGGACGAATGTGTATCTGCTCCCGGGCGCCTTGGTTTCGTACCGCATCGTTGTCTGGCCGTAGCAGGGACTCAAGGTGCCGGCGCTGCAGAGGCCGCAGGCCTGACCCGCGTCGTTGATTCGTCGGATGGGCGAGGTGAACGGCTTGCCAGGTCTTCAGTAATGCTGCGGTGTGACATGATGCGCTTGATCGGTAAGGGGTTCCAAATGCAGAAAGCGGTAAACTGTTGCCGGGAGCGACCTGGGAGGGAGTCTTACGCGCCATGCTCACCGCCACCGTCTGGTTGACCTTTGCCTTCGGCATCGGTCTTTTGACAAGGCTCATCGGCCTGCCGCCTTTGGTCGGTTATCTTGCCGCGGGATTTGTCCTCAGTGCCAATGGCCATGAATCGAATCTGATTCTAGAGGAAGTGGCCCATGCCGGGGTTTTGCTGCTGCTGTTCAGCGTAGGGCTGAAGTTGCGCATAAAGAGCCTGCTGCGCGTCGAGGTGTTGGCGGGCGCGCTGCTCCACATGGGCATTACGGTGGCACTGCTGCTGGTATTGTTGTTAACCGTCACAGAACTTTCGTTCAATGCGGCTCTGCTGGTTGCCGCAGCCCTGTCGTTCTCCAGCACCGTGGTGGCCGCCAAGATGCTCGAGAGCAAGGGCGAGTTGCGCGCTTTTCACGGTCGCGTGGCCATCGGCATCCTGGTCACGCAGGATCTGGTGGCGGTCGCCATCCTCAGCATGGCAGGGGGATCGGCACCTTCTCCCTGGGCCTTTCTGGTGCTGGGTTTTTTCCTGCTGCGACCGCTGCTCCACTGGCTGCTGGACCTCTCGGGCCACGGCGAGCTGGTGGTTCTGTATGGATTGATGTTGGCGCTGGTCATCGGCGGCAGCAGCTTCTCAGAGTTTGGACTGAGTTCGGAGTTGGGGGCCCTGATGCTGGGCGTGATCCTGGCTGACCACAAGCGTGCCGCCGAGCTGGCCAATTCACTTTGGGGTCTGAAAGAAATCCTGCTGGTGGGCTTTTTTCTGCAGATCGGCTTGTCCGGTCATCCCACCCTTCCCATGCTGGAACAAGCGACTTGGCTTAACCTGTTGCTGCCACTGAAGGCCCTGCTGTTCTTCTTCCTGCTGCTGCTGTTTCGACTGCGCGCTCGGAGCTCGTTCCTGACCAGTGTGGCGCTGGCGTCCTACAGCGAATTTGGTCTGATCGTCGCCGCCCTCGGCGTCAAGAACGGCTGGCTGAGCCAGGAGTGGTTGGTTCTATTGGCGGTGACGGTGGCGCTGTCCTTTACCCTGTCAGCCCCTTTGAGCCGCTACGCCCATCCAATCTATGCCCGATTCGAACGCTTTCTACATCGGTTCGAATCCGCAAAGCGCCACCCGGACGATGAACCCATTAAGCTGGGCAACTCCCACGTGGTCATCATGGGGATGGGACGCGTCGGCACCGGTGCCTACGACGAATTAACCGGGGCGGGGCTCCGCGTGATGGGCCTGGACTCCGACCCGGGGAAAGTGGAGCGACATCAGAGGGAGGGCCGCCGAGTTCTGTATGCCGATGCGGAGGACCCGGGGTTCTGGTCAAACCTCGACTTGACCGGCGTCGACGCTGTGCTGTTCGCCCTTCCTGATCAAAACGCAAAACTGATGGGGGCACGGCAACTGCGGGCAGCCAATTACCACGGCCAAATCAGTGCAACTGTGCTCTATCCCGAAGAGACCGAACCTTTGCGCAAGGCGGGCGCCGACGTGATCCACAACTACTACGACGGTGTAGGCGCCGGGTTTGCCCGCTTGTCACTGAAGGAGCTCGAATCGGCACCAGCGGGCGAAACGGGCCACTTGACTTGACGGACCGCCCTTGATCCGTTCTTACCCCGATTCCGCAACACTCGAATGCTCCTTCCGACCATGGCAGCTTGTGTCACAGGCACGGCGTCGATTGCAATGCGTTGGGCGGCAGAGTCGTGCTCAACGATACAGCACGGAATTACGAGTACCGCGTAGTAAGGAGAGAAGGGGATCTGACCCCTTTCCTCTCCTGCATAGGTCGGTGCTCGGCGAGACCGAGATGGGAAGCCAGATCGTGCAGCCACGCAAGCACTGACGCCTGCGCCGCGGACGCCTACGCCGACACGTTCAGAATCACCTCGCCCTCAGAAACGCCCGGCGGATTGACCTTCAGGTTCGGCAGTTTCTGCTTGATCCAGTCCCGCGCGACCGCGAGGCTCGCGTCTGTGCCGGCCTTGTCCTGGCAGACGGTGATGCTTACCCCACCATCGTCTGAATGAAACAGCGTGTAGCTCACAAAGCCCGGCACCGACCCGATCTGGGCCTGGACGTCCTCCTTATGCGCCGCCAGCGCGTCGAATAATTCCGTGGCCCCAGGGTTGCTGTAGAATCTGGAGACTGCATGCATGACATTTCTCCCTTGTATCGTTCAAGTTCCGGCGTAAATGCCGGAGGCTTTCTTCAGCCACTGCACCACGCAGTCAGGCGCGGTCTTGTGCAGTTCGCTAACGGCATCGTTGCGCTTTGGGGACGTGTTGTGGCGTTTGGCCTCATGGTTGAGATCCAGCGTGATGGCGGTGCGAAACGATTCTGCCGCGGCATCGCGATGCGCCTGCGGTGAGCCATCTGCCGCACCTCAACCGACGCGTTCCGGTAGGTGACGTACTGGTGCGCGCCTGGAGGCGCTGGAGCGGATGGAGACATTGGCCGATGTGCGGCTTCGGCGCGGCTACGCGGATCGGAGCTACCGAGGGTTTTAGCTATCCTGTGTGGAGATCTACCGCTGCCACCAGCGCCATCTGGCCACCCCCCGAGCTCGGCAGCCGGCTTCCCTGGTGTCGAAGCCAGGGTTGAGCCTGACCCGTTTCCAGTGACTGTTCGCCCCAACCGCCTGCATTGTGTGGGGTTGGCGCAGGTCAGGCGGCGAGATAGGCTGGAAACCCAAAGCCTGTAATGAGGGGCAACAGCAGTGGTCGGCGCCCGTATGAGCGAGAAAACTCCACCTCGAAGTTGACTGCGCCGAACGCCGGTGAAGCCGGGCTAAGCTTCGGCGGCCAAGTCTGGCTCGTGGCAGTGCTTCAGAATCGCTGCACGGGTGCTGTTCTTGAGTGCGATCGCAGCGCTCCAGTCTGAGCCATCCGGTTCCACCGGTGGCAGGATCACCAGCGAGACGGGGCCTGGACGGACCCACCACTGGCCCGCTCGAAGCTTTGACCGTGTGCCCCGAATCGAAACGGGAACGACCGGCACAGCGGCCGACGCGGCCGTGATGAACGCACCCATTCGAAACCGGCGCAATCCCGACGCACGGGAAAAAGTCCCTTCCGGAAAGAATGCGAGGGATTGTCCCTCGTGGGCGGCGCTGGTCAGTCGCCGCGCGTCCTCCGAACTGCGCTCGAGATCGAACCGTTCGACGAAGTGAACCCCGAGTCTTTGCAGAAACAGTCGGGACACGAAGGCGCCTTTGACGTCACGTTTCACGACGTAGTGGAAAGGGCGCGGTATCGCGGTGACCAGTGCCACACTGTCCAGATAGCTGCAGTGATTGGCCACCAGCACACAGGGCTGGGTGGCAGGGACCCGTTGCAGTCCCCGTACCCTGAGTGCGGTTCCGGTGAACCAACCGAGCAGCCGGCCAGCCACGCGCAGCGCCCTCCAACGCCAATCGAGTCGGGGAAGAAGCACCGTCGTCAGCCAGACACCCATGGCCAGGAGATAGAAGCAAGCCCACGCCCAAGCCGAATACCCTACCTTGAAGACCGTTCGACCGGTCCGCCGGGCCTCCGCCAACAGCGTGTCGAAGGCGATGGCGAAGGTCTGCACACCCCGCCCGTGGCCCAGGAGCCCGCGTTCGTACAGTACACGCGTTGCGTTGCGCCGGATCTTCCCGCTGGAGGTCTTTAGTACCGTATGGGGTGACGCCAGAATGATCTCGTCGGCCGGAATGGCCAGTAGATCAATGGTTTTCTGGAGGATCTGTTGGCGCAGGTTATCGAGCGTTTCGTTTTCGGTCTCACGGGTCTCCGCCACCACCACCAGGCTCTCCGGTGCCGGCGGCCGCCCGCTGGCGAACACGGCGACACAGCCATTGCGGACACCGGGGGTCTCGCCGATCGCCTCCTCCAACTCATAGGGATAGATGTTGCGACCGGCGCGAATGATGATGTCCTTGTCGCGACCGGTTATGAACAACTCGCCGGCGGCCATGTAACCGCGATCCCCGGTATCCAACCAGTCGTCGCTGCGGAACAGCCGTCGGGTCGCTTCCGGGTTGCGGTAGTATCCGCTGGTGGCCGACGGCCCCTTGAACTCGACGCGCCCTTCGCGCCGCTCGGGAAGCTCTACACTCGCCTCGTCGACAATCCGGATCTGCTCGCCCGGTAACGGGGTACCGCACCCAGGCCACAGCAACGGACTGGGGTCGTCCGCGGCAGCCGGAATGGCCCGACCGCTGTGGGCGAACGCATCGCGTTCGATTCGGTCGATTACCACAGCACGATCCGGAGACGAAATGGCCAGGCCGACACACGTTTCGGCCAGTCCATAGGCGGGTTTGAGGACGTTCGGTCGCAGCCCGTAGTGCGCGAATCGCTCGTTGAAACGGGCGACGGTATCCGGGCTCACCGGCTCGGCACCATTGAGCATGAACCGCATGGCACTGAGATCCAGGCCCTCGATCTCACTGTCCGATACCTTGGCAAGACAACGCTCGTAGCCGAAGTTCGGCGATGCGGTCAGGGTGGCCCCATGCCGATGTAGCGCCCAAAGCCAACGCGATGGTTTGGCCAGGAAGGCCAGCGGCGACATCAAGGCCACCGGAATACCGTGATACAGGGTGGCGAGCCAGGCTCCGATCAGCCCCATGTCGTGGTATAAGGGCAGCCAGCTCACGAATATATCCGTGGAATCCGCTTGTAGCCGTTGGCCGAGGCCACGTATGTTTGCGAGCAGGTTCGCATGCGTCAGAACGACGCCTTTGGGGTCACCGGTGCTGCCAGAGGTGTACTGCAGAAAGGCAATGTCCTCAGGCCGCCGCGGCACACTGGCGTTGCGCAGGTGCCGGCCTGCAAGGTCCTCCGGTGACACTGCCTTGTCGAGGCTCGGCACCTGGGCCGCCAGCATTCGGCCCACAAGCTTTGCCTCGCGGACGGTCACCAGCAATCTGACAGCGGCGTTTCCGAGTATGCCTGCGTGACGCCTGAGGTGTTCGGCAATTTGTGAGCGCCGTGCGGGCGGATAGATGGGAACGGGAACGCAGCCGGCCATGAGAATCCCGAAAAAAGTGTCCAGGTAGGCCCGGCCCGTCGGCAACATGATCGCGATGGTCTGACCGGGTTCCAACCCTTCGTGCCTCAGCCCGGCCGCGATCTTCTGCGCACTGCGATGCAGCTGACTGTAGCTGATCTCGACCGGGGTATCGGGATCCTCGTACAGATAGACATGGGTGCGGTCGGGGTGTCGTTGGACATGCCAGTCGAGAACCTGGGGCAGGGTCTCGGCCTCGCTGGGCAATCCACGGGCAGCGCCAGGCAACTCGTAGTGAACGGCCCTTGCCCGGGCGGGGGCGGCACCCC
>JAHEDQ010000046.1 GCA_024641125.1 Candidatus Competibacteraceae bacterium | reverse complement strand
ACCTGGCCGTGCGCCGGGGTGCTTTTCACTCGTTTCTCGGCCCCTCGGGCTGCGGCAAGACCACCTCATTACGTCTCATCGCGGGCTTTGACCAACCCAGCGCCGGCCAGGTCCTGATTGGTGATCGTGCCATGGTTGGCGTACCGGCGCACAAGCGCCCGGTCAACATGGTGTTTCAACACTATGCGTTGTTTCCCCATCTGAACGTGGCCGACAATATCGGCTATGGATTGCGGCAACGTACGCCCCGCCCGCCGCGAACTGAGGTGGCCAGGCGGGTGGAGGAGACGCTGGAACTGGTGCGTCTGCCGGGATTCGGTCAGCGACACACCTGGGAACTGTCCGGTGGGCAGCAGCAGCGGGTGGCCCTGGCCCGGGCGCTGATCAACCGCCCCACGGTGTTGCTGCTGGACGAGCCACTGGCCGCATTGGATCGTAAGCTGAGACGGGAAATGCAGATGGAACTGCAGTCGTTGCAGCGGGAGGTGGGAATCACCTTTCTGCTGGTGACCCATGACCAGGAGGAAGCCCTGTCCATGAGCGACACCATCAGCATCATGCGCGCTGGACGCATCACTCAGACGGCAACCCCTGCCGAACTGTACGATGCCCCGGTCAACCGATACGTGGCGGACTTTGTCGGGGAGTCGAATTTTTTCGAGGGCCGATCCGAGTCGACGCACGGCGCCGAGATCGCGGTGCGGACACCGGGAGGCCTGCTGCTGTCCGCGCCGCCTTCGCCCAATGCGCCCACACTGGCCGCCGACAGTGCCTGCGTCGTCGCGGTGCGCCCCGAGGTGATCCACATGATGCCCCATGCACAGGCCGGCGAGCCGGAGGATTGGGATGTCCGTTTGACAGGCTCGATCAGCAATCGCATCTATCTCGGAGATCAGGCCGAGTTCCGGGTTCGCACCGGCGATCTGGGTGAGGTTCTGGTGCGCACGCCAAAGACCTCGCCGGCGATGATGCTCGGTCTCGGGCCAGGAGATCCGGTCCGCATCGGTTGGCGCAATTCCGCGGGTCTGGTCCTGCTGGATGACTGATCGGACCGCCTTTGTTGGATTCATCCACCGGTGGGCAGGCATGCCACCACAGCAACCACCCATGAACGGGAGATACAGACCATGAGCACCATCGACCGCAAGACCTTTATGAAACTGTTGTGGCGCCATCGCAAGACCGGGAGCCTGAGCCGTCGGGATTTCATAGGCCTGACCGGGCTCGGCACCGCCAGCGTGGTGCTGGCCGCCAATATGCCGGGCCTGCTGGCAAGCCGCCGGGTTCACGCCGCGGAGTTGGGTGATCGGGTGGTTCTGGCCACCTGGCCGAACTACCACGATCCGCAGAATTTCGAGACCTTTGCCGAGCTGACCGGTGTAAGCAGTCAGGTCAATGTGTTCGGGTCCAACGAGGAGATGCTGGCCAAGTTGCAGGCGGGGGGCAGCGGCTGGGACGTTTTCGTGCCCACCAACTACACCATCACCACCTATGTGGAGCTGGATCTGATCGAACCCCTGGATCTGTCCAAACTCCCCAATTTTGTGCCCTCCGCCTACGACCCGCGGTTCACCGAACCCGGTACCGTCAACGGCACCGTGTACGCGGTGCCCAAGAACTGGGGCACCACCGGCTATGTGGTGAACTCGGCCAAGGTGACCGACAACCCCACGACCTGGAAGGCGTTCTGGGATCTCACCATGGGCCCGGCCTCGGGGCGGACCATGGTGCACGACTATCAGCTCACCACCATCGGCAACGCGCTCAAGTACTTCGGTTACTCGTTCAATTCAGTGGATCCCAAGGAACTGGCCGATGCCGAGGAACTGCTGCTCAAGGCCAAGCCGCATTTGTTTGCCATCAACAGCGACTATCAGCCCTCCATGCGCAGCGGCGATGCCTGGATGTCCATGTGCTGGACCGGAGACGGGTCCCAGTTGCACCGAGACATGCCCGAGATGGTTTATGTCTTGGGTCGGGAAGGCGGCGAAATCTGGAGTGATTTCTATGCCATTCCCAAGGGTGCGGAACATCCGGAGGCGGCCTATGCTCTGATCGACTATCTGCTGGATCCCGAGGTCAATGCCCGGGAGGTCATGGCCCACGGCTATCCCAGTGCCGACAGCCGCACCAATGACCTGCTGCCCAAGGAGATGCTCAACGACCCCATCATGTATCCGGCGGCGGAACTGCTGGACCCGCTGGAGTTCGGTGCGGCCAGCACCCTGACCGATCCTTTGCGGGCCGAGATTCTGGCTCGCTTCAAGGCCGCCTGACCGGACCGGAGGGATACGATCGGCGTGGCAAAGGCGGAGCAATCCGGAGGGCAGCGCAGCGTCGTCACCACGATGCTTTTGCTGCCCACCACCCTGTGGTTTCTGCTGCTGCTGGTGCTTCCGCTGATCGTGATTCTGGTGTTCAGTGTGGGCGAGCGGGGACCGGCTGGTGGATACCAGCCGGCTTTTACGCTGGATCAGTACGCCAATCTTCCCGCCCGGCTCAAGGCCTTTACCAATACCCTGACTCTGGCACCCCTGGGCACGATTTTGTGTTTGCTGTTCGCCTATCCACTGGCCTACTTCCTCGGAGTCCGGGCCAGCGCCCGGGCCAAACCGTTGCTGCTCGCCCTGGTGGTGGTACCGTTCTGGACCAGCTTTCTGATCCGCACCTACGCCTGGATATTCATTCTGGGCGGGCGCGGTATTCCGGCGCTGTTGGCCCAGTTCGGGCTGGACGATGTGCGCCTGATCAATACGCCATTCGCGGTGCTGGTGGGGATCGTATACGGCTACCTGCCGCTGATGGTGTTCCCCATATATGTCAGCCTCGAGAAACTGGACAAACGGCTGTTGGAAGCCTCGGCCGATCTTGGGGCCAGTCCGCTCAGGTCATTCTTGCAGGTCACCCTGCCCATGTCCCTGCCTGGCATCGTCACCGGGTGCTTGCTCGTCTTTATCCTGTTGATGGGCGAGTACCTGATCCCCGCCATCCTCGGCGGTGGCAAGGTGTTTTTTGTGGGCAACGCCCTGGTGGACCTGTTTCTGCAGTCCCGCAACTGGCCGTTCGGATCGGCGGTGGCCATGGCCCTGGTGGTGATCATGCTGTTGGCGGTCACCGCATACCTTTATTTCGCATCCCGCGGCCGCCGGCGGGCAGACGTCTCCGTCATCTGATGCGGGTCTACGCCGCTGTCATCTATGTATTTCTGTACGGGCCGATCGCCCTGATCGTGCTGTTCAGCTTCAATGCGGGACGCCATGCCAGCGACTTTAGCTGCTGTTCGGCAAGCTGGTATGGACGGGCGTTTGGTAACCCCTTCATGATGGAGGCGTTGGTCAACAGCCTTATCATTGCGCTGTGCACCGCGGTGCTGGCCACGCTGATGGGCACCATGGCGGCCCTGGCCCTGCAGCGCGTCCGGGGTGTTTTGAGGTTGCTGTTCGACGCTCTGACCTACACCGCCATCATTATACCCGGCATCGTCATCGGCATTGCCACCCTGGTGGCCCTGGTGACCGTGTTCGATGCGGTGAATCCGTTGCTGGCGGTGGCCTGGCCGCCGAGCCTGGGCGCTGCGCCCCGCCTGAGGCTCGGCACCGGCACGGTGATCGCCGCCCACACCTTGTTCACCATGGCCCTGGTCATTGTCATCGTGCGCACCCGCATTCAGGACATGGACCGATCGTTGATCGAAGCATCCTCGGATCTGTATGCGCCGCCCATGCGTACCTTTTTCCAGATCACGCTGCCGCAGATTTTTCCTGCGGTGATGTCGGGCTTTCTGCTCAGTTTCACCTTCAGCTTCGACGACTTCGTGATTGCATTCTTCGTGGCCGGCGCCGACACCACACTCCCGATCTATGTGTTTTCATCCATCCGCAGGGGCGTCACACCGGAGATCAATGCCATTGCCAGCGTTGTTCTCGCTGTGTCCCTCACGCTTTTGTTCGTCGCCCAGGCGCTACAAAGCCGCAGACGTCGTTATCAAAGCCCATGAGCGGGATGCCCATGTTGGTCCGCCTCATCCGGACAGAGTCGATCAGGCCCGGCAGGGCCTGATCGCGCTGCTCCAGTCCTTTTCAAAGCCCCAGCGAGTGAAATTCACTGAACCACCGTGCCAGGGATTCGTGGTAATGGTGGGTCTCGTACTTCGGGCCATTGTAAAACCTGGAAACGCGTCTGAAATCCGCCTCCGTAGGATGGGTCCGGGCCACGCTGTCGGCACGGGGCCTGAGAAAACGAGCGACGAATTCAATCTGTTGATCGCTCGGTGCGGTGAACAGTTGCGAGGCGCTATCGGCACCCACCTGTTTGTAGTTGGCGCCCATGATCTGACCCAGACCGAGACTCATAGACTGCATCCGTATTTCGCTCAGATCGGACTGCGGATTCTGGCCGTTGAGTCTGCTCAGATAATGCTGTTCGAATCGGGGTCGCATCACCCCGGCAGTTTCCTGCCGGATGATTGACAGCACCCAGATCGGCAGCACCTTGACCCCGCTCTGTTCCTGCACCCGGTCACAGGCCCGTCGCGCGTCCTCGGCGTATCGTTCGGCAATGTTCCGGCACGTCAGGAACTGGCGCTTTTGCAGTGCATTGAGATGAAACAGCGCATCATCCACATCACCGGCCATGATGTCGCCGGACTGGCACCGTCTGAGGGCCTCATTGGCCATGGCCTCAAGCACCTTGGGGGTCAACCGAGCCTCCGGCACCGAGGCAATCAGATTTCTCGCCGTATTCCACCGGCAGGGGTAGCACAACTGGCTACGGCTGATGGCTGTACTGAGCCCGTGCTCCAGCCGGAACTGTGCGATTCCACGGTTAGTGCCGCGTCCAAAGTCCCCGTCCACCGAAAAAGCGCCGCTGGAGGCGGTGGAGTGTCCGAGAAAGATCATAAGACGTTGAATTGCAATCACCGCCGACTCACTGGCGGAACGCCGGGTCAAGGACAAATCGCCTTGCATGAATCGCCCGAAATCCTGACGCCATAGGTCGGGCTCATGATCCGGATGGGTCAATACTCGAACCAGCAGAGGGTCGTGGGCAAGGTCATGCAGGCTCATCGTTCTCTCCATGCTCCGTAAGCTCAAGGACTCCGGTGCGACCGCGCAATCAAATGCAGCGTCCCGTCACATACGTACGTTGCATCTCAACAAAGCGAGAAGCGCCCAGGCACCAAGCGGGCGCGCACTGGTCCGCGCTCATTCAAGCGCGCCTCACTCCGCGGATGACGGCTTATCGCCTTGTCCGTCGGGAGCGGCCCAAGGTCCGCCACTGCGGCGTTACAGCTGCTTGTTGTGCCTTCTCACCTGCACGTTGCATCGGCACATCTGGGGTGCTCTGAAATGCTACGACTCATGGGACGGAACACCAGACTTCGTCAACTATGGGTATAGACCATGGGCGGGTGCTGTCCAATGTTGCGATCTTGTAATGGGGGGCACCGGATACAGCCGTCACGATCTATATTGGGTAGTTCAGTATCGCCAAAGCGCTGAAACAGCGTCCGTCCCGGCCAGGCATGCCATACGTCTAGGGACGGACACTCGCACACCACCGATTCGGAGAATCCAGCATGCACATGACCTGTTTGCCCGTTGGACTGCGGCGGCCCATGGGCCTGATCATTTTTTGTCTTGTCTGGAACGTGTCGGCGGCCCAGCAGCCGCTGGAGCCGACTCCTGAAACAGCGCTCGGGCCGGAGTATTCATCCGACGCCCAGGCTACAACCCGCTTGTGGGCGCCCGGGGACCCCGGTCAGCGTTTGCACCTGAGGGGGCGGGTGCTGGCCAGCACCGGGCAACCCATTGCCGGTGCCCAGGTACAGGTCTGGCAGGCCGACGGTGCCGGTGCGTATCACGATGACCGCTACCGGGCGACCTTTCCGAGTGGTGAAGACGGTGGTTTCCGGTTGACCACGGCCCTGCCGGGGCAGTACTGGGGTGCGAAGCACATACACGTGGTCGTCATGCACCCGGACTACGCGCCGCTTCCAACGCGCATCCTGTTCAAGGGTGATCCGTATCTGGATGAAGCCGTGCACGGTGACCTGGCGGTGTCATTGGAAGAAGTCCATATGGAGGGTTCGCCGGTGCTGTTGGGGGGCGTAGAGTTGGTAATGCGGCCGCTGAATGGGAACTGAACCCGGCGTCGCGCTTTGTGTCCATAAAAGAACGGCGTCGTTCGCTTCCCTCAGACCGTCCTGTCGTGTGGCCGATCTAGCGCATACTGGGCGAGCGGATCGAACTGAATTGCGTGCGCCGATCAAAAGCGCGTGGGGGACCGTCTCATGAGAGTTCGCCTGTCTCGATGGCTCGCCGCCCTGGCTGTTTGTGCGATGTCGTCCGGCGCCATGGCCCAGGCGGATGGGGTATCGGCCCAGCCGTTGGATCACGAGTTTTACTTCACCCGCGGCATCTACGGACTGGATGGCGGCAGCGGTGATGACTGGGGGCCGCGCTGGGCGGTGGATTTCCCCAAGGCCGACGAGCAATTCCTGGTTGCCTTGAGGCGCTTGACTCTGGTGGACGCCTTCGAGTCGCACCATGCGCTCAGTATCGACGACCCCGCGCTCAGAGACTTTCCGCTGCTGTATATGGTGGAAGTGGACTCGCTGGCCATGGATGCCGATCAGGCAGAATTTCTGCGAGAGTATTTGCTGGCCGGGGGGTTTCTGGTCATCGACGATTTCTGGGGATCCTGGGCTTGGGCCACGTTTGAGCGTCAGATGCGGGTCGTATTTCCCGAATACCGCATCGTCGATGTGCCACTGGACCACCCGGTCTATCACGCTTTTTACGACATCGACACGGTACTTCAGGTGCCCAATGTTCATCAGGCATCCGGCGGACCCACCCACGAGTTCGACGGGCGCGTGCCCCACGTTCGAGGTATCTTCGACGAGCAGGGGCGGCTTATGGTTCTGATCAACTGGAATACGGATCTGGGCGACGCCTGGGAGTGGGCGGATGTGCCTTACTACCCGCTCCGCTATTCCACCTACGCCTACGAGATTGGTATCAATTTTGTGGTCTATGCCATGAGCTATTGAGAGCGGACCACACGGTGCTGGAATGGTTGTTCAAGTACGATCCCGATGTGCTGTGGCGCGGCACGCTGGAGCTTGCCTGGCCTGCCTGGGGCTATGTTCTGGCACTGGGCGTACTGGCAGTGACGGTGGCGTGGGTTCTGGGCTATGCCCATTTCGGGGCTCGATTGACGCGTTCGCAGCGGGTTGTGTTGTGGGGCGTGCGCACCGCCCTGCTGGGGCTTCTGCTGCTGGTGCTTCTGCGACCAACCGTCGTGGTCGACACCGAGGAGCCGGTGCCGGGATCGGTGGCGGTGCTGCTGGACGACTCCCGCAGTATGAGCCTGCCCGCTGGCGCGGGAAACACCCGTGCGGGCCGGGTCGTGGACGATTTCGCGCCCGGTTCGGGACGGGTGTCGGCATTGCTGGAGACGCGCTACGACGTCCGTTACCTGGGTTTCTCTGATGGTGTCGAATTCTTGCCGTCGGGGGCGCAATTGAGTTTTTCCGGCGGCCGCAGCGATCTTGCGTCGGCGCTGACCCGTCTGCTGCACGGCGCCTCCGCGCGGCCGGTCACAGCGGTGGTGCTGGTTTCCGACGGGGGTTTCGAATCCGGCCCCGAACTGGAGCGCGCTCTGCTTGAACTGCGTGCCGCCGGTGTGGCCGTCCACACGGTGGGTGTGGGTGACGCCCAGGGCGGGACGGATCTTCAGCTGGATGATGTTCGCCTGCCCCGATCCGTGCTGCGGGGCGACGCTCTCGAGGCGAACGTGTTGTTGCGCCATCAGGGTCTGGCGGGGCGTCAGGCATCATTGGTGGTCGAGGTGGACAGTGCCATCGTGCACGAACAAACCGTGATTTTGCCGGCCGATCGGGAACGGCTGCGGGTCTCGTTGCCGTTGAATCTGGAGACGCCCGGGCCCCGGGAGCTTGTATTTCGCGCCGAGCTGTTTCCCGGCGAGTCCGTTGCCGAGAACAATGAACTGCAACGTACGATAGAAGTACGTGATCACCGCATAAACGTGCTGCATTTTGAGGGCGAGCCGCGCTTCGAGGTCAAGTTCCTCCGCCGTGCGGTGTCCGAGGACGACAATATACGACTGGTTTCCCTGGTGCGTACGGCCGAGAACAAATACTACCGGCTCGGGGTGGAAGACGGCTCCGAGTTGGCCGAAGGATTTCCCTCGGACGAATCCGAGTTGTTTCGTTACGACGCTCTGGTCATCGGCAGCGTCGAGGCAACATTGCTCAGCCCAGATCAGCAGGCGGCCATCCGCGCGTTCGTCGAGCGGCGAGGGGGTGGCGTTCTGTTTCTCGGTGGCCGCCACGCGTTTGCCGAAGGTGGATATGTCGCGACCTCCCTGGCAGGGGTCATGCCGGTGGAGTTATCCCCTGCCGCCAATGGCTTTCGACAGCAGGTCAGGGTGCGGCCGACTCCGGCGGGCCTGCGTGACGCGCTGTTGAGCATCGGCTTGGAATTGGGCATGGATCCCTGGGATCGGCTTCCCTCACTGACCGTGGTCAATCCGCTGCGGGCCGCCAAACCCGGTGCGGCGGTGCTGCTCGAGGGGCTGGACCAGGCCGGTGAGCCGCTGGTCTTGTTGGCCACCCAGCGCTATGGCCGAGGCACCAGCGCCGCGCTGGCGGTGCAGAACACTTGGCGCTGGCAAATGCACGCCGATATGCCTTTGACCGATCGAAGCCATGAGATTTTCTGGCAACAACTGCTGCGTGGTTTGGCCCGGCCCGCCGCTGCCCGGCTGCAGGTAGAGGACGGCCCGCTCAGGGCGGTGCCAGGCGAATCCGTTGGCCTGGTGGTAGAGGCCCGGGACGAGCGCTATCTGCCGTTGGACGGCGCTGACCTGGAGGCAACCCTGACCGATCCTCTGGGACGGGTCAGCCGCTATTCACTGGTGCCGAGCGCCGACGAGAAGGGTGTCTACCAGGCCGCTGCGCCCGTGAACGAGACCGGGCGCTACGAGTGGGTCGTACGGGCGCGTGACGATTCGTTGCCCGCGGCCCGGTCGTATGTGAATGTCAGCCCCTACGGCGATGAATTCCGCAACAGCGCGTTCAATGACCGGGCCCTGGCGGCTGTCGCTGAGCGCACCGGTGGACGCTATCAAACCATAGATCAGGCGGCGTCCCTGGTGGCGGGCATCGAGCAAAGTCTGGCCAAACGGCCGGTGCGTGAGCGCCTGCCGTTGTGGGACATGCCGCTGCTGCTGCTGCTGCTGCTGGGTCTTGCCTGCGCTGAATGGATTTACCGCAGACGGTGGGCCCTCGCATGACGTGGTGTCGCCGCCCAACCGCTGGCCTGTCCGTTTATGTGCTCACCGTGGCTCTCATGTGCAGCGGCTCCGCGGCGCTCGCCCAGGAAAGGCCGCGCAGTCACCTGCTGGTGATCACCGGCATCGGCGGTGAGGACTATTACGGCGATCTGTTTCATCGCTGGGCGGTCACCCTGACACAGGTCGCCACCGAGCGCCTGGGCTTTGCGCGCGACCATGTGGTCTATCTGGCTGAGCGGGTCGATCGGGCGCCTGGCGTCATCGCCGGGGTATCGGACAAAGCCACGGTGCTGGCCGCCGTGGAGGGTCTTGCAGTTCGCTCCAGGCCAGGCGACCGGGTGATGATCGTCCTCATCGGCCACGGCACCGCCCGGGGTGATCGGGTGTTGTTCAATCTGCCCGGGCCGGATCTCTCGGCCAAGGAACTCGCCGGTGCGCTGGAGTCCCTGTCCGACCGTGCGCTGGCGGTGGTCAACACGGCGCCCAGCAGTGGCCCATTCGTGCAGCACCTTTCCGCCCCCAACAGGGTTGTCATCGCCGCCACATCAGGCGGTGCCGAGAATCAGCACACCCTGTTTGCCGCGCACTTCGTCGATGCCTTTGCCGAGGACGGTGCGGACGCGGACAAAGATGCCCGGATATCGCTATTGGAGGCGTTCGAATATGCCAGACGGGAAGTGGATCGCGCCTATCGGCTGGACCACCGCCTGCTCAGCGAACATGCGCAGCTCGATGACAACGGTGACGGCGTCGGCAGCCGTGAACCCGGTGCCGCGGCGGCAGACGGTTCTCTGGCCGGGCGCTTCTACCTGGCTGTTGCGGACACCGGTGATCCGTCCACTGCCCAGGGTCGGGCCCGGTTGGCCCTGCAGGTGGAGGCGCGGCGGCTGGTTGACAGCATCGAAGGTCTGAAACGACGCAAACTCGGCCTGGAGCAATCGGACTACGCGACACGTCTGGAGGCCCTTTTGGTGGAATTGGCGCTGAATCGCCGCGCCCATCGTCAGGGGAGGCTGCCATGAGCCGACATTCCGTGGGTCCTGTCATGGCTTCAGTGGTGATCGTGGCGCTTTGGATCTGCTGGCCCTTGCACGCGGCGGGCGATGCCGATGCATCGGTGTCTGGTCTGCTTGAAGCTGGACGCTACCAGGACGCCAGTGAAGCTGCCCAGACCAAGCTGGGCGCTGCCATCGCCCAGCCCGAGCAGGGCCGGCTGTGGTATCTGCTGGGTGAGGCCGACAGCGCCGTAGGGTCCTACCAAACCGCTCTGGATGCTTATTTGAAGGCCGCGGCCATCGACTCGGAGTGGCGCCTGGTGGCTCAGGTGGCCGCGGCCCGATTGCAACGCCGTCTTGGCGATGCGGATGGCGCTGCAGGGCGTTACGAGTCGGTGCTGGCGGACTACCGGTCTGCCACCGGCCGGCTGTCGGCGCCGGAGCTGATTGCCGTCGGCGATGCGGCCCTGGCATTGGCGCCGTCGGATGCATCGCTTTATGCCACTGCGCTGGACATCTACGAAGAGGCCGTGCAAGCGGCGCCCGAGGATCCCGCGCCGCGGGTCGCCCTGGGCGAGCTGCTATTGGACCGCTATAACAACACCGAGGCGTTGGAGGCCTATCGCGAGGCGCTTGAAATCGAGCCGGACTATCCGCCCGCCCTGCTCGGACTGGCCCGCAGTCAGCATTTCGATCATTCCCGCAGCGCCATCGACGCCGCCAGACAGGCGTTGGAGGTGGCGCCTCATTCGGTGGCGGCACGGGTTCTTGCCGCCCGCCTGCTGCTCGAGCTGGAGAAATACAGCCAGGCCCAGCAGGAAGTGGCTGCGGCCCTGCGAATCAACCCCAGGTCACCCGAAGCGCTGACCATCGCCGCAGCGCTTCATTACCTGCGCGGCGCCGGCGACCGTTCCGCCGCGTTGGTGGAGCGGATCGACGAAATCGCCCCCGGTGAACACGAGGCCTACGTGACCCTGGCCGAGATCGCCGCTCAGAATCGACGCTATCGCGACGCGGTCATGTATGCGGTGCGGGCACTGGGGCGTCAGCCGGCTGCCTGGCGTGCCCATGCCTTGCTGGGCATGAATCGAATGCGTCTCGGCGCCGTTGACCAGGGCCGGCGAAGTCTCGAGGTGGCGTTTCGCGGCGACCCGTTTGACGTGAGGACAAAAAACACACTGGATCTGCTGGATCGGATGGAGGCGTACGAGACGGCTGAATCGGAGCGTTTTGTCCTGGTGGCCGACCGTCGCGAAATGTCTATTCTGGCGCCGATGCTGCTGCCGATCGCCGAACGCGCATACGACACCCTGGCGGCGCGTTATCGATATCAACCGGCCACACCGATCCGGATCGAGGTGTACTCCCGCCACGAGGATTTTTCGGTTCGTACGGTGGGCCTGGTGGGACTCGATCTGCTCGGGGTTTCGTTCGGACCGGTGGTGGTGCTGGACTCCCCCTCGGCTCGGCCGCCCGGGGCCTTCAACCTGGGTTCCGTGTTGTGGCATGAACTGGCGCATACATTTCATCTGGATATGACCCGGTCACGGGTCCCCCGCTGGTTTACCGAAGGCCTGGCCGTGCATGAAGAGCATCGGGCGCAGCCCGGCTGGGGCGCAGACGTCAGCTTGGGGTTTCTAACTGCGTTCCAGCAGGGGCGGTTACCCGCCGCCAGTGCCCTCAACGACGCCTTTATCCGGCCCAGTTTTCCGGAGCAGATGTTGTACGGTTACACCCAGGGCGCCCTGCTGATGGACTGGATCGAACAGCGCTATGGGTTTGAGGCGATTGCCAGGCTTTTGTCCGGTTATCGCTGGGGGCAGACCACCGAGCAGTTGTTGCCGAGTGTGTTGGGGCTCTCAGCCGAGCGTCTGAACCAGACCTTCGATGACTATGTACGGTCCCGCTATGCGCCGATTCTGTCGGCCCTGGCTTCGGAGGAGGGCTCCGTCGCGGTGCAGCCCGGACACTATGCCCAGTTGCTGATCGAGGGGCGAGACGCGGTCGAGTCCGGCGACATGCCCCTGGCCGAGGCGCGTCTCAGGGAAGCCCAGGACCTGTTTCCGGAGCACACCGGGCCAGACAGCAGCTATCGCCTGTTGGCAACGCTATACACCCGGCAGCAGGCATTCGATCGGGCGATCGAACAACTTGAGCAGGCCGTTGCCATCGACGCCGATGACCTGGACGCCCACCTTGATCTGGCGGCCCTGTATGAACAAACCGGTCAGGCCGACCTTGCCCGGGCCATGCTGGAACGGGCCTTGTTGATCCAACCCTTCGATCGTGCTTTGTACGAGACGTTGGCGGAACTGCGGTCAGCTGTCGGCGATTGGCGCGGCGCCGCTCAGGCCTGGGGTGCGGTGGGAGACCTCGACCCGGCCGATCCATTGGGCACCCGCTATCGTCACGCCGAGGCCTTGTTTCGCGCGGGCAGCACCGTGGATGCGCGGCGGCAGGTGCTCGCCACGCTCGAGCAGGCGCCGCTTTATCCGGAAGCATTGGAACTGCTGCTGCAGATACGCGACCGCATGGACGTGGAAGTGTCCACCGAGCCACCCCCGTCCGGCGATCCCGGTACGGGCGCAACCAGACCTGACTCTGTCCCAGGAGAGACCCAGTGAGTTTTGAACCCCAGCCAAATCGGCCCGAGGTGACACCCAGCGATGATGCCGGACAGGCTGAGGCGTTGCAGGACGATCATCGACGGATACTGGCGGAGATCGGCAAGCGCATTATCGGCCAGGACGAGGTGGTGGATTTGGTGATGATGACCCTGTTGGTGGGGGGTAACAGTCTGCTGGTCGGGGTGCCGGGCCTGGCCAAAACGCTGTTGGTGCAGACCGTTGCCGAGGCGCTGGATCTGGATTTTTCCCGCATTCAGTTCACTCCGGACCTGATGCCTTCGGACATCACCGGCACCGATCTGGTGCAGCAGGATCCGGACACCGGACGTCGTGAGCTCGTGTTCGTCAACGGGCCGGTGTTCGCCAATATGGTGTTGGCGGACGAGATAAACCGCACACCGCCGAAGACTCAGGCCGCGCTGCTGGAGGCCATGCAGGAACGACGGGTCACGGTTCAGGGCAAAACCTACCCTCTGCCCAGCCCGTTTTTTGTGTTTGCCACGCAAAACCCCATCGAGTTGGAAGGGACTTATCCGCTACCCGAGGCTCAGCTCGACCGGTTTACCTTCGAGATTGTGCTGGACTACCTGCCCGAAGACGATGAACTTGCGGTGGTTCAGGCCACCACCAGCAATGCCAATCCTACCCTGACGCCGGCCATCAGCGCCGCCGCTTTGCTGGCCTATCAGCGGCTGGTTCGACGTGTACCGATCGCGGTGGAAGTGAGCCGGCATGCCCTGGCTTTGGTGCGCGCCACCCGACCCGGAACCGAACAGGCCACCGACTTCGCCAATCGCTGGCTGTCGTACGGCGCCAGCGTCCGCGCCGCCCAGTTTCTGGTTCTGGGGGGCAAGGCCCGGGCTCTGACCCGCGGCCGTGCCCATGTGGGTTTTGAGGATGTTCGTGCGCTGGTGCGTCCGGTGCTTCGTCACCGCCTGCTGCGCAATTTTCATGCGGAGTCAGAACGGGTGAGCGTCGACGACATTATCGACCAGCTGCTGGAGGCGGTGCCGGTGCCCACCGCGGACCGTTGAGCGCAGCGGCGGCGAATGCAGGGCGAACCGCTGCCCAGCGGTTCATCGACCCCGCCATGTTGGCCCGTATAGGCAATCTGGATCTGGTAGCCAAGACCGTGGTGGACGGGTTCATCAGCGGCCTGCATCGGGCCGTCAAAATGGGTGCCGCCACCGATTTCGCCGAACATCGTCCTTATACCCGTGGTGATGACGTACGTCACATGGACTGGCGGTTGTTTGCACGCACCGACCGTCTCTACATCAAGACATTCGAGGCGGAAACCAATGCCGATGTGATCCTGGTTTTGGACGCATCCGCATCCATGGACTACGCCAGTGGTGCGGTGTCCAAGTTCGACTATGCCCGTTACATCATGGCCAGCCTGGCGCATCTGGCGGCCCGCCAACGCGATCGGGTAGGGCTTGTGGTGTTCGATAAAGCGCTGCGCGACTGGGTCCCGCCCTCGGCCCGGCGCCGCGATACCCTGCTGCGGCACTTGGCACGGGCCCAGGCCGAGGGGCAGGGTGACTTGACCGCGGCACTGGACGATCTGGGTGAGCGATTAGGCCGTCGTGGCATCGTTATCGTGGTTTCGGACTTTTATGCGCCGCCGAATGACGTGATCAAGGCGTTGGATCGGCTCCGGGCGCGGGGGCACGATGTACTCGCCCTGCAGGTGCTGGATCCGGTGGAGCGTGACTTGGCTCTCTCGGGCGAGCTGGTGTTGGAGGACATGGAGACCGGGCAGCGGCTGCCGGTGTCGACGGCCGTGGTCGGCGACGGCTACCGCAGCGCGCTGGCGGAACATGTGCAGGCGTTGAGCCGCGCCTGCGGAGAGCGACGCATCGACTTCGCCTGTCTGTACACCGACCAGCCGCTGGACAGCATGTTGTTTCAGTATCTTTCCCAGCGCGCGCGCCTGGTGCGAACGCGCTGATGACTTGGGGCTTATTCAACCCCCTGCTGCTGCTGGGTTTGTCTGCTCTGGCGGTGCCGGTGCTGGTGCATCTGGCGCAGCGGCAGGAGCGTGACGGGCGACGTTTTCCGTCTCTCATGTTTATTCGCCAAGTTCCGTTTCAGGCCCGGCGGCGTCGGACCCTGCGAGACCCCTGGCTGCTGCTGTTGCGTTGCCTGGCGCTGATTCTGCTGGTGTTGGGGTTCGTGGCACCCTATCTGGAGCGCGCGGCCGCACCGGTTGCACCCAGCGAGCTGGATCTGGTGCTGGTGCTGGATCGTTCCTACAGCATGGCCGTGGAGGGGCATTGGAAAGCGGCCCGGCGGGCAGTGCTGGACCGTATTGACAGCCTGAAGTCGGGGCAGCGGGCCGCGTTGGTGGCGTTCGACGAGCGGGCCGAAGTGGTGCAGGCTCTGACCGGGGATGCCGCGGCCCTGCGCAGCGCCCTGGACACGGTACAGCCCGGATCCAACGGCACCCGTTTCGGCGCCGGATTGGCTGAAGCAGGCCGTATTCTGAAAGAAGGGTCCGCCCGCACCGGAACGGTTCTGCTGATCTCCGACCTGCAGGCCAGCGGCGCTTCCGACCTGGACGCTCTGTCCCTGGACCCTGAGGTGACCCTGGAGGTCGTTCCTGTCAGTGGTCCGGTGGGCGCCAATGCGGCCATCATGTCGGCCCGTTTGGTGGATGGGACGGGTCTGCCCAGCGACCGGGGTACCGATCTGGAGGTGGTGGTTCGCAACACCGGCGATGCCGCGCTCGAGGCGGCTGAATTGAGTCTGGAACTGGACGGGCGCCGGGTCGAAAGCCGCCCCCTCGATCTGGCGGCCGGTGCGGCGCAAACCCTGCTCCTGCCCCTGTCCGTTGCCCGGGATCAGCCGCTCGGCGTGCGTCTGAAAATCAACACCGACGCACTGGCAGCTGACAACACCCATGATCTGATTCTCCCGCCCAGGCATCCCATTCGGGTGGTGTTGATCGAACCGGCTGAGCCGGTCACGGCGGGTGGACTGTATATATCGGAAGCCTTGCGCCTCGCCCGCTCGCCCGAGGTGAATCTGCAGCGGCTCAGTCCCGGCGCGCTTAATCCGGCTGCGTTATCCGATACCCAGGTGATCATCTGGGACGATGTCTCGCTGCCGTCCGGACCCGTGGCCGAATCACTGTCCGCCTTCGTGGTTGGTGGCGGCGGCCTGATGGTAGTGGCGGCGCGGGATGTAGGCTCGGCCTGGCCGGATTACCTGCCGGGTCGGCTCGGACCTCGGCGCTCGACTGACGCGGACGGGCTCGGCCTGATCGCGGACGACGCAGGCGTTGGCATTACGTCCCCCTTTGCCTGGGATATGGGCACCGCCCTGGACGCGGTTCGCGTCTGGTCCTACCGGTCCCTGGAGACGGCGCCGCCGGATCAGGTGCCGTTCCGGCTCGAGGACGGTGCGCCTCTGCTGGCGGCCCGGGAACACGGAGCGGGCCGCACCCTGGTGCTGACCAGCGCGCTGGACACCGGTTGGAACACCTTGCCCTTGGAACCGGGATTTCCACCGCTGCTGCAGGCCGCGGTCCAATGGTTGGCGAACTGGACCCAGGTCCCCGGCGCCTATCTGTCGGGGTCAGTGGTGGATCTTCGCGCCCTCGCCGTTGTCACGCCGGGGGCCGCGGACTGGTTGCGCTACCTTGCTGAACGAGGTGAGGTGGTGGTGGAGCTGCCCGGGGGGGGTGCATGGCGGCTGCCAGCCGGGCAGGCACTTTTGCCGGTCGCGGAGGTCGGAATTCACGAAGCCCACCGGGGTGATGGAGCCGGTCCGGCCTTGCGTATCGCGGTCAACACGGACCGATCCGAATCGATGCTTGACACACTGGGTGCCGCTGATCTGGCGCGACGGGTGGGGCGGCGGTCCAATGCCGCAACTGCTGAGCTTACCGGGCCCGGAGCGGGCGCGGTGTCGCCTGTCGGGCTTTATCTGCTGGCGGTGGCGCTGGCACTGCTGCTTCTGGAGAGCGCCATCTCAAACCGACTGTCGGTGGGACGGGGACGTTTGCCGGAACCGGTGCCCACCATGAACCGAACGGGGGCGGTACCATGAAAGATCCGGTAACCGAGTGGGCCCGCAGCCAAAGCGCATTCGCTGACCTTCTGTCCGCTGTACGTCGGCGCCTTCGGGTACGTCGGGTCACCGAAGGCGCGGCCATAGCCGTGGGCCTTTGTCTGCTGGTGGCCTTCTGCGGTGTCCTGGTCATGGATGCGGCCCGATTTGACCCCACGATGGTGTCGCGGGTCCGCTGGGCGGTCTACGCTCTGGTCGCGGCTTTGCTGATCGTGATTTTGCCGTTCAGGCTGTTCGCACGGATGCCGGACGCACGGCTTGCCCGCTATGTGGAACGGCGGATTCCCGGACTGGACGCCCTGCTCCTCAGCGCGGCGCAGTTTTCCGGCACGCCGTATCCGGCGTCGGCGTCGTCTGGACCCGGAGACACATCGCCCGCCCTGGCTCAACGTCTATTGAGGAACGCGGTTGAAGCCGGTGGCGCCCACGGCCTCGCAGACCTGGAGCGGAACGCCCTGCGGCGGGCGACGCTGATACTGGTTCTGATTGCCGTTGCCGCGGGGCTGCTGATGGCTGTGGGGCCCGACAAACTGCGTCACGGTGCCCGTTTGCTGCTCGTGCCCGCCAGCGAATCAATCACCGCAAACCCCTACTCGGTTGCCGTGGCGCCTGGGAACGTGACGGTTTTGCAGGGGGCGGACCAGCGTATCGAGGCGACGGTCGCGGGTTTCGACCCGGAGTCGGTTGTCCTGGTCACCCGCGGTGATACCGGGACCGAGTGGATACGCACCCCCATGGCCGCCACGTCCACCGGCGGAGCGTACGAGCGCTTTTTGTTCGACCTCAACACTGCCCAAGAGTACTACGTGGAAGCCGCCGAACTTCGATCGCCGGTACATCGCATCGACGTCGTCCCTCGTCCTCAGGTCAGCCGAATCGATTTTTTGTATGAGTACCCAAGCCGAACCGGGCGGCCACCAGAGCGGATAGATAACGGCACCGATATACGCGCAGTGGAAGGCAGCCGTGTGCAATTGGAGGTGATCCCGGACCGCCCGGTTTCCGGCGGGCTTCTGCTGTTGGACGGAGAGACTGAAGTACCCCTGCGATGGGTGGGTGACCGACTTCGGGGCAGCCTGGAGATTCGCCGGAGCGGACACTATCGGGTGGAACTGCCAGCCGGCGATCTGGGCATGGTACCGGCAACCCCCGAGTATCTGATCGTGGCCCATGCCGATGCGTTGCCCGTCATCCGTCTTTCCAGTCCGGGACGTGACACTCGGGTGACCCGGGTTGAGGAGATGGAGATCCGGGTAAGCGCCGAAGATGACGTGGCGGTGCAGGCTCTGGAGCTGGTGCTGTCGGTAAATGGCGGTCCCGAGGAGGTGGTACCGCTGGCCGCCGCGGGGCTGGGGCAGGTGCAGGTCAGTGGCACCCATATCATGTATCTGGAGCAGCGGCCTCTGGTGGCGGGCGATCTCATCGCCTACTACGCACGAGCCCGCGACACACGGGGTGAGGGCGATCGCCAGGCGGTCACCGACATGTATTTTATGGATGTGCGCCCCTTCGAGCAGCATTTCCGCGCGGCCGGCGGCGCGGGCGGCGGTGGAGGGGGTGGGGGCGGTCAGGGTCAGGAGGCCCTCACCGCCCAGCAGCGCGCCCTGGTGGTGGCCATGTTCAAACTTGGCCGCGATCAGGCCAGTCTGGATCCGGCCCTGGCGGAAGACAGGCTGGATACCCTGGATTCGGCTCAGTCGCGGATTCGGGTGCGTGCCGAGGCCATCGCCCGTCGTCTGGGTGCACGCAGCATGGTCAATCTGCGCCCTGGCTACCGCGAGGTGGCGGACGCCTTGCCGCAGGCAGTCAAGGCCATGAAGGAGGTAGAGGCCCTGTTGTCGGCAGCCGATGTTCAGCAGGCTTTGCCCCGGGCCCGCGCCGCCCTGGGGCATCTCCAGCGTGCCGATGCCGCGTTCCGAGATGTTCAGGTGGCGATGGGGAGTGCCGGGGGTGGGGGTGGTGAGTCCGCCAACGAACTGGCAAACCTGTTTCAGCTGGAGATGGACAAGTTCCGAAACCCCTACGAGGACGTGCAGCGCGGGCGCTGGAATGCTGAGCAGAATCAGCTCGACGAGACCATGCGCAAGCTGCGGGAGCTGGCCCAACGTCAGCAGACCGAGGTCGAGCGCGCCCGGCGCCGCATGCAGCAGGGGGCAGGTGGGGGTGACAGTCAACAGGCCCTGGCCGAAGAACTGGAAGAACTGGTTCGGCAACTCGAGCGGCTGAGCCGGCAGCGCGACAGCGAAGCGTTGCAGCGCTCCATGGAACAACTGCAATCCGCCGCCCAAGCAATGCGGCGATCCGGCCAGAGTCAGGGCGGTGAAGCCGCCGATGCCAGCCAGACCGCCGTCGATCGCCTGAATCAGGCACGCAGTCTGCTGGAGGCGGAGGGTGAACGACCGGCCCGGCTTGCCCAGGAAGTGGACGACGCGCAGCAGCGGGCCGCGGCCGCTTCGGCTGAGCAGCAGGCGATCACCCGGGAGCTTGAGTCGACCCTCAGGGACAATCCGGACAATGGTACTGCGGTTTCCAGACTGGCCCAGCGTAAGGGTGCTTTGTCCGGTCAGGTGCGGGCGCTGGAAGGCGACCTCGACCGGATTGCCGCGGCGGCCGAGGCCGATCAACCTGCGACCGCCAAGGCATTGCGCGGTGCCGCTCAGGACTTGCGAGAGTCGGGGCTGGCGGAGCGCATCGGGGCTGCCCAGCGCCGCATGATGCAGGATCCCCAGGGACACGTGCAGCGCGGTGAGGCGGATATCGAGCGCGAACTTCAGCGCCTGGGCGAACGCCTGGCGGTGGCGGGCGAGGCCATTGGCGAGAGCCGGCAGGCCAGTCTGGGTCGCGCCCTCGAGCGAATGCGCGGCGCGATGCGGGGCCTGCAAGCCAATCGCAACCGGCTTAGCGCTCGCGCCAACGGCCGCAGTGCGGGGATTGGGGCGGACGTGGGCACCGCCGAGTTGGCCGACATCAATGCCGAGTTGGGGCGGCAGGTGGCGGATCTGGGTGAACTGCTTGAGACCTTTCCGCCGGCACCGGAACTGGCCCAAGACATACAGGCCGTGATCAATGCTCTGCAGACGCAGCGGGACGCGGGTGCGTCGAAGGATTCGGAAGAGCTGATGCGTCGCCACGACGTCTTGCTGGCCCAGCTCAAAGCCAGCGAACGGGCGTTGCGCGAGGATGTGTCCGCTGAACCCACCACCGTGGCGGCCGGCATCCGCGCAGAGCCGGGTCGCCATCAACGGCCGATGGTTGAGAGCTACTATCGAAATCTCAGTGAGCGTCAGCCGCGGCCCTAGAGGGAATACTCTGGAGTGGCCCGCGACGCCCCTCTCATCGGCTTGCTGACCAACCGCTTTCCAAATCAAATCTGTATGGCACAGCTTCCGCCCTTCGCACCCGAATCTGCGGGAGCTGTGCCCCGGGTTGGTCGCGTGTGCGGGTGCTCTGCCTGGGTTTTCCCGGCGGATATTTCGTACCGGCAGCAACGCCACCGTCTCACTCCGGCAGCGGTGGATTGCGCTTCATCAATGGGCGGTTCAGGAACAGTATTTGGTATCTCCTGTGGATTCGAACTCGGATCCTGCGCCGTGAGACGGTGACGGTCTGAATCCCCCGCCGCCCCGGTTTGCTCCGAGCCGTCGGACTCCGACAGTCCAAAGTCAGTTAGTCGAGGATGCCGTATGAAGAGTTTGGGCACGCGCCTCAAGGTGGGTACCGGTTTCGGCCCGATGGCGGCCTTCAGGCGCTCACCGACGGCCGGGGTCTCCGGTCAGGTACGCACCGACAGCAAACCGTCAGATGAATCGGCCCAGCTTCCTGTCACTGTGCGGCCTGGCCACAATCTGTTCGCGCCCCTGTCCGGTTGGGTCAGGGACTGGCACAAACATTTCGAACTCAACCAGACCGTGTTGACCGAGGCCGCCAGCGGCCGTGTGCGACTGTTCGGTCAGGACGCATTCGATTCGGGCTGGCCGGTCCAGTGGAGCCGTGACCCCCTGACCCGACGGGTCGCGCCGGACTTGCCCGCCGCCGATGTCGACGTGTGGAATCCGAAAGTCGTTGGCAGCATCCGCTACACCTGGGAACTGGGACGACAACAGCATCTGGTTCCCCTTGCGGTGGGTTACGCGGTGGCCGGCAACATCACCTACCGGGAGTCCATCGCTTTCCAGATCCAGGGCTGGATAGAACAGTGTCCACGGGGAATGGGGGTGCACTGGGCCAATGCCACCGAGGTGGCGATTCGACTGCTGAGCTGGACCCTGGCGCACGGCATTATCGCTTTGCGGGAAGGTGAGCAGGGTCTGCTCGGCACGGTTCCGGGTCTGGAGCGGGCGCTGTATCAGCACGTGAGCCACCTCAGTGAGTCCCTGGGCGCGGGCGGCGCGCCGGATCACGAACGGGTTACACGCCTGGTTGCCCTGTATGTGTGCACCAGTGTGTTCGACCTTGGCTCGGAGGGCCGGGCATGGCGTGACTTGGCCAATCAATGTCTGACGGAGCTGATCTCGGAGCGCGTTGGCCGAGACGGTCTTTGGCCCGAGCGAGGCACGGACGTGCAGGCGCGGCTGTTGGAGACCCTGGCGCTGGCCTATAGCGTCGGGCGGCGATTCCGGGAGGCCTGGGTTGGGGACCTCGCCCGCTTCCTGACCGCCACCCGCGCGTTTCTGAACGCTTTGTGCCCCGACGGTGGTCGGGTACCCCGCGTCGGCGAGGCCGTGGAAGGTTCGGTGAGCCGGTTCGCCGCGCGGGCATTCAGCGATACCAGGCTTGAACTCGACCAGTTGGCCGCCGCGGCCCTGGGCGATTCGCCGCCGGGTGAGCAGCTTTCCGAAAAGGCATTCTGGCTGGGCTGGCTGGCCTGGGGGATGGTCCCCGAAGCGCAACATCACCGGGCGCAGCGCGATTCGGCCGCACCTGCCATGCAGCTGTTTCGCGATGCGGGCCATGGCGTGTTGAGAACGCCCCGCGTGTATGTGGACGTGGTGGCCGGGCAGGCACAAGGCGGGCATTTCTCCACCCAGGGCGATGCCGATGCACTCAGCTACAGCCTGGCCATCGACGGTTGCTACTGGTTGGTGGATCCGGGTAGCTACTGCAGCGACGACCGTCCGGATTGGCGGAGCTATTTCCGCAGCACGACTGCCCACAACACGGTGCGGGTGGATCGTAAGAACCAGGGTCAGGGTGGTGGTCTGATCCAGCGCCGCCGGCGCTTTACTGTCGAGTTCAGCGATGCCGGTCACTCCGACCGGAGAGCGTTTCTGCAAGCCGAGCACACTGGCTACGATCATCTCGGTGTCCATCATGTGCGCCGTTTCCAGCTCGAACTCGATGGCAGCAGCCTGTTTCTGCTGGACGAATTCTTCGGCAAGGGCGAGCACCGCCTGGAGTCCGCTTTCCACCTGGCGCCCGACGTCGACCCCAAACTGGAGGCCGGAGGGGGGCGGGTCACCCTGCGCCGCCCCGGCTGCGGGACCATTGTGACTCTGAATACCCCGAAGGACTGGTCTCTGGTTGTGGTCAAGGGGCAGGAGGATCCCATACTCGGTTGGTACTCCCGCCAGCTCGGTCATAAACAGCCCAGTTACTGCGTGCTGGCAAAGTACAAAGGGCGACTGCCGGTGCGTGCCCGCACGCTGATCGAGATCTCATTGGTCCCTTAAGGAGCCTCTGGCCTATTCGTGAACGTGCATCTTGGGGCTGATGTGCACAGCTTCAGCGTTGCAAATCTTGGCTATGGAATAACGATTACCCGCGATCTGCGCCTTGAACCTGCACATTTCGCCCTCCAATCTGCCTCGTCCAGCATAGATCAGACCTTCCGTAATGTGGCGGGTGTTTGGTGCCTGAGCATGAGTTTGGGCATACTGACGGCCTGATCAAGTCGCCGGAGTGTCGATCGTGGGTATCGAAGTCGGGGGGGTGTTGGGGCTGGTTCTGCTGGTACTCAACGTTTGGGCAGTAATCCGAATAATCCAAAGCGGCGCCAGCACCGGCAGCAAGGTGATCTGGGTGGTCGTGATTCTGCTGCTGCCTTTGCTGGGCGTGATTCTGTGGTTTTTCCTGGGACCAAAATAATTCGGGATAAGAGCGGTTTCAGGGGGGCAGCGGGGCGGGCATGCCGATGCCGTACCCCTGCACATAATCCACGCCAATGCGCCGAACTTCATTGGAAATCGCGTCATTTTCAACAAATCCGGCGACGGTCTTCTTGCCCAGGGCGTGGGTAATCTGGTTGATCGACTGCACCATGGCCAGACCAACCGGGTCGTCGACGATGCCCTTGACCTGACGCCCGTCAATCTTCACCAGATCCACCGGCAGGTGTTTGAGGTGCTGGAACGAAGCCATGCCGCCGCCGAAGCCGTCCAGGGCAAATCGACTTCCCGTGTGTTCGAGCGCTTCCACGAACCGTCCCACACCGGGCAGGTCGGTGAGCACCACCGCCTCGGGGATCTCAAAGCACAGACACGACCCGGGGATGCCGTAGCCATCGAGTCCCGCCAGGACGAATGCGGCGAAGTCCGCATCCAGAATACTTTGCGCCGAGAGGTTCAGCGAAACAGCCCCCGGCCTGCTTTGCAGGGGCGTATGAGCCGCCAGATGGTTCAGCGCGGTTTCCATAACCCAGCGGTCCAGGCTTAGCCCCAGCCGGCTGCGTTCCGCCGCCGGCAGAAAGGCGGCGGGGGTGATGAGTTCCCCGTCTTCCCGAAGGCGCAGCAGCAGTTCGTGGATCTCCGCCGATTCACTCGAGTCGGTGTTCACAGGGCGGATCACCTGTGCGTACAGGCAAAAGCGCCGTTCGTCCAGCGCCCTTTGGATACGTACCGTCCAGGCCGAGTCGGCGGCGGTTTGCGGCTCCGAGTCCGCCACCCATGCGTCGCTGAGCTGGACCACCTGGACTCGACGGCCGCCCTGACGTTTAGCGGAATAACAGGCGCCATCCACCACGCTGAGCGCATCGGCCGCGGTGATCGGTCCCGGCGTCAGGGTGGCGACACCGATACTGACGCCCACGGAAAAGCACTTGTCGTCCCAGTAAAACTGAAACGTTTCGATCGCGTCCAGCAATCCCCTGGCAACCCGCTCGGCGGCCTCCAGGTCGCAGTGCTCCATCAATATGCCGAACTCATCACCGCCCAATCTTGCCACCGAGTCTCGGCTGCGGACCCGCCCCCTCAGCAACTCTCCAAGCTGTTGCAGGCAGGCGTCGCCCGCTGCATGGCCGCAGCTGTCGTTGATTGGCTTGAATCGGTCCAGGTCCAGATAGCACATGGCATGTTTGCTTTCCCCGCCGCGCTCCGGCAGCACCCGTTCCAGGCGATTGAGGAACTCGCGCCGATTGAGCAGACCGGTCAGACCGTCGTGGCTGGCCTGGAACGCCAGTTCGGTGGATCGGGTATAGGCGTCGGTGATGTCCTCGGAAAAGCACAATGCCGATAGGCGTCCGTCCTGTGCGCGGATTGAGCGGGCGGTTTCGCGGACCCGAATCTGTTCTCCTTGGGCGGTTAGCTTCCACGCCTCCCAGCTGCGCACCGAACCGGGCTGGCGCAGGCAGATGGCCATGTGTCCGGACACTCTGGTCCGTTCAGGTTCCGGGTACAGCAGCGTGACCGGACGCCCGATCAGTTCTCCGGCACGGTGGCCCAGGCGGGAGGCCGCCTTACGATTAACCGTGCGGATACGCCCCCGCTGATCCACCGTGAACAACATGGTTGGACTTTGCTCGTACAAGGTTCGGTATCGGGCCTCGCTCTTGCGCATCGCTTCGGACGCCTTACGCGCCTCGGTGACGTCCCGTGCCAGCAGCGCCATCGCGGGTCGGCCGGCGTAGGTCAGGGCATGGGCTTCGGCGTCAACCTGAATTACGGCACCGTCCGAGTTGAGGTGCCGCTCAGCGTGGGGTTCGGTCGGGTCTGGTCCGTCATCGGCGAACAGCGAAGCCATGGCCTCGCGCGGGTGCAGATCCGCCAGGGTCAGCTCCAGGAAGACTTCCCGGCTATACCCGTACTGGGCCAGACCGGCATCGTTTACCGCCAGAATCTCAAGGGTGTCGCGATCATAGATCAGTATCGGTGTGATGCTGGACTCGAACAGGCGCCGATACACCGCGTCGGCAGACTCGCCACTGGTGGTCGTGACGGCTGCACCCCGGTAGCCGCCGGCGGCGTCCAGGCCTGGCTGTCCGCTCAGTCGGATCCACCTTCTTCGCCCTGACCGATCCTGATAATGCAGAACCAGGTCGCGGAATGCCTCACGGGCTTGCAACAACCCAACCAGAGTCTGCCCGTCCTCGGCCGGAGGCTTAAAAATCTCATGCAGTCCACGACCGATCAAAGTATCGGGGTCCAGGTTGCTCCTGGGCTCGAACCCGGGGGAGAGATAGATCACGTGGCCGGCGGCATCCTGTTCCCAGAACCAGTCACAGATGGCCTCGGCGCAATCCAGTTGTCGACGGTCGTCCGATTCCATGCGGAGCGAATCCTGGTGATGAGTTTGACGTGACGGCGGAGCGCCGCGATTGCCGGCATTGGGTCAGCCGATGAGTTTGGCCATCGGACGGTCGCGACGCAAGCGCTGCACTGCCGGACCCTGGTGGCCCACTAGTACTCCGTCCACCTGATAATGATGGATGCAGCGAGTTGGGAAGCGCTTGGCCGCTAGGCGCGTCTCGAAGGCAATGGCCGTCGCCCTTGCCCAGAGGCGCAACACCGCGGACGGGCGCT
>JAHEDQ010000227.1 GCA_024641125.1 Candidatus Competibacteraceae bacterium | reverse complement strand
TTTGCCATCTCTTTCCTAGCGGTAGATAAGTGTCGGCAACCACATCGTGATGCCCGGAATGAAAGTCACCAGTAACAGGACGGCCACCAGTGGAATCAGAAAGGGTGCTGTACCGACGACGCATTGTTCGAAAGGTATCTTTGCAACCCTTGCAAGAACGTACAGCACCATACCCACCGGAGGCGTCAGAAGTCCCAGCATCAGGTTCAGAACCATGATCACGCCAAAATGCACCGGATCGATACCCAAAGTCACGGCAATGGGAAGCAGCACGGGAACCATGATGGTGATCGCCGCCACCGTTTCCATGAAACAACCGACGGCCAGCAGGATCAGGTTTATCAGCAGCAGAATTACCCAGGGACGGTCGGAAATCGCGAGCAGGCCGGCAGCAAACTGTTCCGGCACGCGGTTGGATGTGAGGATCCAGGCAAAAATCGCAGCAGCCCCCACCACCAGCAGGACCACAGCCGTTGTTTCGATCGTATCAAAACTGACACGCAGGAACCGGGGCAGCGACAGGGTGCGGTACACGACAAGCCCCAGAAAAAGTGCCCAGGCGCAGGCCGCCACAGCAGCCTCCGTCGGGGTGAATGCTCCGGAGAGAATGCCGCCCACGATGATGACAGGGGTCAGAAGCGACAGAAAAGCCCGCTGGAATGTGGACCACAGGACCGACCAGTAAAATGCCTGATCGCGCCCGAACCCTTTGCGCCGGGCCATAACAGCAATCATGATCATCAAGGCTCCCGCCATCATCAGTCCGGGGATGAACCCCGCGACAAACAACTGCCCGATACTGGCCCCCGCGACGACGCCGTAGATCACCATCGGCAGAGATGGCGGAATAATCGGCCCGATGGTGGAAGATGCCGCCGTGATGCCCACGGCGAATTTTGCATCGTATTTTGCATCCCGCATCGCCTTGATCTCAATAGCGCCAAGGCCACCTGCGTCCGCGACCGCAGCACCGGACATTCCGGCAAAAATCACGGATGCCCCGACATTCACATGACCAAGGCCCCCTTTCATCCAGCCGACGAGCGCCAGGGCGAAGTTGAAAATGCGTTCCGTAATGCCGGCTGTGTTCATCAGGTTGCCGGCCAGAATGAAAAACGGAACGGCCAGCAGAGGGAAACTGTCCACGCCGTTGATCATCCGGTGGGCCACGACCATCGGCGGGGGCGAGCCATTGAACACAATGAAAATCGCCGATGACCCGGCCAGAGCAACCGCCACCGGCATGCCGAAAACCAGAAGACCGGCCAGCATCACAAAAAGCCAGATAATATCCACTGTGGCCTGCTCCTAATCGATGGCGCGGATCTGGTCCGCATGTAACTCAGGGTCAATCAGTTTGCTGGTACCGCTGCGCAGGTGGCGCCACATGTTCCAGCCGGAACAGAGCGCCATACAGAAAAATGCAGCGGCAACGATCCAGTAAACCGTCGATTTCGGAATATCGAGGGACACCATCATCTGTCCTGTGCGCCCTGCTATCTGCGCACTGAAGACGCCGAGCATGATGAAAAAGCCGGTCGTCAGCAAATCAATCACAGTCTGGGCAATGCGCCGCCCGGTGCGCGGGATCCATCGGTAAATGAATTCAACCGCGATATGGCTCTGCTTTCGGGTCGCCATAACCGACCCGATAAACGTAACGCCAATCAGCAGAAACCGGGCGATTTCTTCTGTCCAGGCGATGGAGTCGTTTAAGATATATCTCGTAAAAAACTGAAGAAAGACAATGAAGGCCAGAACCCAGAAAATGATCAGAACCAGTGCGTCGTCCCAGCGCTGATCGGAAAGATCAATCTTATCTTCTTCGAGAGTGATCGGTGCCGTCGCAGTCTGGTCAGACTGGTTTTGCCTGCTCATGGCGTATCCTCAGAAATAAGAGTGCAGGCGGGCTCGCGGCCCGCCTGCAAAAGTATAAAAGGCCGGTTTACTTGATTGCCTGCAAACGGTCGTATGTCGCCTGATCCCAGGTGGCCATTTCGCCGTTATGCATCGCCTTTACCGCATCGATGAACGGCGCGCGGTCCACTTCGTTTACCTGCACACCTTCACCGCGGAACCATTCGGCCAGTTCGCCTTCGGCTTTGATGATTGCATCCGTGGCGCAGACAGCGGTCTCTTTGGTCACCTCAGCCAGGGCGGCCTGATCCGCGGCCTCCATCGCATCCCAGGCGGGCCCGCCAACGATCGTTAGCAGAGCATCCGTGATGTGCCCGGTCAGGTTGATGTTGGTCTGTACCTCGTAGAACTTTTTGGCCTGGATCGTCGGCAGAGGATTTTCCTGAGCATCGACCGTGCCCTGCTGCAGCGCCAGATAAACTTCGGCAAACGCGATAGGTGCCGGGTTGGCGCCCGTAGCTTCGGGGAACATCATGTAGAGCGGGGCATTCGGGACGCGGATTTTCAACCCGTCCATATCGGCCGGTGTCATAATCGGCTTGTTGGATGTGACATGGCGCGCACCATAGTATGTCATCGCCGTGATATGGTGGCCGGTGGCATCTGTGTACCCCTGCGACAACTCACCAAAGAGGTCGGAATTGCGGAATTTGTCCCAGTGATCCCAGTCGCGGAACATGAACGGCGCGCCGCCGATCGCGATTGACCCGTAGGAGCGGCCGGCAAACAACTGACCGGTGTAAATGATGTCGACCGTCCCGAAGCCCAGGCCTTCGTTGATGTCGACTTCTTTGCCCAGGGACGACGCGGGAAATACTTCGATCCCATACCGGCCTTCCGTGGCCTCCATCAGCAGGTCATTCGCGGCCACAGCGCAGGTGTGATATGGTTCGCTGGATTCATAGACATGCGCCCATTTCAGTTTGGTTTCAGCAGATGCCATGGCAGGCAAAAGCCCGAGTGCGGCGATGGCTGATACGGTGGCGAAAAGCATTTTCTTATTGTTCAATTTTCTTCTCCCTATGTTGACGCGGCGATGCCATCAAAGCTGCCGCGTTCTGTGTACAGCCTTGTGCATTATGAGAGATTAGGCAAGCCGGATGAGAGATTTGCTTTTTATGATCTGACGCCGCCGGGCAGCGCGCCTGACGGTCAACCGGTCTCCGGCCTCATGACCAGTCCGCCGGAACCCTACTGCGCCGGAAAGAAAGGAAACCCCGGAACCCGGCACTGATTTTCCGTCCGGGGATCGTCATGCTTTCAGACGGGCCGGACGCAGGCTCTGAGGCCGGTGCCGCCGGATCGAAATCTCCTCGCTCGTGTGTGCAACAACACGACGATTCCAGCCGTTCAGGGGGTATTTGTACACTGCCCCGAAATACGCCGCCATGCGTGGCAGGTACCGCGAAGTCCGACGGGCTTCTGACCGTGTTTTCCGCAGATTGTATATGCGCCGGCGGAGTGTTCATCTTTCAGGCAGGGTCCGAAAAGAAAACCGGCATTCAAAGATGCCGCGGACCGATTCAATTTGTTTCGGTCCGGTAATCGGTTAACGTGAGGCTCACATACGCAGAACTGCACACTGTCTGGCTTTGAACCGGACGAACAAACAGGGGAAATCAAATGAGAAGAAAGCATCTGATCACGATTGCAGCGTCACTCGTGGTTTCTGCGCTCAGCTTCACGACTGCCATGGCTGACGTACTCGAAACGATTAAGGAACGCGGCACGCTGATTGTCGGCGTGAAAGCTGACTACAAACCTTATGGATTTCTGGATCCGTCAGGCGCTGTCATCGGTATTGAACCTGATCTTGCCAGGGATGTTGCGGACAAACTGGGTGTGGACGTGGAATACGTGCCGGTTGTCAGCTCAAACCGGATGCAATTTCTGGAACAGGGCAAAATCGATCTGATGATTGCCACCATGACTGACCGGCCTGACCGCCGCGAAGTGGTTCTGATCCCGGATCCTAATTACTATTCCTCAGGCACGAATATTCTCGCGCTCAAAAGCCTCGGACTGACCGAATGGGAAGATCTGCGCGGCAAGCCTGTATGCGGTATTCAGGGGGCTTTCTACAACAAGGCCACATCGCAGAACTTTGGTGCCGAGATTGTGGCGTTCAAAGGCACGGCGGAGGCTTATTCTGCTTTGAAGGCAGGCAATTGTGCGGCTTTCGTTTATGACGACAGCGCGATCGTGGCCAAAACCAACGATCCGGAATGGGCGGATTATGAGATGCCACTTCAGACAATTGACGACGCGCCCTGGGGCCTGGCTGTTGCACTGGGTGAAGAAAACTTTGCGCAGATGATGAGCGATATGATTGTCGACTGGCATAAAACCGGCCGCATTCTTGAGCTCGAGACAAAATGGGGCGTGGAGAACACTCCCTTCGCCAAGGCGATGCACGAAGAATACAAGTAATAAATGCCGGGGCGGGGACTGATCCCCGCCCTCCGGCCGCTTTCCGGGGGCAGCGGATGTGGACTTAATCTTTGACTGGTTTCGCGTCCTGTATCAGGAAACCGGAATAAACCTCCCCTTTCTCTATGATGAATACGACAGAAACCGGATGGTGGACGGCTTTCTGACGACAATCCGGCTGTCACTTGTCTGCCTGTTTTTTTCGGTGATCATCGGTGTGATCGGCGCCTGGCTGCAGGGCTCCGGCTTCAAATGGACCCGCCGTATCGTGAACGGTTATATCCAGCTCTTCCGGAACACACCGCCTTTGGTGCAACTTTATTTTTTTTACTTCGCAATCGGGACGCTGCTTCCGAGAGTAGAAAACGACTGGGGCGGTCAGTCGCCGATCCTGGGCAGTTTTGCCTGGGCGGCGATCTCGCTTTCGTTCTTTGCGGGTGCCTTCAATGTGGAGATTTTTCGCTCCGGGATCGAGGCGGTGCCCAGATCGACCGTAGAAGCCGCCGAGGCACTGGGCTTTTCCAAGCTGCAGATTTACCGGGACATCACACTGCCACTGGCCTTCCGGGTCGTTCTGCCGGCGCTGAACAACAATCTGGTCAACCTGGTCAAGACCACGACGCTTGCCTATGCCATTGCAGTGCCCGAGATGCTTTATGAGGCCAATCAGATCTGGTCAGACAATGTGAACGTCACCGAGATGATGATCTTTTTGCTGCTGGCCTACTTCGTGCTCGTCGGCGTGCTGGTCGGTGCAATGAACCGCTGGGAGCGGGCGATGAAAATTCCGGGGTACGGGTAATGAACTGCAAGACCGATCTGCCCGTTATGCTGCCGGTGAGCAAACCGGAACCTGAACCTTTTTGCGGCCTCAGGGCTTGGCATATCCTGCCTCTTGCCCTGCTGGCCATATTTGGTCCCTCGCTGGCCTTTGCACAGTCGGACGAAGGGGTCCTCAGCCCGCTGGCGGTTCTGATGAACTGGGCGCCGCTGCTGCTGAAAGGATTTATCTTCAACCTGGTTATCTCGGTCAGCGCCATGGCACTGGGCACTGTTGTAGGCGCAATGCTCGGGCTCGGGCAAATTTCGCTTATCCCGGCGGTACGGGGCGGGTCATGGTTTGTCACGCAGTTTTTCCGTAACGCGCCCTGGCTTGTGCTCTTGTTCTTTGCGATGTTCCTGCTGCCGTTTGAAATTGATCTGTTCGGGCTGAAAATACCTTTCCCCGACTGGCTCAAGGCCATTCTTGGTCTGTCGCTGCCGGTCATGGCCAATGTGTCGGAAATCGTGCGGGGTGCTGTGAATTCCCTGCCCAGCGGGCAGTGGGAGGCCGCAGAGAGTCTCGCTTATACGCGCCTGCAGACACTCTGGCTGATCATCCTTCCGCAGTGCGTGAAGCGGATGCTGCCGCCATGGATGAACCTTTACTCGATCCTGACCATGGCAACGGTGCTGGCGTCGATTGTCGGTGTGTCAGAAGTCATGACACTGACCGGGCAGGCCCTCGCGTCGGAAGGCGGCCGACCCGAGTTACTGGCCCCGTTTTACGGTTTCGTTCTGTTGCTGTTCTTCGTCTACTGCTACCCGATCGCGCGTTTCACAGTGCGGCTGGAAAAGAAATTTGCTGTCATCGGTTGAGGAGACGACATGAGCTGGACACCCGCCGACCCCATGGTTTCTCTGAAGGACGTGCACAAATCCTTTGGTGACCTGAAAGTTCTGAACGGCGTATCGCTGGATGTAATGAAGGGCGATGTGATCTGTATCATCGGGCCGTCAGGATCCGGAAAGTCGACACTGATCCGTTGTGTGAATGCACTCAACGACATTCAGCAGGGCTCGATCCTCGTCGAGGGGCTGGAGGTGAATGACCCGAAGCTGGACAAGCTGGAGCTGCGCAAAAAAGTCGGGATGGTTTTTCAGCAGTATAATCTGTTCCCCCATAAAACAGCTTTGCAGAACGTGATGATGGCCCCCGTGAGGGTGCTCAAACAAGACAAGGCCAAAGCGGAAGCGACCGCACGCGCGCTCATCAAAAAGGTACGGCTCGAAGGCAAGGAAGACGCCTTTCCCGGTGAGTTGTCGGGCGGCCAGCAACAGCGCGTGGCCATCGCGCGCTCTTTGGCGATGCAGCCCGATGTGATCTTGTTTGACGAAGTGACGGCCGCGCTTGATCCGGAAACGGTTGGCGAGGTTTTGCAGACAATTAAAGAACTCGCCGAAGAAGGCATGACGTGTATTCTGGTGACACATGAAATGGCCTTTGCCCGGGAGGTCGCGGATCACATCTATTTCACAGACCGGGGTGTGATCGTGGAACATGGCCCGCCCGCCACGTTCTTTACGAATGCGCAGGATCCCAGGACAAAAGAGTTCCTGAGCCAGATTTTATAGGATTTGAAATTCCGCAGTGCTGTTCAGTCGCGTAGGCATCGTCTTTTGCCGGTCCGCCCGGCTGCCCCGAAGGTTCGACTGAGCAATATCATACTGATGTTGAAGATGCTGCATCCTGTCTGCCCGGTACCCGCCGGACGTTGCGATTGAAAATTTATGTTTGAAAATCCCGGCAACCGGACATCGAAAAAGTTTCTCAGCGAAAAACCGGGTATGCGGGGGGAGTGCGTCTTCGGGGCCGGCAGCGGCATCGCGCGCGGCGTATCAGACAGACCGCCAAAACACCGCTGCAGAAAGGCGTCTGGCAAAGCTGCGACTGATTTGCGGCGCAGATCCGGAATGGCTTTTGTGGAGTTTAACGACGAATGCGACCGGTTGCGTTAAACGCCC
>JAHEDQ010000045.1 GCA_024641125.1 Candidatus Competibacteraceae bacterium | reverse complement strand
AAACAAACCCGCCGGTACAAAAGAACTCTGTTGGAAACCCGCCTGAGTCCCAAGGGTCTGGCAGTGTGAAGACAGCGGAGACAGCGCTGCACTCCGCCAGAATTCCAGATGATGCCCGTCAACAGCAGCTCGATCAGTTTCTGAACTCTGCATCCGCAGCCCTGGCCGACTATCGCCTGACCGTCCCCGGTGGGGACAATGCGCATTTTTACCTGCTTCGCGCCCTGGAACTGGCGCCGGATAACGAGCAAGCCAAGCAAGGCATTACCGACGTGGCCAATGCCTATGCCGACCTGGTAGAAGGCGCTCTGGATAAATTTGCCTATAGCGATGCAAAGCGCTATCTCAGTCGTGGTCTGTCAGTGCAGCCGGACAATCGGCGGCTGCTTCAACTGCGGCAGAGTACCGAAGCGCGCAAGGACGCACCCACACGGCTGGTCAAAAAGATCAAGGCATGGTTTTGACACCGACGCCTGAAACGGGTGTCTAATATGGTCTGTTGTCGCATATCGGCGCCGGCCCAGTGCCCCTTCCCACAATTTCGTAGCGCTTCAGAGCGCCCAATATCCACCGGTGCATCGCGCCTCGGTCCGACAAGCCTCACGCCGATGCAGGTCGTCCCGCAGTTCGTTTAGCCGGTGAACTCAAGCCGATGTCGGGTCGTTTTTTCCACCACGGCGATCCGGCGTTTCAAGTCTTTTTGGTCCAGCCAGCTCTGGGCAGCGCGCCAGCGGAACAAGAGCTCGTTTCGGCCGCTTTCCTCGAGCTTGCACGTGGATTTACACTCGTTGTCCAGGAGCAGGTCCCATCGCCGCGCGGTCAAAGGCCAGCGCAGTTGCAAATGAAGCGATTTGCGCACGGTGTCCGCAACCATTTCGACGATGGCATTGCTGCCCGTGCCGGCAAGGTCTGCCTGGCCCAGGCTTGCCGCCTGCGCACGTTGGTACTCGGCCTCGGCCAGTGATTTCTGCACTTCGGCATCGCGCATGCGGATTTCCTGTGCGCGCATCTCTTCTGAATAGGGTTCGGTGCTCGCCTGGGCGCCAACGACGGAATCCAGGTACAGGCCACCCGATGCCAGGATCAGGTCATCGCTGAGAACGGGTGTATTGCTGTCGAGGGTGGCGTACTTCAGGCGTGCAACGAAATCACTCAGGTTCATGCCCGCGTCGCCCTGCAATCCGTCGATCTCGATCGATCTGGACTCTTTCAATGGCATATGCGCAGATTCCGGCCCAAGGCTCAGGCGGCCGACGGAGGTCAGGTTGTTCTGCTCCATCAAAGGCATGCTTCTCGCCCCCTTTGCTCCCGCAGTCGCCGCAGGCTCGCTCCCGCTCATGTATTCCCGCTCCAACAGCGATTTCAGGCTGTCCACAACCTGCGTTAGAAAGTCTGACTTGCTGGAGTCGTCAGGAACGATATCGAACGGCAGACGTGTTTGCTGGAATTGTTCCAGCAGTTGCGGTATCTCACTCAGGGTGAAGCGGAGCGATTCGTAGACGCCGCTGCCGCCGATGATCTCGGAACTGGGAATGACTTCGAACTGCACATCGTCGAGATAGATGCCGCGAACGCCCAAGCGGATCGATGTCGAAACGACAACCGCACCTCTATCACAATCTAGTGTAGTGTCTCCCAAATAACTTAACACCTGCGCTGGCCCTCGCGGTCCCTGACGGCGTTGCGGATCGTCGCAATAGCGCTGGCTATTCCTCCTCACCGCGCCTTGTCAGTAACCACGATGCCTAACCTCAACCGTCAAGTTATTTGGAAGACACTACACTAGGTGCTGACCTGTGCAAGGTCAATCGAAGGTTTGCGAGGCGAGCAACTCGTCAATTCGGCTAGCGCAGGCGCTGGTGCTTTGCTGATCGGCAGTGTGTCTCGGAGTGTGTGCAATGAGCGGGAGTGCTGCCTTGGAGGCCTTTACTCCATCAGACGCGTCGACGTCCTGCGTAGCCGGACGGCCAGGAGTCGGCCGAGCGCAAAAAGGAGGTCCCGCGCCAGGGCCGGGTGACTGTCCTCGAATGCGCCGTATTGGTCCGGAGTCATCGCCGCGACGTCGCAATCCGCAAGTGCCCAGGCGCCGGCCGACCTTGGCCCGCCGTCGAAGAAGGCTTGCTCGCCGAGGACCGATCCAGCCCCGACTCGGGCAAGCCGCCCCAAGCTGAGCCCGTTCCCCGAATGCGCAATCACCTCGAGTTCGCCATGGAGCACGAAATAGAGCGTTCGGTCAGGTTCACCTTGTTGAATCAGCGCATCGCCGGCTGGCACCCGCCGACCGCTGGTAAAGTGGAAAAAGTGCTGCCACTCTGCCTCGCCCCAATTGGGCAGGTGAAGCGCCCCTTCAAGGCTCGATTTGGCGGTGCCTGCGCGAAAACCCGCAGAATCGGTTCCGAGATCTTGAGGAGAAAGCGTATCTGTTGGCATGCGCAAGGGCTTCCTGACTACACGCCTATACGGTACCGCAGCCGACGCGGCCCATCAATTCAGCACCTGACCGATTTTGCACTAAACTTCCAGGGGGAGAAGCGCCGGCAAGGACTCCGAGGCAGCTCCATGAACAACTACCTGCTGTTGATTGCCTGCATGCTCTTGGGCATTCTTTTGCGTCGTTCGGGGCGGTTGCCGGATAATGCGGCCGCGGCGCTGAACGGCTTCATCGTCAATGTCTCGCTACCCGCACTCACACTGACCTATGTACATAATCTGACCTTCGATTCAAGGCTGATCCTGCCGGCACTAATGGCGTGGATCATGTTCGCGATTGGATGCGCGTTCTTTTGGCTGGCAGCGCGGTTGCTGCGCTTCCCGCGCGAAATAACCGGCGGGTTGATGCTGACAGGTGGTCTCGGCAACACCTCTTTTGTTGGCTTGCCCATGATCGAGACTTTCTACGGCCCGCAGTTTCTCGGGGTCGGCATTCTCATTGACCAGGCGGGTTCGTACTTTGTGCTTTCGACCCTTGGCATCGTTGTCGCCTCGCTCTACGCCTCGGACAGCACAATCACCTTGAAGGCTGTAACCCGCAAGATAGTCCTGTTCGCCCCGTTTCAGGCTTTTGTGCTGGCTTTGCTGTTGATTCCTTTCGAGTATCCGGTTTGGCTTGCCAATTTGTTCGAGCGTCTCGGTGCAACGCTGGTGCCGCTGGCGCTGGTATCGGTCGGCTATCAGCTTCAGTTCAGCCAGGCCCGAGGTAGGACCTTGGCGCTGGTACTCGGCCTTCTCTTCAAACTCGTCATCGGACCGACGGTGATTCTGCTTCTGTTCGCCGGTTTTTTGGGCGCCGGTGGACCGGTGCTGCGCGTCACCGTGTTCGAGGCCGCGATGGCGCCAATGATCGGGGCGAGCATCGTCGCCATGAATCATCGCCTCGACCCCCCACTGGTCACACTGATGGTGGGCGTCGGGATTCCGCTGTCGTTCTTGACGCTCCCAGCTTGGTGGTATGTTCTGGATCGGGTCGGATAGCCGTTCCGAATTACCCGCATGGGCTGTTGATGTGGCCATTGGTCCTGGTGTCGGTGAGTGCCACCGGCGCGCCGGGGTGTCTTTCAAAGATAGAAAACTCCGTGCCATTGGTGCTTCGGTGATCCTGCCGATGGCTGCGCCCGTGAGCGTGTTGAATGCGACGTACAGGGCCGCGGCGCCGTTCTCTATCGTTCGTCCACTGGCGGATCGCCGGTCCCAAGCTATCCTTCATGGTGTGACTATGTCGCGGCGGTGCAGGCTCAAATGAGCGGCGAAAAGCGATCCAGAGCGGTGACAGCGCGGTTTCTTATGGCGCTCATTTTCCTGGTCGTGCCGGTACGATCCGCATTGACTGCCGATTCCTCATTCTCCAGCGGAGCACTGGACGGGATGCGCTTCGTCGGGAAGTTGGGCCCGGCCGGGAAGCCGTTGGACCGGGACGATACGGTCTATTTCCGCGATGGACAGTTCTGGTCGATGGGCTGTGTGCGCTGCGGCTTTCAACCCGGTGCTTACTATGTCCGCAATGCCAACGGCGGCATCGAGTTCCAGGGCGTTCTGGAGAGCATCGAGCGCGGACGACTCATCTATAGCGGCACGGTTCGCGATGGCCGGATCAGTGCCAGTATCAACTGGCGCAAGGACAGGTGGTACTGGGCCATCGACAAGGCGTTTTGGTTCGAGGGGATGCTTGATGGGGGCGCCGAGACCCCGTCCCCGGAGCAGGCGGCGAGGCTCGCATCGGCTGCGGATTCCATCCCTGAAGATTGTCGTCTGTGACTCTCAGCCGGCTCCTGCTGTTGCTTGCCCTTTACCTGGGGCTGATTTTCGGCGGGGCCTTTCTCGGTCAGCAGCTTAGCGACCTGGTTGCCTTCGACATCCGGCCCTCTAACGAGCCCGAGGTGCACAAGGTGATCATGACCTGCACCGGTGCTTACATTCTGGCTTCGGCCATCCCGTTCGTACCTGGAGCGGAAATCGGTCTCGCAATGATGTTGCTGCTGGGCCCGCGCATCGCGGTGCTGGTTTACGGCAGCATGGTTGCCGCCCTGATGATAGCCTACCTGCTTGGGCGTCTCATTCCCCCGGCTGCGACGGCCCGGGCGTTTGCCATCCTTGGATTGCGCCGGGCCAGCGACCTGTCGCTGGAGCTGGCACCCCTCGACACCGGCGCCCGCCTCAACCTGCTCACAGCGCGCGCACCCAGGCGTGTCGTTCCCTTTCTGCTCCGCCATCGGTATCTGGCATTGGCGCTGGCCTTCAATCTGCCGGGCAACAGCCTGCTGGGCGGAGGCGGCGGGATCGCCCTAGCGGCCGGTATGGCCGGGCTCTACCCGCCGGTGGCGTACGCTCTGACCGTGATCCTGGCGGTGTTGCCGGTGCCCCTGACGATCTTCCTGACCGGTTACCATCCGTGAGTTTTTGGCCAACCCGAAGCAGTTTTGCCGATTCTATGAGATTTGCCGCGCTCAGATGCCACCTGCGCATCGAAAGTTCGCACTTCCACGATCAGGTATCGAATGGGTCGACGGCTCACGCACCAATGACTCCACAGATTAGGCCAGCATTGCCAAACGTCGCTTTGAGCAGGCCGCGAACCCCCGGACTCACGTGTTCGGAAATGGGCTCCGTGGCATCCCCCGGGATTTCGGCCAAGGGTATGATTGCCGGGGCGGAAGCGATGAATACCCAAGTCCCGTCCGCATGCACGTAGTGCAGGCCAGGGGCAACCGGAAACAGAACGAGAAACACAGAGAGGGCGTGAATCTCTAACGCGCCGGTCTCGATAGCAAACGCCCCTCTCCAAATCGGACCGCGGTTGGATGACTTTGAATCAGGCTATGCGCGTTGCCTGGATGCGGCATTGATGTATGTCAATGAGCGGTGGCCAAGGCAGGCATTGAAAAAAACTGCGTGGTGTACGCGGCAGGTGACCGGTCAGGTCGGACTACCCAGCGCCAAGAGGCATAACTCGGAAATGCGCACACCCCGCTCGAGCGTGCGCAATGAAGCCATGATTCTCAGTTACGAGGATGAAACCGACGCGGCTGCCCGGCGAACCGGTCGCGTACGCAATTTCACTGGTGACGCGGCCGATTCCCGGATGGGTTGACATTTCTTACGCACGGTTGCATTCAAACTGTAGCCTTCCCGCTTTTCCAGGTAGTTCAGCAGATCCACCAGATGCCATTGCGCCTCCACCAGCCGCTGGCGGCCTCCCAGGTCCTCGGCCTTTTTCGCCTTTGACAAAGCCTCCAGTGTTTCCTTTACGGCCAAACTCTCAGGCATACGGTGCGGGGACCGCACCACTTCTCTGAACTCATAAAACGAGATGGTGTCCATCTCGTGGCCGTATTCGCCCTCCATGCTGTGCATAACCATCTTGCCCAGGGCTTTTTGTTCGGCGGGAAAGAAGTTGAAGGGACCAACCGGATGCCCCGGTCTGGAGGAACCGAAAGCCCTACGTAATGCGGTCGCCTCTCTTATCACGACCGGGTCCTGGGTGTAGGGGCCGTAGCGGTTTACCGACGCCAGCCAGCCGAAGAAACGTACGATCAGGTATAGCGTTTCCTCGGAGTGGGTTCCGTCGGGGTAGCGCTTACGCAGAGCGCTCAGCCCGTCCATCTCAAGCAGTTTGTAAATACGGCTTTGCAGATCTTCGCAGGCGGACAGGAATGGGTTGACGTAGAGTGCCGTTATCCGCTCACGCTCTTTTTCCCGGGCCAATGAATGTTCATGCGCCCAAGTCCATACGGCCCAGACCGCGGTCGCGGCGGGAAACAGCCATGCAGTGGGGATTCTCATAACCCACCTCCAATGTTGCTGCGCGGGTGAGGCGCCACGCGCAGTTTTTCATGACGGCCATCGGCTATGCGCAGGTCCAGTCTTGTGTATCCACAAATCGGCGTCACAAGCCCGCAAAACACATCGGTCCGCCGCAATCGTGCCTTCGCGCGCGCCTGGCACAGGAGGGCGATTCTCGGAGCCGGTCGCCTGGCCGTATGTGTGCAAGTCTTCATGTCGCACAAGCCTTAGTGCCAACGCCGGATTTACCTCCCAAGGTTGGCTCAGGCGCTCTCGTCCATCGCCACTTCAAATTCGCCTTCGATGTCTTCCAGGGTCTCTTCCACTTCAGGCAGCAACATCTTGCACAGGCTCAGGCCCAGCAGGGCGCCAACCGCCGCACCGGCCATGGTACCCAGAGGGCCAAACTTGTAGCCGTAGGCTGCACCAATGCGGCCCGCAGCCACGGCCCCACCCCAACCGCCGGCAACCGTGCCCACGCCAAGTATCAGGGATTTCTGTGTGTCTTTGTCCATGCTCAATCCTCCTTACTCGATTGCAGTCGAATAATATGTGTTTGCTGATCTAAGGGCCCTGATCTATTCGTGAATGTGCATCTTGGGACTGAAACGTACAGCTTCATCGTTGCAGGTCTTGGCAATAAAACACCCAATTACCTGCAATTTGTGCCTTGAATCTGCGCATTTCAGCCTCCAATCTGCTTCGTCCAGAATAAATCAGAGGCGCTCTAACGAGTGCCCACAGCAGCGAATCGAAAAGGTACGCTGCGTTGGATGAATCCTATCGAGACCTGTAGTCCACGCCGCGAAAGCGCTTTACCATCGCTGAGCCTCAGGATTTCAGATCAACGATTGAGCGACCGATAATCGATCGTTTCAAGTTTCTGTCAATTCACGGAGTTTCTGGTCTATTCGTGAACCTGCATCTCTCGCCCTCCAATCTGTTTGGTCCAGAGTAGATCAGAGGCCCCTTAGAGCGCGGACCCTCAACCTCGTATGTTTTCGGGCCGAACACTCAAAGGTGATTCGACGCTTTCAGTATCGCCCAGGCCCAGTCCGTGTTAACTGATCCTGATCAAAATCTTCGCGCTTACGGCCTGACCGGTCAGGTGTCGGAATCCGTCGACTGCGAAGCGTCATCCGTGTTGGGCGCAGCGGGTCCAGCTATGCGCTCGGCGATTTGCAGGGCAGTCCAGAGCAGGGGGATTGCCGGTCCCAGCACTTCACCCCGCTTGAACTGGCGTATCGCGAGCGCCACGACGATCAGGAAGAGTAGCGTTCGCAGATCGGCGCTGCCAAGGGTCCCCTTGATCAGCGACCGGTCTATCTTGGCCGCCGCGTTGATCAGTGGCGCCAACGCGCGACGGGTAGGACAGGGGCCCTCGGTCAGGGTAAACAAAGCACTTTCAGCAAGCCGCAGTTTGATTTCCGGCAAGGGCAGGGTCGGGTGCACCAGCAGTATGCTCGCAGTGCTCGGCCGGACACGGACATCGAGGCCTATCGGCATCGCGTCGAGTTCGGCCCAGACCGCCTCGAAGTATGCGTCGTCGTTCCGCCGCTCCGGGATCCGGAGCCGAAGTCGTTCCCGGGTGCTGTGCACGATGTAGGCATTCGGTCCCACTAACCTGCCGCCTTGGCGCGCGTGGTGGAGGCTTTCTTCGCCACTTTGACGCCCTCTTTGGTATGCCTTAGGTCGAACAGTTCCTGTTGAACTTCGGCTCGAACGTCGTCGACCGACTCGCCGAATTCCTCCACCACTTCACGGCTGCGTTCGTAGGCGCCGATACCCGCCTTGACGGCTGCCCGTACCATAGGGCGAGCGATGGGCACGATTATCGCGAGCGCGACCGGCACCAGAACTGTCAACCCGATTCCAATCGCGGTCCCCTTGAGTAGATCGTTACTTTGCGCCATTGCCAACCTGCCCTCCACCGCGCCGCAGCGCCAACTCGTATGACTCAGATCAAAACAGCCACGCACGGAGTATACGCCGCAGGTGGCCGCACTTCATATCGATGCCGAACCGACGTGCCCATCGATCGCGCCTTTGTGCAACAATCGCACGGAAGGCGACGCATGCTCAGGTATGCCGTCGCGGCTTTGTCGGTTGACAGCGTGCGCGGGAGGCAAAACATGGCACAAGGGAGTCAGGTCATCGAGTCGGAAGACCTCGAAACACTGCAATGGGCTACGGCTCATCTTGAGCACCCGAGTCTCGCCGCCCGGCTCAGCAGCATGGTGGGAACGCCGATCGAGATTGCGGTCAATCTGATTCCACGACCGATTTATCTGCGTGTCCGCCGTCGCGCGGATTCGGCCATCACCAAGTCGTTGAAAGTTGCTGTGTTGTCTCTGCGGCATGATGTGGAAACCAATCCGCGCAACACTCTGTATCGGGTGTTGGCTGCATCCACCGGTGCGGTAGGCGGTTTGTTCGGGCTGTATGCACTACCCATCGAACTTCCGGTGAGCACCACGATCATGTTGCGCTCCATAGCCGAAATCGCACGCTCGGAAGGGGAACACATACACCATCCGGAAACGCAGGTGGCGTGTCTCGAGGTGTTCGCCCTGGGCGGTCACGCTGAGTCCGATGATGCGGCCGGTACCGGCTACTACGGTGTGCGGGCGGCGTTGGGCTGGTCCGTCTCCCACAGTGCAAGGCATATCGCCGTCCATGGGATGAACGCCAAGGCGCCCGCCCTGGTGAGGATAATCTCCCTGGTTGCACCCCGGTTCGGCGCCGCGGTAACCCAGAAAACCGTCGCGCAAATCATACCGGTGGTCGGCGCGGCGACCGGCGCCGCCATCAACCTCGCGTTTATGAACCATTTCCAGGATATGGCGCGGGGCCACTTCGTGGTGCGTCGGCTGGAGCGGAAGTACGGGCGTGAGTTGGTGCAGAAAAGCTATGAAACGCTCTGCGGGACGCCTCAATAAAGATTCCGCCTTTTCAACGCGGGGCGACGGTTGGTTCGGGATCAGGTATTGGCCTGCACTTTATCCAGCACAGCGACAATCTCTTTCTCAATCTTGGTCTTCATGGGCGCCAGATGTACCCCCAGCTTGACCTTGACGTAGACAACCTCCTCCCCCAGCGCAAATAATCCCGATGCGCCGCCGCCCTTGAAGCGAAGGATGTCTCCATCCCAGGCATGTTTGACTTTGAACCTGTCCGCGAACCGTGAAGCAAACTCGTCAACTTTGGCCCGCGCCTCCTCCTTGGGAAGGGTGTGGTCTCGTTTTATGTAAATCAAAGCCATGAGGTCCGATCCAGATTATTCCCGCGTCGCCACGACCCTCTTGTGTGAATCATTTGTGTGAATCATTTGTTGATGGGGGTCAAAACACGGGCTCGATTCTACATTTACTATCATAGGCTGGCACAGCGAGCAATGAGAGACTTTCAGTATGGGAAATCTGCTGTTTACAGGGGTCACCTTCAGCGTCTTTATGGCTGAAGCCATCATTCACTACAACATGGGGCAGGCCAAGACAGGCGATAAATTCAAATTGAGACTGCCGCCTCCAAAAGAACTGGCAAAAATCGCCTTGGTGACCGGGGCCTTCTCGATCACCAGCAGTGTGCTGATCGGCAGTCTGGAGCGTCAGCTCAAGCCGAAGGCCTGAACACGCCCGCTTACGGCGGCGCTGTCCACCGGCAGTCAAGCGGTTTGCAAGCCACTGTTTTAGCTTGGCTGCCGAGTCGTTGAAACAAAACTGAAACACAAAAGTAGGACAATTGACACCAGCTCATTCCGCTAGAGCGGTAGCGGTTGTTTTCGAGGACTTGGCGTGCGCAGCGTTCGCACGTGACTGGGTGGCTACGCCATAAAGCGCGTGCCAAGGCACGTGAACGGTCGCTACGGGGCTTCGCCTGCAGGGGGTGAGAGTGAATGGATCTGCGTCACCATCCCGGCTTATCTCGCGAGTCGGTTTGCCCCATATGATCCGTGTGTCCGGCCTCGAAGCAGCCCTCAAATTGCTGCCGGCCGGGATGTAGTCCCGCATGTATCGTTTTCTCGTGTTTGTTCCCGCAATGGCCCTGATTATCGGGCCGCGGCTGTGGGTCGAACGGGTCAAAAAAAAGCACGGCAGGTCTGCAATCACCGATGGCAGGACCGGTGCTGAGGTTGCCCGTGAGTTGTTGGACCTGAATGATCTGACCACCGTCAAGGTTGAACACACCGACATCGGCGATCACTACGATCCAAAAACCAAAGCCGTTCGACTGAGTCGGAGCACACACGATCACCGGACGCTGGCGGCCTGCGCTACGGCCGCTCATGAGGTCGGGCACGCACTGCAGGATGCGACGCGCTACCCGCCATTTCGCTGGCGCTCGCACTTGGTCACCATGGCCCGGGGGACCGGTGCGGTTGGCGGCGTTCTGCTGATTTCGGCTCCGCTTGCGGCTTTGGTAGCACGAACACCGATTCCGTCGCCGTTGTTGGGTGCCACCGTGTGCTCGGTTCTGGGGACCAGCCTGGCCGCCCAGCTGGCCACTCTGCCAACCGAAATGGACGCAAGTTTCCGACGCGCCATTCCGATGCTCCAAGCACGCTATCTGGACGACGTGGAGGCCGGCGCCGCCCGGGAGATACTTCTGGCCTGCTCGCTGACCTATGTGGCCTCGTCACTGGCGTTGGTTATGCAACTCTGGCCCTGGCTGCCGTTGAGCCGGGTGATGCTCTGTCAGGCTTCCGGTGCACTGGCTGAGACGGTTTCCGTGTGTTCGCCCCGCCAAGCGTCTGAACCCCGCAAGGTCCGGGGCGACGACACAGTTAGAATAATCCGGGTTCGTCGACCCAGCACTGTCCAGCGTCTGGTGCGACGATTCGGCAAGCCCATTCTACGGGTCTGGTACCAGGCCCAGAGCGGCAGCGGCGCGACGCCGCGGATCCCATCGACTCGTTCCAATGCGAAGCAACGCCAGCGCGCTCTTTGAGGAATTTCAGCTATGTCACGACCATCAAAGAGCAGACAAATCAGGGCCGTTCATTCGGCTGTGCCTGGACGCATGCGCATCGAGGTAGCCGGTCTCTATCGAGCCACGAACCTGGCTCAGATGCTCGAACGGGAACTGTGCGCCAGGGCGGATGTGCGAAGCGCGAAAGCGAACGTTCTCACCGGCCGAATGCTGATTGTATACCAGCCGTCCAGCACCGAAGCGAAAGCGCTGCTGGACGCCATTGTTGCACTGGTGCGGGCGCATTCCGGACCGCGTCGCTTGAGGCCCAGCAAGAAGGCGCGCCGTCAGGTGCCCGGCGTGCGCAAGCCCCTCGCTCGGTTCGAGCACTTGCCCGGTCTGTTGCGCAGCCTTATTGCCCCGCCTCTCGCTGGACCGGCGTTTGCCGCCATATCGGCCGCCCGCGCCGCGATCTCCGATGGACTCAAAGGTCAACAAAGCCACCCCTGGCACACCATGAATGCGGCTCAGATCATAGAGCGCATGGAAACCTCGGTGGATTCGGGACTCAGCGCGGAGGCGGCGGGAACGCGCCTGCGTCTGTACGGCCCGAACTCCCTGGAAGCAAGTAAGCGACGTTCTGACCTGGCGATTTTTGTTGGTCAGTTCAACAGTTTACCGGTGGGTCTGCTGGGCGTCTCGGCGGTTGTTGCGGTCATGACGGGCGGTGTGCTGGATGCCATTGTGATCATGGGCGTTGTGATGATTAATTCTGTTATCGGCTTTGTCACCGAGCGCCAGGCCGAGACCACAATTGCCTCTCTTGGCGAGACCGGTGTCCGGACCGCCCAGGTGCTGCGAGATGGGGAAGTTCGGGAAATCGATGTGCGCCAGCTGGTTCCCGGCGACATCTTTGTTCTCACCCCCGGCACTTACGTGTCGGCCGATCTCAGATTGCTGAAAGGCCACCGCCTCAGCATCGATGAGTCTGCACTCACCGGGGAAAGTCTGCCGGTCAGCAAGGTGCCGGACTTCGTCGGGGCACCCGACACCGCCCTGGGTGACCGAGTGAACATGGCCTACATGGGTACCCATGTCACCGGCGGCAGCGGAAGCGGGGTGGTGATCGCAACCGCCAAGGCTTCGGAGCTTGGGAAAATCCAGACCATGGTGGGCGAGGCGGAGGCGCCTGAAACCCCCATGCAAAAGCAGCTCGACCGCATGGGCACTCAGCTCGCCCTGCTCAGTGGCGCGGTGTGCGCAGGAGTATTTGGGGTTGGCATCCTGCGTAGGATCGCCTGGCTGCAAATGCTCAAATCGTCCGTGTCCCTGGCCGTGGCCGCCGTGCCCGAAGGACTGCCCGCGGTGGCCACGACCACGCTGGCGATGGGCATAAACGACATGCGCAAACGCAATGTTGCGGTCCGTCACCTGGACGCGGTGGAATCGCTCGGCTCGGTGCAGGTGTTCTGCCTGGACAAGACCGGCACCCTGACCATGAATCGCATGGCCGTGGTTTCCGTACAGGCCGGTTACCGTGATTTCGCGATCACCGAAGGGGTGTTCCGGTCCTCGGATGCAACCGTCGATCCCCTTGGCTGCGAGGAAGTCTTGCGGCTTATGCAGGTGGCATCGCTGTGCAGCGAAGTAACCCTGGACTGCAGCGAAACCGCGCCGAAACTCGAGGGCTCCGCAACCGAGTCGGCACTGGTGCAGTTGGCCATCAATGCGGGCCTCGACGTGCCTGCGCTGCGCGATCAATATCCCACCGCGCGTACGCGCTACCGGGCCGAAGGCCGCCCCTACATGAGCACGCTGCACACCACTGCCGATGGCAAGCATTTGCTCGCGGTCAAGGGCAGCCCGGAGGAATTGTTGGCGCTCAGTGACCACGCCATGGTGAACGGCGAGCGCGTGCCACTGGATGATGATGCCCGTGCGCGGATACTGGCTGGAAACGACCGCATGGCCGGCGACGCCCTGCGCGTTCTCGGGGTGGCCTATCGTGATCTCGACAGCGGCCGGATGCCTTCGCGAACCGGCCGTCTGACCTGGCTCGGGCTTGCCGGGATGGCCGATCCCATGCGGCCGGGTATGGACAAGCTGATGGCCATGTATCATCGCGCTGGAATCCGTACGGTGATGATCACCGGGGACCAGAGCGCGACCGCCCAGGCGATTGGCCGACAACTCGGCCTGAGTCAGGATGGGCCCCTTCGCGTGCTTGAGTCCGGTGCTCTGGAAGCCATGGACATCGAACTGCTCGCGGGGCTTGCCAAGGACGTGCATGTCTTCGCCCGCGTCAGCCCGGCCCATAAGTTGAAGATAGTCCAGGCCCTGCAGCGTGCCGGCATGGTCGTGGCAATGACCGGAGACGGGATCAACGACGGTCCGGCGCTGAAGGCGGCGGACATTGGCGTCGCGATGGGGCAGGGCGGTACCGATGTCGCCCGGTCGGTTTCCGACGTGGTGCTGGAAGACGACAATCTGCATACCATGGAAGTGGCGGTACGCCAGGGGCGCACCATCTACAACAACATCCGTAAGACCATTCACTTCATGGTTTCCACCAACCTCACCGAGATCGAGGTCATGCTGGGCGGGATTGGCTTTGGTCTTGGCGAACCGCTCAACCCGATGCAACTGCTGTGGATCAATCTGGTAACCGACATATTTCCAGGGCTTGCGCTGTCCATGGAACCGCCCGAGCCCGACATCATGGAGCGTCCCCCGCGCGACCCCAAGGAGGCCATCATCCGCGGAGATGATCTCAAACGCATGTTATTCGAATCGGGGGTTATCGGGGCTGGAACCATGGCGGCATTCCTGTATGGTCGACAGCGCTATGGCGCGGGTGCCGCAAACGCCAGCACCCTCGCTTTTACAACCCTGACCGTAAACGAGCTGGCCCACTCCCTAAGCGCACGCTCCAAGCACCGGGCGGTCTTTACCCGCCATCGTTTGCCGCCGAATCCTAAGCTTACCCAGGCTATCGGCGGCATGCTTGTCCTTCAGGGCATCGCCACCTGGGTACCCGGAGTACGGCGATTGCTCGGCACCACTCCGCTGGGTGCGGTGGATCTGCTGGTGGTGGCCGGCGCTACGCTGGGACCATTGCTCATCAACGAGTTCACCAAGCCGTCGATGCACGCGAAAAAGAAAAAAGAGGCTTCCGCCGCCCCGGTGGACAAGGTTGACGTAGAAGAGGGGATGGCCACATCTTTTGAGGGAACCGGGGAGGTGCTCGCATGAACGATGACTTTATTTTTACCTCGGAGTCCATTTCACGAGGCCACCCCGACAAGCTGTGCGATCAGGTCAGCGATGCCATCGTCGACCAGTTTCTGCGGCAGGATCGCCATGCCGGCATCACTACGGAATGCGCTATATCCAGTGGGATTCTGTTTATTGCGGCGCGTTATGCCTCGGTCGCCAAAGTCGACATACCGGAGGTGGCCCGACGGGTGATCCGTCAGGTCGGTTATCCCAACGAAGTGTTCAATGCCGACAGCTGCTCGATCATGACCAGCTTTGTCGATCGGACCAAGCGCGAGTACGAACCTCTGGATCTGGAAAACTTCGGAGACGAGGCGATTGATCGGATCACGGCGAAACACCCGATCACCGCGTTCGGCTACGCCTGTAACCAGACGCCGAACCTGATGCCGCTTCCAGTATGGTTGGCCCATCGGCTGGCTGATGCGTTGGACTCGAAGAAAGTCCGCAAGAAACTCCCCTACCTGCTTCCTGACGGAAAGTCACAGGTCAGCGTCGAGTATGTCAACGGCAAACCAACACGCCTGCAAAGCGTCACTTTGGTCGCCAGCCAGCTGAGCGAGGATACGCCGGATTTGGCGCAGCTCCGTAAGGATCTGATCGAGCTGGTCGTCGAGCCGGTCTGCGCGGAGGCAAAGCGCGAGCCGGACGCCGAAACGCTTCTCTATGTCAATCCCGAAGGGCCTCTGGTTGGCGGTGGGCCCACCTATCATTCGGGTATGACAGGGCGCAAGACCGGGGTCGACACTTACGGCGAGTATGCGCGCCACAGTGGTGCAGCCCTGAGCGGCAAAGATCCCATGCGTATCGACCGGGTCGCGGCCTATGCCGCCCGATACGCGGCCAAGAATCTGGTGGCCGCGGGGCTGGTCGATGAGTGCGAAGTATCGCTCAGCTACACGGTGGGGGCCGCCAAGCCGGTTAGCGTGCGGGTGCGGTCATTGGGTACCGGTGAGGTTGACGATCACGAGATCGCCAACCGTGTACGTGAGGTGTTCGACTTTCGTGTCGCCGCAATTGTTCGCGACCTGGGGCTCCGCGAACTGCCCGCAAAACACAAAAAGGGCTTTTATCAGCTGCTGGCGGTCCACGGCCAGATGGGGCGTACCGATCTTAAGGCGCCTTGGGAAGAGACGGATAAGACAGACGCGCTGAAGTAGCTGTCGCGATGCAACGGGACGCGCGGCGGTCGGTGCCGAAGGAAGGAACCGAAGCGCTGGCCACGCAGCGGCCTCGTCCGTGCGGGGTCATGCGCAGGCTTGCCCGGACCTGTTGGGATGCGTCCCGAATCTTGCCAGCCACCGTCGTGCGTCGCGTATCGTGCGGTGCCGCCGCTGTGGATCGCAACACGATCCGCGCCTCAACTGTTCAGACCGGCCCTAGGATTTAGTCATATGGAATCGATGCAGACAATTGCCCTGGCCATCTTTCTGGCCACCGTGTTCATGGTCGTCGTTCGATGGATCGACAGCGTGGTGGCGGCCATGGTCGGCGTCGTGCTCATGGTCATGTTCGGGGTCATGACCGAGGAGCAGGCATTCACCTTCGTCGATTGGAATGTCATTGCCATTCTGGTGAGTATCTGGTTGCTCGCGGGGTATTTTGGCAAGACCGGAATTCCCGAGTATCTCGGCGAAATGACCCTCGACCTGTCCAGGGGAAACGTGCCTTTGTTCGTTACCCTGATTGGCGGCCTGTCCGGGTTCATCTCGATGTTCATCGACAATGTGGTGGTGGTGTTGATGCTGGCGCCGGTGGTGTTCCACATCCGCAAGATGTACAACTTCGAAGCCACCGGCGCGATCCTGTTTATCGGTTTGTGTTCCAACTTCATGGGAACGGCACTGTTGCTGGGCGATTTGCCGCCGCAGATGTTGCACAGCGTCACCGGCATCGAGTTTTTCGGATTCATCTGGCAGGATGGGCGCCCTTCCTCATTTTTTATTCTCACCTTGACCTACCTGGTGGTGGTCACTTTCTTCTACTTTAAGTTCCGCGCGTCGGCCATGGCCAACGTGGAACTGGATACCTCCAACGTCGCCGAAAACGCGGAATCACACATCAAGAACCCACGTTTCGCAATCGTGGTGTGCGTGGTGTTCGCCCTCACCATCGTTGCCATGGCACTGCGCGAAGTTTTCGGTGTCCTGCTTGGCTACATCGCTTTCTCGGGGGCACTCTTGCTGGTACTGGTATTCGAGATATTCGGCCAGAGGTGGAAACTCGATCCGCCTGACCTGGAAGGCATGCTGGCCGAGCTCGATTGGAAAGCCATTGGTTTCTATGTGGCGCTGTTCGCGCTGGTGGGCGGGCTCGAGAGTGTTCACATTCTCAAGATTGTTGCGGCCTGGCTGGTACCGTTTTTCGAGAGCAGCCTGCTGGTGGGTGTCAGCGTTCTGTACTGGGTGACGGCGCCCATCGTTGGGGTACTCGAGCACGATGCTTACATACTGACCATGCTTTATGTGATCCGCGATCTGTCCGCAGCGAACGGCATGAACCCTTGGCCGCTCTACTGGGCGCTGGTCTGGGCCGGCACGCTCGGCAGCAATCTCACCATCGCCGGCGCACCCGCGCTCTATGTGGCGCTTAGCATGGGTGAGAAAGAGGACGCGCGGAAGTGGTCGCTGAGGGAGTTTTTGCAATTCAGTGTGCCTTACGTGGTCATCTCCCTGGTCGTCTGCTACATCCTGATGCTGCTCATATGGGTGTTGCCGTACATGGAAGAAAGCGGCGTGGGGGTGGTTATTAACTAGTGTATCCAGTGGCGCGGGCCGTTAGTCGGTTCGCAAGGACGTACATGTCGGACGCTCAGCGCCGAGAGGGGACGGCTGTTAGGTTCCAGCGAATCCACGCTGGGTCGGTAAGAGCAAAACTTATGTGGTCGCCGTTTCGGTGCCGGAGGAACAATACAGATGAAATTCTACAACCGAATCATGCTGGCCACGGACTTCTCGCCGGTGAGTGAGCTGGCAGCCAAAAAAGGTGCCGTGTTTGCGCGCGAGTGTGAAGCCGAGCTCATACTATTCCACGTGATCGAGCATTTTCCCGAGCACCTGACTCACTACAAGATCGCACATGAGGAGATGGATCCGGAACACTTCATCGTTGACCGCGCTGGAAAAGATCTGGACGCTTTGGCCGAGAAGCTCGGGATGCCAGAGGCGACCAAGGAAGTCCGGCTGACCACGCGATCCGCAAAGGCCGAGATCAGCAAGTTCGCCTCGGACCATGATGTGGACTTGATTGTGATCGGCGCTCGAGGGCGCAACAGCCTGATCGACATTCTGAGCGGTTCAACCGCGGTGGGTGTGGTGCGAGCCGCACCCTGTGATGTGTTTGTGATCCACGAGCGCGAACAGTCCGAGTAGTCGCGTAGCGTACATTCAGACGCGCGCCAACCCAAAGGAGCCTGTAGTCACGATCGGGTATGGGTCGCGATCGAACGCGTCAAGGGTCGCAGTCTATGCGACCCGCCATGGCCAGCGATAAGCTCGCTCCCGCAGCGCCAATCCGGTGTCCCCCGGGCGTGCGCTTCGGTTCGGTACGATAGCCAGCCGCGGCGTCTTTGCCATCGCGCCGGGTTTGCCGTCGGATCGCCCAGGCTCAAGGCCTCCCCGGGTTTTCTCGGCGACGCGCGGGCTTTGAAGTTGCTGCAGGAGCGCGAGCCCTTTTTGCCGATGAACTTTCAGGATTCGCATTTCTTCCAGGATGCGCTGGCGATCCGATTTGCTGCCGGCAGTTTCCAGCGCCTCTTTGAGGATGTCGCGTCGTTTGCGGAGTTTTTTCAAAAGTTTTTTAAGTGAGTCGCGTTGCGCGACTTGCTCTCGTTGCTCCGCACTCATGAACAGTTTGAGCTTCTTCAGCAACTTCTGGCTTTTCATTGGTGTATCGTCCTTAAAATTGTATTGAGCACCGCCGACCCGCGTCTGTTTATGCCGGGTCCACCGCCCGATCCGTATTGTCCGGACATCTTCCGCGAACGTCATTGACCAACTGTTCGTCGGGGCCGCCCGATTCAAGCACCCTCCAGGTGGTAGGCTCACTTCAACACTAGCCGCGCATGATTACAGTAGTGTGACAGCGTGTTCGGGACTCCCAGTAAGCGAAGCGGGCACAGGACGAAGCTTTTGTGATTCTGATTGTTGGGCGCTCGATACTGGACGAGCGGCTTGGTCTACAGGACACTGACCATCCCAAATCCTTGAGTACCGAGCCCGTGGAAACCGATCAACTCGACGCGTTCGAGGCCAGGCTGCAATCCATGCTGAACTTGGAGCGTGAATCCGACCTGGTCGCTCAGGCGGCCGCAGAAACGGTGGAATTGGATCAGACGCGGGTCGGGCGCTTGTCCCGTATGGACGCACTGCAGGCACAGGCCATGTCGGTGGAGGTCAATCATCGGCGTTCCGGGCAGATCCGCCAGATCCGGGCCGCGCTTGCGCGGATCGATACCGGAGAATATGGTTATTGTGTCCGCTGCGGCGAGGAGATCAATCCGAAGCGTCTGGCGTTCGATCCCGCGGTGGCGATGTGCATGGCCTGCGCGACCCGGGCGGAGAACGGCGCCGATTCTCACACCTAACGGTCGCCCCGTTGATTCGTGTTAGCCGAGCCCCATGCCGACTTCGCGCAATGCGGGCAGGCTGCGTTCGATCATCTCATCGTTTGCGGTCAAGCAGATTCGGAAATGATCCGGGGTGTTCATGATACGACCCGGCATCACAAATACGTCCCGGTCCGCCAGTGCATGGAACAATGCGTCCCCATCGCCACCGGGAGCGCGGGCGAAAAGATAAAAGGTACCCTCCGGAGGCAGCAGATCATAGCCGGACGCTTCCAGGACCCCCGACAGCCTGTCACGGCGCTTCGCCAGAACATCCACGTCGACGGTCAGCCCTTCGAGGTCAGCAATGGCGTACTGCATGACCGCGTTGGGAAAGGTCCATCCCAGGGCCATCTGGGTGGTGAACAGGGCATCCCTCAGTGTCTGCCGGTCTTTGTCGGGCATCAGCGGTGACAGGGCGAGATAGCCAATGCGCTGCCCCGGGGCGAGCAACACCTTCCCATAGCTGTAGTCGATCAATGTCCACGGGTAGATCTCGGCCGGGCTGACAAAGGGTCTGTGATCGAAGCGGATGCGTCTGTAGGGTTCGTCGGACAACAGGAAAATCCGATGTCCGATGCGGGTGGACGCGAGTTCCAACAGGTCCGCGACGGCTTTGAGTTCGACCTCGCTGTAGATGCGCCCGGTGGGATTGTGGGGCGAGTTCACCACCACCATGCGCGTGCGCGGACCGATCGCTGCGTCCAGGGCGGCCAGGTCAATGTCGAAGCGGTCGGGACTCAGAGCCGCCTCCACCGGTACCATGTTCCCCAGCCGTAACATCGGCGCGTAGCAAAACCAACCGGGTCGAGGTATCACCACCTCGTCGCCGGGGTTGAGCAGCAGACCGAAGGCCAGAGCGATCGCACCGAAGGCGCCTGCGGTCAAGGCAATGTCATCGGGTTCGAATCCGAGCCCCAACTCCTCCGACAGGCTTTGCGCGAGAAACGCCCGCGGCTCGGGTTCGCTGGTCTTGTAGGCATACCAATTCTGGTCCTGAGGCACGGCATGCTCTCGTATCGCCTCGACCAGACCGGTCAGCGGAAACTCGTGCGGGTTGCCGAAGGTGAAGTCGCAGATCGCCGGATCGCCGCGGCGTTCTCCATAGCGAGACGAGAAGAAAAAATCCTGCACCGGCGCGAAGGCGGCAGCCGCCGACAAGGCTCGGTTCGATAACACGCTCACGGCCCTTGCTCCTTTCGTCTGCAGTGCCAATCCAAGCGCCCCAAAGCGTCCATTGCCCAAGCGCCCTTGTCATCCTGCCCGATTTTTCGCGAACCATAATCATCCCTGTGGCGCACCCCAAGGATAGTTCGTTTCGAGAAACAACAGGTCAGGATCCCCGGCCGGGTCAGGTCCGAACAAAGGGCGGGTCGATTGGGAAACGGCGGTCCGGAAGGATAGATCCGCGGCGGTTGTGAATCTTGCTCCGACCGCCACGGAACAACGGTATCAGGTCTTGTCCTTGTCCTGTAGTTGCTGCAGCAATGCCACGCCCTTTTTGCGCTGCACATTCAGAATGGTGATTTTCTCCTGTATCCGCTGACGGTCGGATTTGCTGTCGGTCTTTTCCAACGCCTCTTTCAATGCATCCCGACGCTTGCGCAGTTTTTTCAGCAGCGCTTTCAGCGAGTCACGTTGAGCGATCTGGTCCCGCTTTTCTGCGCTCATGAACCGCTTGAGTTTTTTCAGGAGCTTATGGCTTTTCATCAGTGTGTCACTCGTTATCCGGACTCAGTTCCGTTCGGGGTAATGGGGCATTGGGCTGCGGCCGCCGTGGCCGGCTTCCACCCCATGCTGCCGGCGTGCTCGACCCCGGTAAAAACCGGAATCGAACAACGTCACCATAGTATGCCTTCCGCCTATTTGAGGTGCCGATGGACTGCATCCTCGATTTCAGTCTCGTCCAGAGCCAAGCTCCGCTCGATGCTCTGCGCCTCAAATTCGTGTGGTCCAAGCAAAGTGGTTGCCGCGTCCAGCAGGCTCTGGCACAGATCATACGCGTAGCCCGCATCATTCATGAGAGACGTTGCAGACCGCGCATCAATGCTCTGGTTGCGAATCAGATGGTCCAGGGTTCCGTCTGAGACCAGGTCGTTCTTTTCCAACTCGACCCTCGCCGCGTCCAGTGACAGGGTTGTGAGAGCATCATCCGGGTTCTTCCTGAGGTCTTCCACAGCACGCAGGACGGTCCCAATCTGTACTCTCAGCGCGTCATACTGATCACGCACATGTTCATTGGGTGAGCGCATGTTCACCAGCAGATTGGTCTGAAGATGTTTGAGCGCTTTGACCGATTCCACCACCTGGCGTCCTGCGTTGCGCAGGGCGTTTATGCGATCTCCCACTTCCGGTTTGCCATCCGTGGGCGCCTGGCTGCTGAACTCCACGATGGCGCTGTATATGCTCTTGATACTTTGCTCGTAGCGCTCTTCCACGTTTTCCGGGAAAGGCCGTCGCGAGTCGTGCACCAGGGTCTTGAGGTCCTGGTCCGAGAACAGTTGCTCCCGGTGCAGGGCCAGTCCATGGGCGATGATTTCCACGGCTCGATCATACAGCCGAATGGTTTCGTTGCGAATCGCCTCCAGGGCCGTTTCCGGCAACTGCATTGTGGCCTTGGACAGAAATTCCGGTTTCTCGAATGCGACCTCCGGAGCGGGCATCACGCGGGTGAGCACCCGCACCAGTGTCTGGGTGAATGGCACCACCAGGATCAGACCCAATACGTTGAACATGGAATGAAATACGGCGAGCTTCAGGGTGTAGTCGTCCGCTGCGATTCCCACAGTCCTGCTGATAACGTCCACCGCCGACATCATTTGATGGATCAGGGCGATGGCCACCACACCGGTGGTGACGTTGAATATGAGATGGGCGCCGGCCAGTCTGCGCCCCTCCACGTTGGCCCCTAGAGCGCCAATGATCGCCGAAATACACGTGCCGACATTGGAGCCAATGGCGAGCGCCAGAGCGTTCTCATAGCTCACCTGCTGGGCCGCCAGCGCGGTGATCGTCAACACCAGCGTGGCGTGGCTGGACTGCATCACCACTGTCGCCATGATGCCGATGGCTGTGTACAGCAGCAGTCCACGGAGCCCGCCCACCGAGTAAGCAGTGAGGTCGATGGCGTTCTTGAAGGTTTCGAAGCCATCCTTCATATAGGCGATGCCCAGGAACAGGAATCCGACCCCCGCCAGAATGTACCCGGTGCCTTGCATCGCTTTGGACTTCTGGAAGATCAGAATCACCCCGAACACCAGCATGGGCATGGCGTAGGCGGCGATGTTGACTTTCAGACCGAAACCCGCCACCAACCAGGCTCCGGTGGTGGTGCCCAGATTGGCGCCGAAGACGACGCCGATTCCGGCCGCCAGGCTGATCAGGCCCGCGCTCAGGAAGGAGATCGTCAGCACCGACACCAGCGAACTGGATTGCATGATGGTGGTGGTGACGACACCGAAGCTGATGCTGCGGCCCAGTCCCCGGGTCGAGGACTCCAGCACGCGCTCCAGGGTGCCGCCGGTAAAGGACTTGAAGCCCTGTTCCAGCGCCAGCATTCCGAACAGAAAGATCGCCACACCGGCGGCGATGGTTTTGGCCTCGGGGCTCTGCCAGAAGCCGTAAGCGAGCAGCAAGAATACGACGGGAAGAGTGATCCGGCGCAATATATCAGTCATACACACATCCTCGACTGCGCCTTTCCAAGATCGGGCGAAGTCTCGTTCGTCAAATGATCAAAGGCCATCGTGGCGACTGGCGGTAGCCATACCGCAGACGGCCAACGGTGATCGAAGTGGTAACAACGGCCGCTCTGCCGGTGGCCCGGCCGAGCCCGCCACACGCCGCGGCGCTCAAGTCCCAGTTTGCATCAGGTCGCGGCGCTGGATTCTGAATCTGATGTTCCCCCTTTTGTGCTTCATTCTAGAGTGTTGTCACACAAGTGTAATATTTTTGTCATAAAACCTTTTTTGGCATCGGTCTGCCTTGACTTGCGTCATGGAGCCGTGACAAACACAGCCAACGCGCCACCCTCGGCAAGCCATCCGGAATTCGCTAACATGAGCAGGGCTGCAAAACGGGGTGCTGGCCAAGCTGAGGGGGATCCTAGGGAAAGTCTGATCCGGGTCATTTCGGCGGAAGGATTGATCGGCAAAGCAGGTCCACTTCCCGCGGAAAAATCGTCTGGGAGCCATGCCGTGCGCTTGTTGACTGTTACGCTGCTTTTTCTGCTTTGCCACCCGCTTCATGCGGCTGAGCCGCCGACCCTCACCGTTTACACCTACAGTTCCTTTACCGTTGACTGGGGTCCCGGACCCGCCATCAAGGCGGCGTTCGAGGCGGAGTGCGAATGCCGGCTGGAGTATGTCGCCACCGACGACGGTGTGGCGCTGCTGAGCCGAATACGGCTCGAAGGTAAGGACGCGAAGGCCGACGTCGTGCTGGGCCTGGATACCAATCTGATCGCCGAGGCCAGGGCCACCGGCCTGTTCGCACCCCACGGCGTCATCACCGAATCTTTGCCCGTGCCTGGTGGCTGGTCAGATGCGGTGTTTTTGCCCTATGACTACGGCTACTTTGCATTCGTCTACGACAGCACGGTGCTCACTGCGCCACCCGGCAGTCTTCAGGCGCTGGTCGACGGGCCGTCTGAGCAGAAAATCCTGATTCAGGATCCACGCACCAGTACCCCCGGCCTGGGTCTGCTGTTGTGGATACGCAAAGTGTTCGGGGACGACGCCGGGACGGTATGGGAGAAACTGGCGCCCAGAATTCTGACGGTCAGTAAGGGTTGGAGCGAAGCCTACGGGCTGTTCTTGAAGGGCGAGGCGCCATTGGTGCTGAGCTACACCACATCTCCTGCCTATCACCTGATCGCCGAGGGCGAGGGCAAGTACGCTGCCGCCGCATTTGACGAGGGCCACTATCTGCAGATCGAGGTGGCGGCGAAACTGGCGTCCAGTCCAAACCCTGAGCTGGCCGATCGGTTTCTCGCTTTTGTGCTGTCCCAGGGGTTTCAGACGCACATCCCGACGGGCAACTGGATGTATCCCGTGGTCGAACTGGAAAGCGGTTTGCCGGATGGATTCGAAACCCTGGTTTCACCGGCCATCGCCTTGTCATTTACACCCGAAGAAGTCGCCCGCAACCGCAAGGAATGGGTGCAGGAGTGGCTGACCGCGCTGAGTCGATGATGCGTCGCTTGGCGCCGGGTGTCCTGGTTATGGCGGTGCTTGCCCTGATCGTCGGCGCCGCATTTTCCGGTCTGTTGCGCGAGTCATCGGGCCTCGAACCTGGGGCGCTGTGGGACGACATCTATTTGCGCCGGGTCGTTGGGTTTACGGTCTGGCAAGCGCTGCTTTCGACCCTGCTGAGTCTGGGTCTGGCCTTGCCGGTGGCGCGCGCGCTGGCGCGCCGTCAAAGATTCCCGGGCCGTACCCTGCTCTTGAGACTCCTGGGTCTGCCCCTGGTGGTCCCCACCATCGTGGCCGTGTTCGGCATTGTCGCCATATACGGCCAGACCGGGTTGATGAACCGATTGGCTGCCGGGCTGGGCATTGAACCCGTCCAGTATCTGTATGGTCTAGGCGGTATTCTGATCGCCCACGTGTTTTTCAATCTGCCCCTGGCCGTGCGATTGCTGCTGCCCGTCTGGCAGTCGGTGCCGGGGGAGAGCTGGCGGCTGGTGGCGCAGCTCGGGATGTCCTCGCGCGACATTCTGCGCCTCGTGGAATGGCCCATGCTGAGGCCGCTGCTGCCGCAAGTGGCCACACTGGTGTTTATGCTGTGTTTCACCAGCTTCGCGGTCGTGCTCACCCTCGGCGGGGGGCCAGCGTCAACCACCATCGAAGTGGCGATCTATCAGGCCCTGCGTTTCGACTTCGATCTGGGCAAGGCCACGCTCCTGGCCCTGCTGCAATTGATTTGCTGCGCCTTACTGGTGGCTGCGGTTCAGGCCATGGGCAAGCACTATCCGGTGGACCCGACCGAGGGTCGTGTTCAGTCACGCCCCGATCTGGGCGATGTGCCGGGTCGTTTGTTCGATTTTGCCTGTATCGCGCTGGTGCTGGTCAGCACCCTCCTGCCCCTGGGTGCGGTGGTGACATCGGGGCTTGCCGGTCCGGTTGCGGAGGTTCTGGCGGATCGGCAGCTTTGGGCCAGCGCCGAACTGAGCCTCGGTATTGCCTTGATGTCCAGCGCCCTGGCCGTGCTGGCGGGCGTGGGAATACTGATCACCAGTCGCGAGTTGCGCATCAACCGGCGTCGTACCGGCCTGGCGGAGGCCACCGAACTCTGCGGATCGCTGATCCTGGTCATCCCTCCGCTGGTATTGGGCACCGGGTTCTTTATTGCATTGCGCCCACTGGTCGATGTGTTCACCTGGAGTCCGCTGCTGATCGTCATCGTCAACGCTCTGATGGGGTTGCCCTATGTCATTCGGGTGTTGGGCCCGCCCATGACCCGCGTCACCCAGCAGCACGATCGCCTGTGCGCCAGCCTGGGCATTGGTGGCTGGGATCGGGTGCGCATGGTGGAGTGGCCCTTGCTGCGGCAGCCGGTCGGCTTGTCTCTGGCCCTGTGCGCCGCCCTTTCCACCGGCGATCTGGGCGTCGTGGCTTTGTTCGGCAGCCAGGACGTTTCCACGCTGCCCCTGTTGCTCTACCAGCGCCTGGCCGGCTATCAAATGGGTGAGGCCGCGGTCACCGCGTTGTTTTTGTTGACCTTGAGCCTGATGCTGTTCGGCGGCATCGAGCGCGTCATTGGCGGCCGGGCGCGTGCTTGAGCTGAACCACGTCACCCTGGCTTACCCGGATATGACTCTGGCCTTCAATCTCACCGTGGCAACGGGGGAATGCCTCGCCCTGATCGGGCCCAGCGGCGCCGGTAAATCGACCTTGTTGGCCCTGGTGGCTGGATTCGAGCAGCCCACGTCGGGTCGCGTCGTTCTGGCGGGGCAGGATGTGACCGACTGGCCACCGGCCCGTCGTCCCGTCACCACCGTGTTCCAGGAGCACAATTTGTTTGCCCATCTGGATGTCACCGCCAACATCGGTCTTGGTATCGATCCCGGTCTCAAGCTCAGCCGCGACCACCATGCCCGCGTCGCCCTGGCCCTGGACCAGGTGGGTCTGGCCGGTCTCGGGGCGCGCCTGCCGTCCGAGCTGTCCGGTGGGCAACGCCAGCGTGTGGCCTTGGCGCGGGCACTGGTCCGACGGCGTCCCATACTGCTGCTGGACGAACC